>JAFVOZ010000010.1 GCA_017505585.1 bacterium
GGTACGGTTTCGCACAAGCCCGCCTGTTCATCACAGCCGTGCATGTGCTCACACACCATAGACTCGCTCGCTCTCATTAAGCGCAGTCGCGCTAAAATTCGAGCTTCTTTCGGGTACGGTTTCGCACAAGCCCGCCTGTTCATCACAGCCGTGCATGTGCTCACACACCATAGACTCGCTTGTTAAAATCTAGTGCGGTCGCACTACGATTTTAACTACGCTCGCAAAAAAAAGAGGCGTTAAGCCTCGTTGTTTGGAATTAAGAATAGCTGGAAGTATGAAAAAGATTAATTATATTTAACCTGTTTCATCGTTCATTCTCAATTAGCAAATTGGGTAATTTTGGGAATTAAAAAAGACTAACTCTTTTTGTTATTTGAGTTAGTCTTTAAAATTTAAAATTAGCTTAAATTATTATGAACAAGCCGCTTTTAATGCTTGTTCCATATCTGCAATAATATCTTTTGCATCTTCAATTCCAACGCAAAGTCTGATGAAATCATCAGTTGCGCCCGCTTCAATTCGCTCTTGTGGTTTTAACTGTTGGTGAGTGGTTGAAGCTGGGTGAATAACAAGAGTTTTTGTGTCGCCCAAGTTTGCAATGTGTGTTAAAAGTTTCACATTATCAATAAATTTAGCACCTGCTTCAATTCCGCCTTTAATTCCAAAACCTATCATTGCGCCATAACCATTTTTCAAATATTTTTTGAAATTCGGGTCATCTGAATAAGTCGGATAATTTATCCATTCAACATATTCGGAATTTTTTAAAAATTCGGCAACCTTAATTGCATTTGAGCAGTGTTTTTCCATTCTGAGAGAAAGTGTTTGCATACCTTGAATTAGCATAAATGCGTTAAATGGGCTGATGGCACAACCTGTATCTCTTAAAATTGCTGCACGAGCTTTGACAATAAAAGGTGCATCGTTTCCGTATGGTGAATTTGCGCCTAAATCTTCAAATTTCCCAGATTTTTTCCAATCGAATTTACCGCTATCTACAACAACACCTGCAATTGATGTGCCGTGTCCGCCAATGAATTTTGTTGCGCTATGAATTACGATATCCGCACCAAATTCAATTGGTTTTAAAAGTGGTGGAGGTGTAACCGTTGAATCCACTACAAATGGGATGTTGTGTCTGTGTGCAACATCAGCTAACGCTTCAAGGTCTGCCATAATAAGTTTTGGGTTCGCAAGAGTTTCAGCGTAAACAAATTTTGTTTTGTCAGTAATTGCAGCTTCAAAATCTTTAGGGTTATTTGAATCTATAAAATTAACTTTAATGCCAAATGTTTTGAGAGTTACGGAAAATAAATTAAATGTTCCGCCGTATAGCGCGCTTGAAGATACAATTTCATCTCCTGCTTGGCAAAGTGTAAGAACGGTTACAAGTACTGCGCTCATGCCGCTTGATGTCGCAAGTGCGCCAACACCGCCTTCTAAAAGTGCCATTCTTTTTTCAAAAACATCTGTTGTTGGATTCATTATTCTTGTGTAAATATTTCCAGTTTGGCTTCCGTCAAATAGTGCTGCGGCATGTGCCGTGTTTTCAAATGAAAAAGCAGATGTTTGGTATATCGGGGTGGCGCAAGCCCCTGTTTCTTTTTCGTTTCTCCAACCACCGTGGATTAAAATTGTATCAAGTTCCATTTTCTTCCCTCTTTTTCTGAAATTATATTCCTATTTTACAGTTAGTGGCAAATCTTTAATCGTTAATTTATAAATTGCTTCAGGTCCGAATTCTTCGTATGCAACAATTTCGCATTTTGTCACGCACCTTTGCATATAACTTGCAATTCCGCCTATCGCTTCAAAATAAATGCCGTTTTGGATGCCTCTTTCGCCTTTCCCGATTGAGGCGAGAACGCCTTTTTCGAATAATCTTGGGGCGTATTTGTCCATTCTTGATGATGTTGTAGGGCCAATTGGTCCGATAACTTCATTTTCATTTTTAGGACAAGGCCCAGCGTAGAAAATAATTGAATTTTCAATTTCAAATGGTAACTTTTCGCCATTTTCCATTGTTTCAATTAATTTTTTGTGTGCCATATCTCTTGCCGTGTAAATTGTTCCTGAAAGCAAAATTTGCTCGCCTTTTTGCAAGTTTTCAATCATTTGAGTTTCATTTGTGCTGATTTTTTTGCCACTTGCTTCTGTTTTAACTTCTTCGAATTTATATGGCTTTGTGTCATATTTTATTTTGTTGTTTGTTATTGTTGCGCTTGCATATCTTGCGCTGTGGCAGTTAATGTTAACGCAAACCGGAAGTGAAGCGATGTGTGTTTCAGATGTCAGCATTTTAACTTCAAAAACATTGTCTATTTTAAGGTCAACTTCTTCTCCAAAATATAGCGCGCGTTTTGCAAGGTATGCGCATTTTTCGATTGTGCCTCCTATTCCTATCCCAATTGATATAGGGGGACATGAGTTTTTTACTGCGTTGTTTGCAACATTTTGCACATAATTAAAAATTTCTTCTTTAGAGCTTGTTGGCGAAAACATTTTTAAATTACTCATGTTTTCTGCTCCGCCACCTTTTAGTGCAACCAAAATGTTTATTTTATCCTCTTTAATAAAATCAAAGTGGACTATTGCGGGAGTATTTTTCCCGTTATTGTTCCTATCGAATAGTGCGTCTTTGCAAGTTGATTTTCTGTAAAATTTTTCTCTGTAACAATCTTCAACCGCTTTGTTTATAACATCTTCTATAAATTCACCTTCAACATTTACATTTTGACCTATCTCAAAAAATATTGTGACTTGTCCTGTGTCTTGGCATAAAGGTCTTTTGTTATCGAATGCAATTTTTGCATTTTCGAGAATTAAATTCTTTTTATTTTCATCGATATTGGAAGATTTAATTTTATTGTAAATTTTTTCAGGAAGCATGATATTTGCTTGCTCAATAAGATTATAAATTGCTTCATATATAGTATTTGAGCTTATTTTCATTCTTCCCTCGGTGCAAGTTGACAACTAATAAAATAATAATATCATGTAAATTATGAGGATGATACATAAATTAAAAGCTTTCGAGAGAGCTATTGTATATTTACGTTGGGCGACAGATGAGGAGTTCGGCAGAATAAAATATGTAGGCGAGGATTTTATTGAATTTGAAATTCTTGATATGGATGAAATGCAATTTAGCGATTGCGTGTTAATAAATTCTCAATTAATTCTTGAGGTTGTCGTATCAGGATTTGAAATTTCAAAAGTCATTGCTGAAGTTTCAGCAGGGCTTCCTTCACCTAAAGAACTTGATATATAGAAATTATAAACATTTCATTGCTTGAGCTTCGACTTCATCTGCCATTTGCATTGCTTGTGCAACTTTTGCGCTTTGCTCAGCTGTTAGTGTATTTGGGTTTTTATAACCTTCGCTCGACGGAATGTAAGTGTAATTATCAATATTAGCAGGGGCTGTATTGTTTGCAGGAGTAGTCGTGTTAATGTTGTTTACATTTGCGCCTTCAGGTATTTGATTTGTCGGCATATTTAGATTTTGTTCGCCAATGTTTTGTGCACCGCTTTGACCTTGTTGGTTTAATATGCTTGGTGGCATATTTTGCGCTTGTCCTTGAGGAATTGCTACATTTTGGTTTTGAGTTTGACCTTGTGCCGTTTGAATACCAAGAGAATTTAAGAGTGCTTGGTTTTGCATAATTTCGTTTGCTGTGTTTTGTCCTGTTGCAGCTGCTTTTTGAGCATCGTATTCTCTTAGGGTTTCAAGCAAAGCTCTTGGATTTTGCGCGATTGCATTTAGTGCTTGCTCATTGCCTTCTATAGCTTGAAGAAATTCAGGGCTTCCCATCATCCTTGCTTTAAGTTCGTTTGTTTCAGCTTCAGTCAGTTCTGCGCTTGCTGTATTTTTGTTCATCTTTGCTTGTTTTTTTGCTTCTTTCGCAGCTTTTGCTTCGGCTTCTTCTTTTTTCATTTCTGTAGTTTTGCCAAATATTGCACTTGAAACTTTGCTCACAATTTTTCCGATAAATGGTGAAATTACAAACAGTACAACTGCAAATCTACCTGCGCCGCCTGCGAAACGTTTTAGCCAATTGCCAGCATTTGCAACAGCTTTTCCGCCTGTTCCTAAATCAGCTGTGTAAGGCTTAATATTATCAAGACCCATAGATAATACTCTGCCGATTGCTTTGAACGGCTTATGATACCATTTTGAGTTACCTTTTAATAATTGTTTTGCTTCTTTAACTTCTTTAAGATAAGTAGTTCTTGAATATTTTGTCGCATCTCCTGCAGCATCCACTAATTGTTTGTTGATATGAGCAATTTTATCTCTATATGCTTTAACGGCTGCTTTTTGAGCAGCAATACCTTTGCCCATACCCATATATTTAATCGAGTTTGCAGTGTTTGAAAGTTTCATTTGCAATGGGAGTAATAAGAATGCGCCAAAATCGTTTGATATTTCATTTGCAAATGTTGACCATTTTTCACCTTTTGGAGCTTTCATTGCTTTATCTATGGCTTGAGCAAAAACCAATGCTTGGATAACAATCATAACTTTGCCACCAGCATAACCGTTTGTGCCGCCTTCAATAACTTTTGTGAAACCGGATGTTAATTTTTTACCAAGAGTTGTTTTTGCGCCAGTATTGTTTACAAATTTATCACCCATTGCGCCAATGGTTTTATTTGCCATTTCCATACCGGTAACTTCTCTTTTGAAGACTCTACTTGTAAGTTTTGTGAGTATGTTTTTGCCGTCCCCTGTTGAGAATTTAACATTTTTTAGTTTGTCGCTTTTTAATTTGGTAACAAGGTCATCAATTTCTTTTAAATGTTCGTTTGGATTATCTCTGAATTTGACAAGGTTGTCTTTAAATGCTTTTATTGCGTCATCACCTGATAAACCAAAGCCTTTAGCAACTTCATCTGTATTATTTTCAAGACCTCTTGTAATCATATCGATAATATCAGAAGTTTGATATCCCATCATGCCGTTAGCTTGCATTTTTGCCATACCGAGCGTATTTTTTGTTGGCGTTGTAAGGAAAGGTAATTTTTCAAGAATCCAATTTTTACCTTTGCTGAATGTGCCTGCCGCTTTATTAACGCCAATTTTATCCAATCCGCCCGAAACTTTGTCACCAAATGAGCCGATTTTTCCAAGAATTGTTTGGTTATAATCTTCTTTTCTGAAATTTTTGTTTAATAGAGAGCAAAGCCCGATAAAGCCTGCCCAAAAACCACCTGTCATCACTTTTCCACGAGTGGACAATTCAAACATACTGCTTGCCGCAGAGCCTGTTGGTGTGCTTTGAACACCTTGTTGTACGTCTTGCGAGCTTAAATTTTGAACACTAGTTGGCAAAACAGCATTAACATTTTGAGGTACTCTATCTTTTAGAGCTCCGTATGTTATTGAATTTGTGTTTGTTGGAATGCCTGAAACCATGTAATAGTGCCTCTCTATATACTAATTAAAAACAATTTTTCTTTCGGAATTGCTTTTTTTCTTTGCAAATATATTTACATGTAAAATAATTGTTACAAAACTTAATAAACTTCGAATGTGCAAGCAATCTTTAACTTAGACTTATAATGCTAATTTTCACAATAAAATTAATGCGTGTTGAGTAATTCTTTTGGGTTATATTTTTTCTTCTTTTGTGTTATAAGGTTTATATAATTAGAAAATGGAGAAAAGAAATGACAAACTCGGTTGGACAATTTGTATTCATGCTTCATTCTCACTTGCCTTTCTACAGAAAAGCAGGTATGTGGCCATTCGGAGAAGAATGTCTTTATGAATGTATGGCAGAAACTTATGTTCCTTTAATCAACATGATTTCAGAATTGTATGATGAAGGCATTAAAGCAAAATTAACAGTCGGTATCACACTGATTCTTGCAGAACAATTAAACGATGAACACTTAAAACAAGGGTTTATTGATTACTTAGATAGACAAATCAAAGCAGTTTCAGAAGATTTGGAAAGATATCCTGACCCTGAAGTTGCTCACAGTCAACACTTAAAATATCTTGCAAAATATTATTTTGATTGGTTTACACACATTAAAGATTTGTTCATTAATAAATTTGGCAAAGATTTAATTGCAAACTTTAAAAAATATCAAGATTTAGGTTGTATTGAAATTACAACATCAGGTGCAACACACGGTTTTTCACCGCTTCTTGCAACTGATTCAAACTTGAATGCTCAATTCAAAGTTGGTTCAGATACAACAAAAAGATTTTTCGGTAAAAAAGCAAAAGGCTGTTGGCTTCCTGAATGTGCTTACCGTCAAGGTTATGAATATGTTGGAAAAGACGGTGAAAAGAAATGGCGTCCTGCTGTTGAAGTAACTCTTCAAAACAATGACATTGAATATTTCTTCACAGAATCACATGTAATTGAAGGCGGAAATTCAATCGGTAACAGAAGAAGCATCGGCTGCTACGGTAACATTGAATACATCCCACTTCCAAACCGCGAAAAAACAGGCTATGACACATATTCAGCATACTGGCTTCCAGATGCGCAAGTTGCGGTTATGGGAAGAAACGATAGAGCAGGATACCAAGTTTGGTCTGCTGCTGATGGTTATCCAGGGGATGGTTGTTTCCGTGAATTCCACAGAAAAGATTGTAACTCAGGTATGCACTATTGGAGAATTACTTCAGAAACTGCAGACCTTGGTGATAAAATGCTTTATGACCCAGTGCTTGCAATGAATAAAGTAAACGAAAATTCAGACCACTATACAACTTTAATCTACCACTTGTTAAATGATTATAAAATGGCAAACGGTGGCAAAGAAGGTCTTGTTATGGTTTCATTCGACACAGAACTTTATGGACACTGGTGGTTCGAAGGTGTTGAATTTATTAAACAAGTTATTAAGAAATTCAACCAATATCTTCCGGAAGTTCAAATGATGACAGCTGGCGAATACCTAAGCGCTCACCCACCTGTTGAAGCAATTCAAATTCCTGAATCTTCATGGGGTCAAGGCGGACACTTCTGGGTATGGCAAAACCATTTAACAGAATGGATGTGGCCAATTATTCACTCTTGTGAAAAAAGAATTATCGAAATTGCTTCAAGATATGAAAAACAACCAAAAGATAATCCATTGCTTATGAGAGCATTGAACCAATTAGCTCGTGAAAACTTGCTACTTCAAAGCTCAGATTGGCCATTCTTAATTACAACATGGCAAGCTAAAGACTATGCAACAGATAGATTCAGAGAACATGTCGCACGTTTCGAGCAAATTGCTGATATGATTGACGCAGGTTGCATTAACGAAGCTGAATTGGCAGAAATTGAATCAATTGATAATTGCTTTGCAGAAATTGATTACAGAGTTTACTTGCCTGTTGAAGAAGGAATGCTTCCTCAACAATCAACAAAACTCGCTCCTTTGTATGAAGGCAGAGTTGAACAATTCGCAGCAATTAACAAATAGTTGATAAGCAATTAAAGCAAATAAATAATTCAAAAACTCTCTCAGGAATGGGGGAGTTTTTTGGTGTGAAATTTAAACAACATTAATTGATATTAATGAATAAATCTTCTATTTTGCAATTTAGAGCATCTTTAATATCAAAAATAAAAGCAAGGCTAGGGAACTTTTCTGCTCTTTCAACACAACCAAGATAATTTCTTGCAGTACCTACTCTAAATGCAAGTTCTTCTTGTGAAAGATCTTTAGATTTTCTCAAGGTTTGAATATTCTTTCCAAGAATTTTATATAATTCAAGATGTTTTGTTTTGTCCCTGTTCACACCACCTATTGTGTTGTATTATATTAGAATTATCTACCACCTATTAGGTAGCAAATAAATACAAGGAGAAAGTTATGAAAAAATTTAAAAAAATACTTTTAATCGACTTAGACGGTGTTTTGAATGAATATCAAGGTGGTTTTGATAAAAATTTTATTCCAAAACCAAAACAAGGCGCAAAAGAATTTTTAGAAAAATTAAATGAAAATTTTGAATTAAAATTATACACAACAAGAAACAAACTTCTTGCCTCAAAGTGGCTTATAGAAAATAAACTTGATAGTTATTTTACAGATATTACAAACATAAAAGAATTATCTTGGCTTGTGCTTGATGATAGGTGTTTAACTTTTGATGGTGATTATGAAAACTCGCTGAAACAGATTCAAAATTTCAAACCTTGGTATAAAAAATAAAACCCTCTAAAAAAGAGGGTTTTATAGTTATAAACTGTCCTCGAGAGGATTCGAACCTCCGACATTCACCTTAGGAGGGTGACGTTCTATCCTGCTGAACTACGAGGACAAAGTCAAAATTATTATACCAAAAAATGAAATGTTAATAAATTGTTTATTTTTTCATTAAATTAAAAATTGAGTGGTAAATTTATGTTATTAGCAAAAAAGTATATTAAGGAGAAATAAAATGGCTAAAACAATAGGTATCGACTTAGGTACAACAAACTCCGTTATGGCAGTTATGGAAGGTGGTAAACCAACCGTTATTACAAACGCAGAAGGCTCAAGAACAACCCCTTCAATCGTTGCGTTTTCTAAAAACGGCGAAAGACTTGTAGGTCAACTTGCAAAACGTCAAGCAATTTTGAACCCAGATAAAACAATCATCTCAATTAAAAGAAAAATGGGTGAAGATTTTAAAACAAATATTGACGGAAAAGACTATACTCCGCAAGAAATTTCAGCAATGATTTTAAGAAAATTCGCAGATGACGCAAGTGCTTATCTTGGCGAAAAAGTAACTTCAGCTGTTATTACTGTTCCTGCTTACTTTAATGACGCACAAAGACAAGCAACAAAAGACGCAGGTAAAATTGCAGGGCTTGATGTTCTTCGTATCGTCAACGAGCCAACTGCAGCTGCTCTTGCATACGGTCTTGAAAAAGATAAACCAGAAAAAGTTTTAGTATTCGACCTTGGTGGCGGTACATTCGACGTATCAATTCTTGAAATTGGTGACGGTGTTCACGAAGTATTATCAACTTCAGGTGACACACACCTTGGTGGTGACGATTTTGACCAAAAAATCATTGATTGGTTATGCGATGAATTTAAAAAACAAGAAGCAATTGATTTGAGAAACGATAAACAAGCTATGCAAAGGCTTAAAGAAGCTGCAGAAAAAGCAAAATGCGAACTTTCTTCAGTTTTTGAAACTTCAATCAATTTGCCATTCATCACAGCTGATGCTAATGGTCCAAAACACTTAGACTTAACACTTTCAAGAGCTAAATTTGAAGAATTATCCGCAGATTTACTTGAACGTTGCAAAAGCCCTGTTGAACAAGCAATTCGTGACGCCGGTATTTCAAAATCTGAAATCAACGAAGTAGTTCTTGTTGGTGGTTCAACTCGTATTCCTGCTGTTCAAGCACTTGTTAAAGAATATACAGGCAAAGAACCAAACCAAACAGTGAACCCAGACGAAGTTGTTGCAGTTGGTGCTGCAATTCAAGCAGGTATTTTAGCAGGCGAAGTTAAAGACATCGTTTTACTTGATGTTACACCACTTACTCTTGGTATTGAAACACTTGGTGGTGTTATGACTCAACTTGTTCCAAGAAACACAACTATTCCTGTTTCAAAATCACAAACATTCTCAACTGCAGATGATAATCAAACAGCGGTTGATATTCATATTCTTCAAGGTGAAAGACCAATGGCAAGAGATAACAAATCTCTTGGTATGTTTAGATTAGACGGTATTCCACCAGCAATGAAAGGCATGCCACAAATCGAAGTAACATTTGATATCGATGCAAACGGTATTGTAAATGTTACAGCAAAAGATAAAGCAACAAATAAAGAGCAAAAAATCACAATCACAAATTCTTCAAATCTTTCTGAATCCGATATCGATAAAATGGTTAAAGAAGCAGAAGCAAATGCTGCAGAAGATAAGAAGAAAAAAGAAGAAGCAGAAGTAAGAAACACTGCTCAAAGCTTGATTAGTGCGGCTGATAAAATTGTGAAAGATTTTGAAGGCAAAATTTCAGAAGCTGACACCACTAAATTAAATGAACAAAAAGAAACTCTTAAGAAAGCGCTTGATGAAAATAAACCTTTTGAAGAAATTAAAAAACTCTCAGAAGACCTTCAACAAACAATGTACGCTATTTCTCAAGCAGCTTACGCTCAAGTTCAACAAGAATCTGAAGCGCAAAATGCAGGCGGAGATAACGCTGGCACACAAGAAGAAAAACCAGCAGATGACGATGTAATTGATGCTGAGTTCTCAAGCGAGTCATAGTTTCGTAAATACAATAAGCATTAAACGAGGGCATATGCCCTCGTTTTTTTGTGCAATTTGAGCTTGCTGAATACTTCGTTTTAATGATTTTTTATTTTATCTAGCGTAGATTAAACCAAAAATTCCGAAAAACAAAATACAAAACTTTAATTAGTCACCACTATTAGATAACCGTATCAAGTACTTCCAAAAACCACTAATAGTGTATTAAATGACAATTAAGGTTCGCTCAGAAAACTTAATACTCATAAATAACCTGACAAAAACAAGTGACAGGCTGGCAACGGCTATGGGGAGATTATCAACAGGTTATAGAATAAATTCAGCTTCA
>JAFVOZ010000078.1 GCA_017505585.1 bacterium
ATTAAACAGCAAATAAAAAAGACTTTATTGAAAACTATAAAAGAAAGCCAGAATACAAAACACGAAATATAAGTGTTTTGTATTCTTGTATTATACAGACTTAATTTGTAAATTTATGTAACACATTCATTAAAGAACCATAAAGAATCAAGAGAAAAACACGATAACTATAATAACAAGTTGCGCAAGACAAAGAAAGGAGAGCGACATGGCATCGCAAATCAATGGTAATCTACAAGGATTATTAAAAGGAGGAGCAACTGCAAGCACGCAAGGGCTTGAAAAACCAAAAACCCAAACTGCAAATAATTTAAACATTGATAAAACAAACGAAGATTGCAAAATTGAAACAGCATTTGAGTCAATCGAAAGCGAAAACATTTCTTCAATAATGCCTCGCACACCTGATAAAGGACCTTTTGGCGGCGTGCTCAATGGTCCGCTTGGCGACATTATACTCAACGGCCCTGGTGGTCCAAGGCCAACTCCACCCACGGGACCAAATAACGCCCCTGATGAAATGGGCGAAAAAATGGCTGAAGCCATTAAGGAAATGTTTGGAAAATTCGCAGAATGGATTAAAGAAAACGGCATTGAGACATCGCCAGAAAAATAATTAAAATACAAAAACCCACTCAAATAATCGAGTGGGTTTTTAAATTATCTAAACAAGAACTATATTTCAATACCTGCTTCAATAACAGCATCAGCCAAAGCTTTAACTCTGCCGTGGAATAAGAATCCGCCTCTATCAAATACAACGCATTTGATGCCAGCTTTTAGGGCTTTTTCAGCTAAATCTTTACCAACAGCTGCAGCTGCTTCAAGATTACCGCCGTGAGTTAAACCTAATTCTTTAACTTTTGAGCTTGATGAAACAAGAGTCACATGTTTTGTGTCATCAATAATTTGAGCATAGATGTGTTTCAAACTACGATAAACAGCGAGCCTTGGGCATTCAGGAGTTCCTGAAATTTTCTTTCTAACTCTTAAGTGTCTTTTTCTTGTTGCTTCTTTTTTATTTGCAATTTTAATCATTTTGTTTTTCCTTTCAACCAAAACCAATTTGCGACTTACGTTTTGCACAGACGGTTTATACTGGCATTATCTATTATTTCTTACCTGCTTTACCAGCTTTTCTTCTGATAAATTCGCCTTCATAGCGAATACCTTTTCCTTTGTAAACTTCAGGAGCTCTCTTAGAGCGGATAAGTGCTGCCATATCGCCAACAGCTTGTTTATTTGTTCCTGAAACAGTAATTTTAGTGTTAGCCTCAACATTCACAGTAACGCCTGCCGGTGGCTCAAGAACGATTGGGTGAGAATAACCAAGAGCTAAGTTGATTGCAGTTCCTTGCATGCTTGCTCTGTAACCAACACCTTGGATTTCAAGTTTCTTTTCAAAACCATCTTTAACGCCAATAACAGCATTATTAACTAATGTTCTTGAAAGACCGTGTAATGCACGAGATGTTCTGTCATCGTTTTTACGAGTTAACACAATTGTGTTATCAACCACTTGAACTTCAATTTCGTCGCGAACAACTACTTCTTCAGTTCCTTTTGGTCCTTTTGCGATAACTTTGTTTCCTTCTAATTTAACTTCCACGCCATCTGGAATGATAACTGGATTTTTTCCGATTCTGGACATTTTTTTCTCCTTTTGGTATAAATTGTCGTTTTGTTGCTAAATTTTTCTACCGATTATATTTAGCCGATTACCATACATAGCATAAAATTTCGCCACCAAGTTTTTCAGCTCTTGCAACTCTATCTGTCATTAAACCTTTTGAAGTTGAAATAACAGCAATTCCAAGACCATCCATAACTTTTGGAAGCATTTTAGCTTTTGAATATGTTCTAAGGCCTGGTGTAGAAACTCTTTTTAAACCTGTGATAACTGATTTACCAGTGTTGTATTTGAGTTGTACTGAAATAACCTTAAAACCTTCTTTTTCGATTAATTCATAATCCGAAATGTAACCTTCTTCTTTTAAAAGTTTAACTAATTCAACTTTTAATTTAGAAGCAGGGATTTCTACTGATGGGTGTTTTACTGTGTTTGCGTTTCTAATTCTTGTTAACGCATCAGCAATTG
Source organism: bacterium (assembly GCA_017505585.1). GTDB lineage: Bacteria > Cyanobacteriota > Vampirovibrionia > Gastranaerophilales > Gastranaerophilaceae > RGIG1918. The sequence goes on from JAFVOZ010000078.1 coordinate 2,099, forward strand.
GATCTGTGATCGTCATTTTAATTTTCCTTTCTACTTGCAAGCATATCTTGCAGTTTAGTACCAAGTTATAATATGACAAACATAATTATTTTGCAAATTTATATTAATATTTGTAACACAGACGCAAAAGCAAAATAAAAATACTTACTACATAATCAAGAATTAATATACAAACACAAAAAGCACCCCTTATCAAAAAGGAGTGCTTTTTAAATTATATAAATCTTTGATATTACCAAGAAGATTTTGTAACGCCAGGAAGAAGTCCTTCGTGAGCCATTTTTCTTAAGCAGATTCTGCAAAGACCGAAATCTCTGTGAAATCCGTGTGGTCTGCCACAAATTGAACAACGGTTATGAAGTCTCACTTTAGGATATTTTCCTTTTGCTGCGAGAGCTTCGCGTTTTTGTTCTTTTAAAATCATTGCTTTATTAGCCATTTTATTATTTCCTTATATTAATTAATTACTATTTTTTGAAAGGCATTCCCAAACCTTTGAGAAGCGCACGAGCTTCATCATCAGTTTTTGCAGTTGTGATGATTGAAATATCCATACCGTGAACTGTTTCAATTTCATCATAGTGAATTTCTGGGAACAAAGATTGTTCTTTCAAACCAAAAGTGTAGTTACCTCTGCCATCGAATGATTTTGGAGAAACACCTCTAAAGTCACGAATTCTTGGAAGAACTACGCAAACAAGTTTTTGGAAGAAATCGTACATTCTTTCGCCTCTAAGAGTTACCATGCAACCAACTGTCATGCCTTCTCTTACTTTGAATGTAGCGATTGATTTCTTAGCTTTTGTAGCAACTGCTTTTTGACCAGCAATTTTTGTTAATTGTTTAACAATGTTTTCAGCCATTTTAGCGTTTTTGCTAGCTTCACCAACACCCATGTTGATGACGATTTTGCTTAATTTTGGAATTTCAAAATCATTAGCCAATTTAAGCTCTTCTTTCAATTGAGCTCTGATTTCTTCATTATATCTTGTTTTTAAATCTTTTGTTTTAGTAGCCATTTTTTTATCCTTTATCTAATGCGAGATTTTGTCTTGTGACCTGTCAAATCTCGTTAATTATTCATCGATTGTTTTGTTGCATTTTTTACAAACACGAACTTTTTTGCCGTCACGAACTTCGTGAGCAATTCTTGTTGCTTTTTCACAAGCAGGGCATGTTAACATAACTTTTGAGCTTTCAATTGGTTTTTCGATTTTGTTCAAACCACCTTGAATACCATACATTGGGTTAGCTTTTTGAGCTTTAGTAACAAGATTAACACCTTCAACTAAAACTGTACCATCTTTAGTGATAACAGATTTAACGTTTCCAGTTTTACCTTTATCTTTACCAGAGGTTACAACAACTCTGTCGCCTATTTTTACATGTACTTTTTTCTTTTCTGCCATTTTTTGCATTCCTTATAACTTCTTATATTACCTCAGGAGCAAGTGAAACTATTTTCATATAGTTTTTATCTCTGAGTTCTCTAGCAATAGGTCCAAATACACGAGTTCCTTTTGGGTTGCCATCTTTGTTGATAATTACAGCTGCATTATCATCAAATCTGATAACAGAACCGTCGCTTCTTTTTACGTCAGCTTTTGTTCTAACTACAACAGCAGTTACAACATCTGATTTTTTAACTGCCATATTTGGTGTTGCTTGTTTAACTGTTGCGATAATTACATCGCCTACAGCAGCATATTTTTTATTTGAGCTTCCCATAACTCTGATGCAAAGAAGTTCTTTTGCACCTGTGTTATCAGCAACTTGTAATCTGGTTTCTTGTTGAATCATTTTTCTATACCCTTACATTAATTGGCTTTTTCAATAACTTTTGATAAATTCCAGCAAACTTGGCTTGAAACAGGTCTTGATTCAATAATCTCAACTGTGTCACCAACGCCAGCAAGGTTTGCTTCATCATGTGCTTTGTAATTTTTAGTTACTTGCATGATTTTTTTGTATTTTTTGTGTGGTTTGTGTTCTGCAACTTTTACCACAATTGTTTTTTCCATTTTATCACTTACAACAGTGCCTTGTTTAACTTTTTTTGGCATATTACACCATTTCTTTCTGTCTTATAACTGTCTTAACTTGCGCAATTTGTCTTTTTGTTTGTTTGATTTGCGCAGGATTTTCAAGTTGGCTCAATTTTGTATGTTTCATACGGAGTGAGAACAACTCTTTCTTAAGATTTAAGACGATTTCTTTAAGTTCATCTATTGTTTTTTCTCTCATTTCGTTGAGTTTCATGTCTTTATCCTACTTTTCTATAATTTTAACTTTTACAGGTAATTTTTGAGCTGCTAGTTCAAGTGCTCTGATAGCATCTGCTCTTTCGTGGTATTCGATTTCAAACAATACTCTACCAGGTTTAACTACAGCTACCCAATATTCAGGTGAACCTTTACCTTTACCCATACGAGTTTCGGCAGGTTTTGCTGTGATTGGTTTATCTGGGAATATTTTAATCCAAACATTACCACCACGTTTGATTTGTCTTGTCATAGCGCGACGAGCGGCTTCTATTTGTCTAGCTGTAATCCAAGCCGGACCATCAGCAATAAGTCCGTATGAACCGAATTCAAGAGTAGTTCCTCTTGTTTCGCAACCTTTCATATTGCCTTTCATTTTTTTTCTAAATTTTGTTTTTTTAGGCATTAACATTGTTTTGTGCTCCTATTTTAGACTTCTTCGTCACGACGTCTGCGTGGACGAGCGCCTTCTTTAGTATTTGGTTTAGAATTTTTTGTTTTGATGTTTTGGTCAGCTTTTTCACCAGGAGTTAATTCACCTTTGAAAATCCAAACTTTAACACCGATTTTACCCATTATAGTATCAGCTTCAGCGAAACCATAATGAACATCTGCGCGAAGTGTTTGAAGAGGAATTCTTCCTTCTTTAGCCCATTCGCTTCTTGCAATTTCAGCACCGCCCAAACGACCTGAAACCATAACTTTAATACCTTGCGCACCTGAACGCATTGTTCTTTGCATTGCTTGTTTCATTGCTCTTCTGAAAGCGATACGTTTTTCTAATTGAAGTGCAATATTTTCTGCAACGAGTTGTGCGTCAACATCTATTCTTTGAACTTCAACAACATCAATCACAACATTTGGATTGTTTATTAATTTAATAACACTTTGTCTGAGTTCATCAATACCTTGACCGCCACGACCAACGATAACACCAGGTTTTGCTGAAACAACTGTGATGTTAACATTTTGTGCTTTTCTGGCAATAACTATTCTTGATACGCCCGCAGTATAAAGTTTCTTTTTAACAAACTTTCTGATTTTAGCATCCTCTGCAATAAAATCTGCATATCTTTTCTTTTTACCACCAAACCATTGGCTAACCCAAGGTTCGATAATTCCTATTCTAAATCCGGTTGGATGTGTCTTTTGTCCCAAAGCTTTATCTCCTAGTTCTTAGTTAATTTTACAGTTAAATGTGATGTTCTTTTGAATCTTTTGTACATTCTACCTTGCGCTCTTGGTCTTGCGCGTTTTAGAGTTACAGATTCATCTGCAAAAATTTCAGAAATTTTAAGTTCTGCTGCTTTTGCACCAAATTTTTGCTCTGCGTTAGCAATAGCTGCATTTAAGTTTTTTTCAACAACTCTAGCTGCAAAATATGGCATATATTTTAGCATACGAGTAGCTTCAACTGCAGTTTTACCTCTAACTAGATCAATTACGCGTCTAATTTTTCTTGCAGGCATTTTTATATCTGTTTGTTTTGCTGTTGCTTGTTGCATTTCTTTCAATCCTTATACTTATTTGCGTTTAGCTACTTTGTCACCGGCGTGACCTTTGAATAATCTTGTCGGTGCAAATTCACCTAATTTGTGACCAACCATTTGTTCTGTGATATAAACAGGAACATGAGCTTTCCCATTGTGAACTGCGATGGTGTGACCAAGCATATCAGGTATAATCATTGATGCTCTTGACCAAGTTTTGATAACTTTTTTGTCTTGAGTTTCATTTAATTTATCAATTTTTTTAATTAAAGAGTCGTGTACGTATGGACCTTTTTTTAAAGAACGAGCCATTTATATCTCCCTTACTTTCTTCTTCTTCTAACAATTAAATCATTAGATTTTTTCTTACTATCTCTTGTTTTAGCACCAAGAGCTGGTTTGCCCCAAGGTGTTTTTGGATGTCCACCAGGACCAGTTTTACCTTCACCACCACCGTGTGGGTGATCGCAAGGGTTCATTGTAACACCACGAACAGTAGGTTTAATACCTAAATGACGAGTGCGGCCTGCTTTACCAGTTTTAAGGTTTTTAAATTCACTGTTACCAAGAACGCCGATTGTAGCGATACATTCTTTTCTAACCATTCTCATTTCTGAAGAAGGAAGTTTTAATGTAACATAATCACCTTCTTTTGCCATTAATTGAGCTGAAGCACCTGCTGTGCGAACCATTTTTGCGCCGCATCCAGGAGTTAGTTCAACGTTATGAACAATTGTACCAAGTGGAATATTTTCTAGTGGCAATGCGTTACCAACTTTGATATCTGCATCAACGCCGGAAACAATTGTATCACCAACTTTTAAACCTTCAGGTGTTAAAATATATCTTTTTTCACCGTCAGCATAAACTACTAGTGAAATTCTAACATTTCTTGATGGGTCATATTCAACAGTTTTAACAAAACCGATAATACCAAATTTGTTACGTTTGAAATCGATAACACGGTATTGTTGTTTGTGCCCGCCACCGATATGTCTGGTAGTGATTCTACCTGTATTATTTCTACCGCCTGTTTTTCTAAGTGGAGCAAGAAGCGATTTTTCAGGTGTCATTGTTGTGATATCTGAATAATCTGCTCTTGTCATACCTCTTTGACCAGGGGATGTTGGATTAATCTTACGGTTTGCCATTTTATACTCCTGTCAATTCTTCGATTGAATCGCCAACAATTGTAACAATTGCTTTTTTACCAGATTGAGTTCTTCCAAATTTCATACCCATTCTTTTTTCATGAGATGGCATATAAACTGTTCTTACTTGAGTCACTTTGCGACCTGGGTAAGCAAGCTCAATCGCAGATGCGATATCGACTTTAGTTGCGTCTTTGTCAACGATAAATGTATATTTACCGTTTTGTACACCCATCATAGATTTTTCTGTAATGTGTGGTTTTTTAATAATGTCGTATAATTTTTCGTTATTAGTTCTAGCTTTACTCATTTTATTTAGCCAACCTTTCTGTTAATTCAGAAACTGCAGCTTCTGTAACGATTATTGTTTGAGCTTCAATCAAATCTTTAACATTTAAGTTTGAAGGAAGTAATAATTTTACATTAGGTAAATTTCTTGCACTGAGTTCAAGATTTTTATTTTCTTCAGCTCTAGTATCTGCAATAATAAGGATTTTGCCTTCAGCTTTAAGATCAGCCAAAACTTTAACCATGTTTTTAGTTTTAACTTCAGTTAATTCAGAGAAATCTTTAACAACAATAGTTGCTTCAAGTTTTGCACTTAATGCAGATTTCAAAGCTAATTTTCTTGCTTTTTGTGGAAGTGAAGTTGCATAATCTCTTGGTTTTGGCCCAAAGATTACGCCACCACCTGCAAACAATGGGCTTCTGAGTGAACCAGCACGAGCACGGCCTGTACCTTTTTGTTTCCATGGTTTTCTACCGCCACCCCTTACTTCAGCTCTTGTTTTTGTACAAGCTGAACCTTGGCGAGCATTGTTTAATTGTCTTTTAAGTGCTAAGTGCATTACGTGGATATTTGGTTCAACACCAAAAACATCGCCATTAAGGTTTACTTCACCTAGTTGCGTTCCTTGTATGCTTAACAGTTGAACTGTTTTTTCCATATTTTTTGTCGCTTTTTTAGTCATTTTTACCTCTAATTCCATTTAGTTCTTGTTGGTTTTACAGTAACTAATTTGCCTTCAGGACCAGGTAGAGCCCCTTTGATTAATAATAAATTTTTGTCTGTGTTTACTTCTACAACTCTTAACTTTGTAACAGTAACTTTTTCGTTACCCATGTTACCTGCCATTTTTTTGCCTTTAATTACGCGGCCGGGAGTTGTGCCTGCACCGATTGAACCAGGTTCTCTGTGGTTTTTAGAACCGTGACCCATTGGTCCTCTTCCGAAGTTATGACGTTTAACTGTACCTTGGAAACCTTTACCAATTGATTTACCTGTTACGTCAACTTTTTCAACTTCAGCAAGAATTGATAAGTCAATTTTATCGCCTACGTTGTATTTAGATGCATCTTCAACTCTGAATTCTTGAAGATGACGGAAGTTTTCAAGTTTATTTTTTGCAAAGTGGCCAATTTCAGCTTTTGTTAAGTGTTTTTCTTTCGCAGGAATAACACCAACTTGAATAGCGTTGTAGCCGTCTGTTTCAACTGTTTTTACTTGAGTAATGACCATAGGATCAACTTTTACAACTGTTACAGGAATGCAAAGACCTGCTTCATCGTAAACTTGAGTCATACCAAGCTTTGTGCCGATAACACCAAGTGTCATATTATTTACCTTTCTTCTTGCAAGAGCTGCTTTGACTTTGTTTTAAACTCTATCAATTAACGCAGTTCACATTCAGTATTACTTTTGAGCGGACCCCACGCTCGGGACTTTTGCTTTAAAAGCAATTATAGTTTAACTTCAATATCAACGCCTGCTGGCAAGTCGAGTCTTGAAAGTTCATCTGTTGTTTGCGCTGTTGGTTCGTAAATGTCGATAATTCTTTTGTGAGTTCTCATTTCGAAGTGCTCACGAGATTTTTTATCAACGTGTGGTGAACGCAATACGCAAAAAATTCTTCTTTTTGTTGGAAGCGGAATCGGACCTGAAACAATTGCTTCGGTTCTTTTCGCAGTTTCAACAATTTTTTGTGCAGAATTGTCAATTAACTTATGATCATAAGCTCTTAAACATACTCTGATTCTTTGTCTTTTTGCTGTTGTTGTCATTTCTTTTCATTTCCGATATTTTGCTGTTACAGACTAATCTAATACAAACAAAATTCATCGTCAATAATTATTTTCAAAAATTGTCAAGGATTTGTAACAAAAGTTAAACATTGGTTCATTTTTTACATTCACCCGCATTAAATAATTATGAAAATAACAAAAATTCCCCAAATTAAGTTCCAAGGCTACGATGCAGCACCACTTAAAAGTATTTATATGCACCGTAATGACGAAGACGGAATAATTGACGAAATGAAACATGTTGCAGGCAGCGAAAAAATCAAACTCGTTAATTATACTGACGGTTACTATAGGCAATGGGCACAAGATGATAAATTTTTAACCGAGGTGCAAAATTCAAAACCGATTTTACTAAAAGAAAAAATAGAGAATCATAAGGGTTTTGCAAAAAAAATTAAGAAAAACGAAGGGATAGATTCAAAAGAACCCAAAATATTTTTGACCGGCGGCAACATGTTTATGGGC
>JAFVOZ010000079.1 GCA_017505585.1 bacterium
ATAGTTAGTTTATATGGAATGTCACTTTTTTCGAGAAAAAAGTAACCAAAAAAGCTTTAAAAAGCTACGCCCAGTAGCCGTATAGTCAGTGCTGATCCGATTCAAAAGAACCCAAAATATTTTTGACCGGCGGCAACATGTTTATGGGCAAAAAAGAAAACGGCGAAAAATGGTTGCTCGTCGGTGCAGATGAAATTACAGGAAGCGGATTCTCTAAAACCACTGCGCTTGAAGAAATTTCAAAAACATACGATGTTAAACCTGAAAATATAACTATTTTAAACCAGCCAAATTTTCATCTCGATATGTCAATACGCCCAATTGGCTACCCTTACGTTTTGGTTAACGATCCAAAGCTCACAGCAAGAAACTTGAAAAGATATCACAATAAAATCCCTGAAAAAGTATTTGAAGAGAAAACTTATTTTTACCCAAGCACACAAAGCAGAACATACACACCATGTGAGATGACAATAAACGAGCTTGAAGAAGCAGGGTTTATTCCAATCAGAATTGCAGGAATTTACTCTTTTGACAAAGGGGAAATCAACTATATGAACGCAATTGTGAATAAGCATAAAGACGGAACTGTTTCATATATAACAAATTCCGCCAAAGATACTTATTTTTCCGTATTTGATAAAATATTCGAAAATGATTTAAAAATGGCGGTAAAAAATTTAGACAAAATTTATTTTGTATCAGGCAAAGAAACGCCTAATTTATATAATGCGAGAAACCCAATGATGTATATCCTAAAAAATATGCATGGGGGAATTCATTGCATGTCTCTTGAAGAACCTGATTTTAAAAAGTGGGGTGCGGATGAGAATAAATAATACCTCAAAAATAAACTTCAAGGGCTATGATGCTGCTCCAATTAAAAATTTATACATGCAAGGTGTACAAGAGCACGATATATTTGAAGAATTAAAACAAGCAGCAACAGCTGAGAATATAACCTTATGGGCGTTTGATAACAAAAACTTTTCTCAAGAACTGGAAAGAAATCATATGCATTCAGGCGGAAGATGGGCACAAGATGATAAATGCTTCATAAAAAACGACACAAAATTTGATATAAAAGATATTTTCAAAAAAGAAAAAACAGAAAAGCCGCCGTCAAGATTAATTGCATGTCATAGCCAATACGATAAACATTTTCCAAAAAGCCTGAAAAATACATTTAACACAAATTATAAATATAGCTCCACATTTTTGGTTGGCGGAAATATGTTTTTAGGTACAAACGAAAATGGCGAAAGGTGGCTTCTTGTTGGTGACGAAGGCTATACCGAAAGAATTTGGGATGTAAATTTGGATAGCATTTCAAAAACATACAAAGTTCCAAAAGAAAACATAACTATTCTAAAGCAACCAGAATTTCATTTAGACATGGCACTGCGCCCTGTTGGATATCCCTATATATTAATAAATGACCCCAAGCTTGTCGAAGAAAATATCAAAAAATACAGGAGCAAACTTCCCGAAAATATGCTTGAGGATTACCAAAAATCAAAAGAAGAAAACAAATACGCACCTTGCGAAGAAACAATAAAAGCTCTTGAAGAAGCAGGTTTTAAGCCAATTAGAATTGCAGGTGACTATGGTTTTAAGAATAACGGAATTAATTATTTGAACGCCATTGTTCATAAAAACCAAAACGGCGCAATATCTTATATTACAAATTCAACAAGAAACACCGAGTATGAAATTCTGGATGAAATTTTCAGAAAAGATTTAAAAAATGCTCTTGAGGGCAAAGTTGAAACTGAAAATATACATTTCATTTCCGGCAAAAAAGTTCGAAATTCAAGATACGATGAAAATTCAATAATGAAAAACATGAGGGAATTATCAGGCGGCATTCACTGCATGGCACTTGAAGAGCCTAATTTTGATGTCTTTGCATAAATGTAACTTTTTGTAAACATTGCCTTGAAAAATATAAAGTTTTAAATAATTTGGCACGATAACCAAAGTATAAAAATAGTGAAAGGTGAATTATGGCAGATATAAAATCACTGCTTCAACCTGCAATTAAATTTTTGCAGCTTGAAAAAATAAACCAAAACAAAGAAGGTGGAAATAATCAGGCACAAGGCGTAACTGATAATAAAGTAAGCTTTCAAAAAACAGATGAAAACGAACTTCAAGAATGCAATTTCGAAGCAGATATGAAAGCAGGAAGCTTCAATTTTGAAAATAACGCAAATCAAGCAAAGGCCGAAGAAAACAACATGCAAGTGCAAGATGCAGGAAACGCGCAAAATAATGCAGGGTTGAAAGAACAAGGGCAAGCACAAGGAATGCCTGAAAATAATTCCGCACCAAAAACAGAAGAAAGTGCAAAAGATGATAAAATTAAAGGACCTGAAAATGCGCAAGAAAGCAAAAATGAAGGTCAAAATAATTTCTTCTCATCCAAAGAAGGTGAAGGCGGACTTGGGTTTGATGAAGAACTTGCTGCAGCATTCAAAGAATTAGAAAAAATTAAAAACGGTTCATAATTGCCAAAACGGAAAACATTAAATAAAATTGAGGAGCCCGCACACAGTGCGGGTTTTTTATTATTTTAATTCAAGATTGTAACAGATTGTAAATAAATAATTTAAAATCCTAAAGTTCAACAAAAAAAGACCGTCATGCAAAGAGTTGGTAATAAATGTATGATGAAAGGATGACAAGATGACTATTGGAAACGATTGGAATTTAAACGGGATTAATGGACTCGGAAAGAACCCCGCAAAACTTAACCAATTAAAACAAAATGAAGATTACGTATTTCTTTTCGACCACATGGAAGATAAAGAAAATTGGTTGGGCAGCCAAGGCGGGATGATGCACGCAACAGACGGAAATATTGATGAAACAGAATTGCTTAACTTTGTTTCACATATCGATAGAGACTCTAACGGCGAAGTTACGGATGCAGAAGTTTTACAATGGGCACAAAATAACGCAGGCGATAAGAAAGACAGCATCCATAATAAAGTTTTACAAGACACAGAAACATTCAAAATGGTAAAAGAATTTGCCAGCGAAGTTACAGGTAAAAAAGCCGAAGAAACAGCAAAAAAACAAGAAATCAAAGAAGCACCTGCTGCAGAACAAGCTGAAGAAACAGCACCTGCTGCAGAAGAACAATCTTGGGCAGATAAAGCGGGCGAAAAAGCGATGGCTGACGGCGAATTATCTGTTGGCGACGGGCTCCTAATTGCAGGCGGAGCGGCGTTAGATAAAGCTGATGCTACCGTTATGGGTGTTGCCGAAGGAGTAGGCAAAGTTATCGGAGGCGTTACAGAAGGCGCTAAAGCTATTGGCAGCGGCATTGCAAATGGTGCTAAAGCTGTAGGCGGCTGGATTGCAGACGGGGCTAAAGCTATTGGCAGCGGCATTGTAAATGGTGTTAAAGCTGTAGGAACAGGTATTGCAAACGGAGCTAAAGCTGTAGGTAATGCTGTTGCAAACGGAGCTAAAGCTGTTGCAACCGGAGTAGGTAAAGTTGTTGGCGGAGCAGTAAATGTTGCTAAAAAAGTTGGCAGTGGCATTGCAAGTGGTGCTAAAGCTGTAGGTAATGCTGTTAAAAATGGTGTCAAAGCAGTGGCAACAGGTGTCGGCAAAGTTGTTGGCGGGGCAGTAAATGTTGCTAAAAAAGTTGGCGGAGCAGTTGCAGGCGCAGCGAAAAAAGTTGGCGGCGCTGCTAAGAAAGTAGGCGGAGCAATCGCAGGCGCAGCGAAAAAAGTTGGCGGCGGAATTAAAAAAGCTGCTAAGAAAGTAGGCGGAGCAGTTGCAGGCGCAGCGAAAAAAGTAGGCGGCGGAGTTAAAAAAGCTGCTAAGAAAGTAGGCGGAGCTGCTAAGAAAGTAGGCGGAGCAATCGCAAAAGGCGCTAAATCAATCGCAAATGCTTTCAAAAAAGGTTATAAATCAACCAAAAAAGCTTAATCCAAAAAAAATCATCTTGTTACATAAAGGCTCCGAATTCGGAGCCTTTTTTATACATAAAACTCTAAAAGGATAGATATTTTAGCATTCAATAATATTTAATTAATACACAAGAGCTATAAAGAGCAGATATGCAAGTATTCAGCACAAGAGAACACACCCGCTGAACAGATTAAGGGAATGAATAGGTTGTTGAGAGATGTTTCTAGGCTTGATGTTGAGGTGTTTGGTGGCGAGTAACTTAGTTGCACAAAAAAGGTTTAAGCTCTGATAAACAAGCGAAAGTTGATGCTATTTTGAAAAAATATGAGGAGCAAAATAGACTAATAGAGCTTGAGCATCTTAAATCAAAAGGACTTATTGGATTAATGGACTCCGAATATGCCTTTACCACAAACTACAATAACAAAACTGATAGATTTTACGACCATTTAATTAATGTTTATTTAATACCAAGTTTTGCAAAAAAACGGATTGTATGCTGTTTAAATAAAATAACGCAAAACAAAAGAACCTCGAAATTCTCGAGGTTCTTTTAAAATTAGAATGCGGCAACGACCTATCTTCCCGGGAGGCTGCCCTCCGAGTATTGTCGGCGATAAAGGTCTTTACGACCGTGTTCGGGATGGGAACGGGTGGGATACCTTCTCTTGGTCACCGCAAAAGCTTTTGTGTATTCAATTTTCAATTTCAGTACACTGAAAGTTGCATAGAATATAAAGAACCAACTTGGTGTTGAAAATAATTTCAATCATTTTCAGGAAAAGCCCTCGTCCGATTAGTAACACTCGGCTGCATTTGTTGCCAAACTTCTACCTGTGTCCTATCAACGTTGTGATCTGCAACGGGACTTACTAGCTTATGCTATGAGAGATCTCATCTTGTGGTGGGCTTCGCACTTATATGCTTTCAGCGCTTATCCACTTGGAACACAGCTACCGGGCGTTTACCCTTGGCAGGATAACCCGTACACTGGAGGTTCCCTCTTCCCGGTCCTCTCGTACTAAGGAAGACTCCACTCAAATCTCTTGCGCGCATACCGGATATGGACAGAACTGTCTCACGACGTTC
>JAFVOZ010000080.1 GCA_017505585.1 bacterium
GCTTGCTCTTGTTTTATTCTTGCCTGCAGCGCCTTTCTTTTATCTTGCATAAATAAAAGTTTAATTTCAGGGTTCAAGTTCATCTCTTCAATTTTAGCTTCAATTGATTCTAGTGCTTCTGCAAGAATGAAATCATATTTGCTTGAATTGTCACTTGATGCGGCTGTTGCTTGATATTTTTTAAACATTGTTTTCATTTTGGATAATTTTTCGCTCAATTCTTGATATTTCGCAACGTTCTTTTTGTCCGAGATTGAAATATTGTGAAAATTTTTCATAATATCGTCATTTAAGCGAATAATATTTGCAAGAAGCGTTTCTTCATGTTCTTTTGTTTCGCGCGTTTTTTGGATATAGTCTTCACTTTGCATACGGCGAATTTTATCTGCCTTATCTCTTAATTCGGCATATTGTTTAAGGTGTTCCGCGCTTGTTCTTGATGTTGCTTTTGCTTTGGTGAGTTCAGCCATTTCTTTATCAAGCTCTTTAAGCTCTTCTGTAAGGTTTGCTGATGCTTCTTGATTTTTTTCAGTTTCTGCTTTTTTATTTAAAAGTGCTTGAAGTCTTAATTTTAAAGTATCCAAATTTTCAACTTCTGCCTGAAGTTCCAAAATTTCTGCTGCAATTACATCAGGAAGCCTGATTGAAGTTTTTGCGGTTTTTATTTCTTCATTCAAAGATTTTATTTGAGCGTAGCATTTTGTTTCTTCTTCTTTTACATGCCCTGCTCGCACTCCAAGCTCCGAATCGCGGGCTATTTCAAAAGAAAGTTGTCTGCATTTTCTATCAAGCTCTTCGGCTTTTTTCTGCGTTTTTTCAAGTTGCTCTTTCTTTTGAGGAAGTTTTTCTTGTTGCGTTTTAATATCTGATGATTCTTTCTTTAATCTTGATGCAGTTTGCCTTAAACCCTCCAATGTTTCTTCTTTGGAAGATAATTTTTTGAGCGCAAGGTAAGTATCATCTTGCTCATATTGAGTTGATTTTATTTTTAATTCATCAAGTCTTTTTCTTCTTGCGTCAACTGATTTTTCTAACTTTGAAATTCTTGATTCGAGTTGTTTTTCACTATCTACTTCTTGTTCTTCTTGGGGAATATCAACATGCGCAGTCGGTGTCTTCTTTTCTCTTTTAACTTTTTCGCCAAGCTCATTAGAAAAAGTTTCTAAAATTTCATCAGGATACGTTTCGTATTCTTCTCCGAGCTCTCCTGTTTCAATTTTAACTTCAACTTCACGCAAGTATTTATCAAAATTTGTTTTAAAGTTAGGTCTTTTTATAATCCATTCTGAATATGGCATATCAGAGCGTCTTGAATTGCAATCAGCACACATTACAATGTAATTTGAAGTATCGTTTGCACCACCCTTTGAAGCAGGGGTTACATGTTCCGTTGTCGCAAGTGCGCCGGAGAATAATCTGCGCGCTATATCTTCATTTGATTTTCTTGAATATGATGCATAAAAAGCACTTTCAGAATTAGACGAGGCAGGAATTTTCTCTGCAATTTCAACCAAGAAATCCGCTTCTTCTCCTTGTTCTTCAGCAGGAATTATTCCTTTTAATTTTTCAATAAATTCTTGCCTTCTGAAATATTTTTCATTTTCATAATCAGGGTTGACAATCAAATCTTTTTGCTCTGCAACGTAATTTTTAAGACTATCCCTTGTTTCTTTTTTGAAATTTTTAGAGTTTTTCTCAATCGCATCAAGAACTTTAACCTGAGCATCAACAAGCTCTGTCATGTATTTAGAACTCAATATCCCTATAATATCTTTCAAATCCTTGCTTTTATCCGTCAGAGCTTCAAAGATTATATTTTTTATTATCCTGCTCTCGATTGCACGATAATAAGCAGATCTTTGCTGGAGTTCATAAACGAGGTCGGCACCTTTCAAATCTTTAATTTTTCTGACATACGTGTCGAGCTGTTTGGTTTGTATTGTTTTTTCGCCACAGGAAGCGCAAGGCATTGCATAAATATTTCTTGGCGCAAAACCGTCTTTAGAGCAAGCAAACCCTTTAAAAGAAAAAGGATTAGAAAAATTATTCTCACTCGTTTTAATGCCTTGCTTTTGAGGCTTTACGTTTTTAAAACTATGAAAATAATTTATTGGTTTTATTATCATTATGCTACCGACGTACCGTCATATAATGGCGGTTTTTTAAGTTTATCGACCGCTTCACGAGCTGTTTCGATAAGATTCATATAATAATATTTATCTTCTTCGCTCTCTGCACCCTCTAGGGCATATTCAGAAATGTTTATAATTTGTTTTAAAACATCTACTGATTGGCTTAAAACAGAATAAACATCTCCTTCAAAAATATGTTTGAAAGGATTGTATCTAAAACCTAAATATTCTTTTTCGTTTCTTCTTACCGTTGGGTCTTTTAAGATATTTTTAAAATTATTTGCAGAATTTTCATCGTATTGGCTTTGGTTAAGCCAAGAATATGCAATATAACTTGAGAAAATATCTATGTCTTTGGTTTCGTCTTTAATTCTGTTTTCATTTTCTACTCTCTGCAATCTGTCACAGAGGTCACCCGCATCGCACAAAGTGTCTAAAATATCATATTTGCCTTCTGCTTCACAGAAATAAACAAACAAATCGTTAACTAATTTTTTTGTTTCTTCATTATCGAATTTAACACCTGAATCAATTAGCCCTGCGGCAAATGAAGCAAGCTCTGTGGGGTTTAACATATCGAGCTTTTTGTCTGCAATCATTTTTACAAGAACAAGCTCATTGTAGCCATGTGCTTTTGTAAGGAGATTACCCATTGGAGTTGTTTTATATCCTCTTGGTGTTTTTTCTAAGAATTTAAACTTCTCAAGCACACGTTCATATTTATTAATTCTGCTGTTTAAGTGATTTTTAGATTTTATCGGATTAGCTTTTTGTGCTTGATACATATACAAAGATTTATCAAGCAAATAATCTAAACCTTTTTTATCATCACTTTGCATATAATATGAAGCAAGGAAATTATAGCTTGTTGAATATTTACTTGTTATTGCATTAGGGTTTGAGAAAATATATTTTTTTGCTATTTCTTTATCGCTGTTTGATAAGTTATATAGTATAACATCGCCAATTTTATCTATTCCGCGACGGCCGGCACGACCTGACATTTGCTGGAATTCATTAACAGTTATCGGAGAATAACCGTCTTCCGCTCTGTCATCAGGCCTATCAAGTTGAGTAATTACAACAGACCTTGCAGGCATGTTAATACCTGCAGAAAGTGTGCTTGTTGCAAAAACAACTTTCAACAATTTTTTAGAGAACAATTCTTCTACGAGTTTCTTATACCCGGGCATTAGCCCCGCATGGTGCGAAGCAATGCCTGACATAAGATCGTGTTCATTAAAATGTTTTCCAAGATACACATTTTTTTCTTTATATTCATGCACAATTTGGCGAATTTGTTCTTTTTCCTCAGGAGTTGTAAGGTTCATTTTATCTTCGATAAGATTTTTTACATTCATATCGCAGGCATTTCTTGAAAATTTAAATATAATTGCAGGAAGTTTTTTCTCGTCGTCTAAATCGTGAATTAGAGTTTTAAAGTCTTCTTTTGGGTGCTTTT
Source organism: bacterium (assembly GCA_017505585.1). GTDB lineage: Bacteria > Cyanobacteriota > Vampirovibrionia > Gastranaerophilales > Gastranaerophilaceae > RGIG1918. Next base: position 3,595 of record JAFVOZ010000080.1, read on the forward strand.
TATCATTTCTTGATAGTACATGGCGATTTAATTCTCTTGAATCGTGGTCCATAAGAAGCTGAGTTACCTCACGTGCAACATGCTCTTTCAAGGCAAATTGCTCTTGAATTGTTTGGGAAAAAGAAGTGTGTTTTACATTTTCTTCTTCAAACAATGAGAACAGTTTTTCTTGCGCTTCTTTTGGAGTTATTTCATTTTTTTCAGCCAAAATTTCGATAGCACGTTTTTCTTTATCCGTAAAGAAATTTTCTTCTGCTCTTTCTTTCATTGAAGCGATGTTGATTTTACCTTTTACAACTTCTTTAAAAGGTACTTTTTCATCTTTGTTGTATTCATAGAACACCAAAGGAACAAATCTTTCTTTATGACTTGCTTCTATTAAATTTGTTTTTTTACTTGAGATTGAATCAATCCAAGAGGCAAATTCTTGAGCATTACCAACAGTTGCACTAAGCGGCAAAATTTGCATGTTTTGAGGAGTGAAAACTATTGATTCTTCCCAAATTTTTCCTCTTTCACGTTCATCAATATAATGCGCTTCGTCAAACACAACCGTGTTCACATCTTTAAAACGATTCTTTGTTGGGTCAGAAAACTCGTTTAGCGCCATGTTTCTATATATTTCAGTCGTCATAATAAGCACCGGCGCATCTTTTTTAAGTTTGATATCGCCCGTTAAAAGACCTACGTTTTCCTCGCCGTATATTTTGCAAAATTCTCTGTATTTATCATTAGAGAGAGCCTTTAGAGGAGTTGTATAGTATGTTTTTTTGCCTTCGTTTAAATTCTTTGTGATGACATAATTTGCGATTGCTGTTTTTCCAACGCCAGTTGGTGCAATGCAGACCGTATTATCGCCTTCATATAAACTTCTTGCCGAGCGAAGTTGGGTATCATCAGGCATTGCTTGATATTTTTTACCTTTTGAATCTTCTAAAATCGGCAATTGAAAATAATTTTGATTAATTGTTTCATTAAAACTCGGCGTTGCTACAGCACTTCCTTTGAACAAAATTTGTTGATAATAACTTGCCGGATAGCTTGTCATTTGTAAATTTTGCACATTTTGCGCTTGCGACTTAATGGGGTTTGAAAAATTGTGTGTCTGCTTCGAAATGCCTATTTTTGGCTTAAAGTTGCTTATTTTGTTTATCAACATATTAATAACCTAATATCTTATTTGCATGTATAAAATATGAGGATATTTTTTTTGAACAGTTGATAAAGAAAATCGAAACATTCCTTAATATATTATTTAATAATTTGCATTATGTCTTCGAGATTTTTCTTGGGTGAGCGAATTGATGCAACATCAGCGGGTTTTCCGATAGTAAGAAGTGACACAACTTTATCATCATCAGCCAAATTTAAAATCTTTTTAAACGCAGCTTCCGCAATAATCGGAGCCACCATCCAGCAAGAACCAAGCCCAAGAGCATGTGCTGTAAGTGCCATATTCTCAACTGCGCCACCCATACTCAAAAGCTGTGAATCAGGGCGCATTGCAGCAATTTCATCAGCCGAATAATCAGCATTTTCAAGAATATTATCAAGGAACGCAGGATATTTTGTTTCAACAACTGCAATCAAAAGAGGGGCATGTGTAAAAAATGTTGAGTGTCCACGGAAGCGATTAACACCGTCTTTTTCTTCTTGAGTTTCAAGTTTTGATGCTATTTCATCGTATTTTTCAAGCACTGCATCTGCCATTTTTTGTTTAATATCAGCATTTAAAATTGCAATAAATTTCCAATTTTGTGCATTTACCGCAGATGGCGCAAGGCGGGCAGAATCAATTATTTCTTTGATTTCATCTTCTGTTGGAATGTAGTCTGCAAATTTTCTTACAGTTTTTCTGTTTTTTATAACTTCGAAAAAATTAACTCCGTCCTTCATATTAAACTCCTTAATTTATGCTAAAATTACTTGTATGAAAAAATACTTTTTAATTTTAATGGTTTGCTTAATTTTTGTAAAGCTACAAACGGCGAATGTTTCTCTTGCCAATTTCGATAAGAATTATAAGGTTTTCGAGCCAAATACAACAGAAGAAACAAGGAAAAATGTTTCAGATAAACAAAATATTTTGTTTATTATTGATTTTTCAAACAGCATGAATGAGCCTATGGAAGGCACAACAAAAATTCAACTTGCAATTAAAACAATGAAAGATCTTTTAGCTAAAATTCCAAACAATGTAAATGTCGGTTTGAGAATTTACGGGCACAGCAGCGGTTTCACATATCTTATGGGCTGCACTTCATCAAAATTGTTTGTGCCGCTTGGGACAGGAAACAGAGAGCAAATTATAGCTTCCCTCAGCAAAGTTAATGCCGTTGGTTGGACACCCATTACATATTCCCTAAAACAAGCGGTTCATAAAGATTTTGCAGGAATTGCAGGGCAAAAACATATAATATTGCTCACAGACGGTGGCGAAAACTGTGACGAAAGCCCTTGCACCTATTCTATCGCTCTTATGAAAACAAGAGAAGATATTTCAATTGATGTTATTGCATTCGATTTAAATGACTATGAGGCAAAAAACCAACTACGCTGCACCTCTTATGTAACAAGAGGAAATTTTTATGATGCAAAAAACTCTAAAGAACTTAAAGACAGCTTGTTTGACAGTTTAAATATCGATAAATCCGTTAAAGGACAAGTAAAAGTTAAAACATCGCCATTCTAAATTTTAGAATAATTCTTTCTTTTGCATTTGCTCGCCAGTTTCAAGGTTTTTCACAGTATAAAAACCTTGCGCAATTTCATCTTCACCAATGATTACCGCATATTTTGCAACTTTTGAAGCTTTTTCAAGTTGTTTATTAAACTTTCTTGATTTAGGGTCAAAATCTACAGATTTGCCACTTTCACGCAATTTGCAAACGGTTTTAAATGCTTCTGTTGTATATTTTGAAACTACGAAATATTCAAGTTTTTCTGCTTCCATTGCCGGAATAAGCGATGCAAGCCTTTCGACGCCAAGTGCCCAGCCGACTGCAGGAGTAGCATCTCCGCCTAATTGTCCAACGAGTCCGTCATATCTTCCGCCACCAATTACGGCATTTTGCGAACCTAAATTATTGCTTTTAATTTCGAACACAAGTCTATTGTAATAATCAAGCCCGCGGACTAGAAGTTTGTTCACGTTATACTTCACACCAAGAGCCGAAAGCTCATTGCAGATTATATCAAACTGTTCTTTGCACTCATCGCAAATAAAATCAGAGAAAATAACTTCTTTTACATTATCTAGCGCAAAAATTCTTTGACATTCTTCGCATTTGCAATCTAAAATTCTGAGTGGATTTTTTTCATAACGCATATTGCAATCAGGGCAAAGTTTATCAAGATATGGCTTCAAAACTCCTTTAATTGCGGTTTTATAATTATCTCGACACTTAGCGCAACCTAAAGAATTAATTTCAACCTCAAGATCATTCAACCCTAATTTTTTCAAAATATTGATTGCAAGAGTAATAACTTCAATATCTGTATATGGTGAATCTGAACCAAAAATTTCCACACCCATTTGGTGAAATTGTCTTTGTCTTCCCGCTTGAGGGCGTTCATAGCGAAACATTGGTCCAAAATACCAAAACTTTTGCGGAGGCGAAATTCTGGAAAATCCGTGTTCAATGTAAGCGCGCACAACGCCTGCAGTGTTTTCAGGACGAAGCGTTAAAGAATTACCTTCATGAATTTTAAAGGTATACATTTCTTTGTTAACAATATCTGTGCTATCGCCCACGCCGCGCGCAAAAAGCTCGGTCACTTCAAAAATTGGTGTTGAAATTTTTTGCACATTGGCTGAAGAAAAAACTTCTCTTCCAGCTCTCTCTATTTTTTCAAATTTGAGCATTTGCTCATCGAATACATCTTTTGTTCCACGTTCGGCTTTAATCATCTAAAATCCCACTATCATTGAAAGTTCTGTATGTTCTTTATCCAGAATATCTGCAAGTTTTTCGCTCGTTACCATTCCGTTAAATGTTGAAACGCCCGTTGCAAGCACTTCATTTTTCTTAATTGCAGCAATTATACCCTCTTCACAAATTTGATGCAAGTAAGGGAACATCGCATAAGAAAAAGCGAGCGAAGCTGTTTTTGGAACGGTTGAAGGCACGTTAGGTACAGCATAGTGCAATACGCCATATTTTTCATAAACAGGGTTTTCATGTGTCGTAATTCTGTCGATAGTTTCAATTACACCACCTTGGTCAATAGCCACGTCCATAACAACCGAGCCTTTTTTCATTTGTTTTACAACATCCGCTGTTACAAGTTTTGGCATTTTGCCTTGAACATAAACCGCACCAATTAAAATATCTGCGTCTTTGGCTTCTCTTGCAATTGTCATTGGGTTGGAATAAAAAGTTTTAACCCCGCCATTAAACGCAAGGTCAATTTTTGCAAGTTTTTTGTGGTTAACGTCAAGAACGGAAACATCAGCGCCCATTCCATGCGCCACACGGGCAGCATTCAAACCTACCGTTCCGCCGCCTATAATTACAACTTTACCCGCGCTAACTCCAGGAACACCGCCGAGCAAAATTCCCGAACCACCCATTGTGCGCTCTAAAAACTTGGCACCCGCCTGAATTGCAATACGACCCGCAACTTGTGACATTGGGCTTAAAATCGGTCTTTCGCCATTTTTTGTGTGTATAGTTTCTAAAGAAACAGAACAAACTTTTCTTTTAATAAGTTCTTCTGCAAGTTGTTTTTCATTATCTAGGTGTAAATAACCAAGGAGCACATGTTTTGAGTTAAAAAATTTGTATTCTTCAACTTGAGGCTCTTTAATTTTGAGCACATAAGTTGCTCTTTCCCATAATTCTTCAGGAGTTGAAACAATTTCTGCCCCTGCTTTTTCATATTCTTCATTCGTAAAGCCTGCAAGAAGCCCCGCATCTTTTTCAACAAGCACCCCTCTTTCTTCTTTAGGGAGCATACCTATAACATCAGGCGTCAAAGAAACCCTTGTTTCGCCTGCTTTTAATTCTTTTGGAACAGCAAAATATTTAACCATTCTAACCTCAATTTAATTTAATGTAAGTGCCTTCAAGAGCATCTTCAATTTCATCTATAATCAATTGAATTGCATCAACTTTATTCTCAGCTTTTGTGACAGGGCGACCAATCACCATGTAATCAATCCCAGCATTTATTGCATCCGCAGGAGTTACCACTCGAACTTGATCATCCACAACAGACCAAGTCGGACGAATTGCAGGACAAACAATGATAAAATCTTCGCCACAAATTTTTCTGATTTGTGCAGCTTCGGACGCCGACGCTACAACGCCTGAAAGACAAGCTTCGTTTGCAATTTTTGCAAGTGAAGCAACATAATCATCAATATTTAATTCAACGTTCAATTCTTGGTTTAGGGTTCTTTGCCCGAAGCTTGAAAGTAACGTTACGCCTAAAATTGTTGGCTTATCTTTCTCCAAACTTTTTGCAACTTCACTGCAGTATTTAACTGTTGAAGTAAGCATTTTCGAACCGCCTTTGATATGAATATCAAAAAAATCTATATTATTTTTGATTAAATTTGCACTGGCTTTTGCAACCGTGTTTGGAATATCGTGAAATTTCCCGTCAAAGAAAACTTTTCCGCCTTCTTCGTGAATCATCTCAACTACTTTATAACCGCAAGAAGTAAAGAGTTGCAGACCGACTTTAAAAAAACCGACATAACCTTTAAGTTCTTGAACAAGAGCACGAGCTTCTTCAAAATCGTCAACATCAAGAGCCAATATTATGCGTTCTTTGGCACTTGCAGGTTTATTAACTATCATATCTTTATTCCATACATTCTATATCTTTGACAAGATAGAATTTTATCACTTGAAACCCTATTTTGCAAATCATTAAGATGAGATTTGAGTAAAAAATTTGATTTGAAAATAACATACATATTATAATTACATTATGGGGAAGTTTCAGCAAAAAATTGTTTCGGTTTTTATATTATTCTCACTTCTTGTGCCACAAATTGCACTTGCAAACAATTTAAGCGGTAAAGTTGAACAAACTGAAGTCCAAGAAGAAGAATTAGACAAAAAACTTTTCACCGGAGAAGTTGAAAATTTAAACGAAATAAAAACAATCAAGATGACGGTTTCTCAAGTTTTAAGCTCGGGTTACACAATTGAAGGAGATGAGTTTTTTGCAGAAATCTCTCAAGATGTTGAATCTGAAAAAGGCGTGATTGTGCCAACGGGAACAATTGTTCACGGAAGTGTCGCAAAGATAGTTGAGCCCAAAAACCTTGGAAGAGATGGCTATATCCTTCTTGATTTTGATTATTTAATCACACCTGACGGCAGGGAAATCCCAATCAAAGGGGAGGTTTCAACCAAAGAAAATGTTGCATTAGGAACTGCAAAAGCAGTGGCAGAGCATGCAGGTTATACACTTGCAGGCGGAGTTGTGGGCGGGCTTTTTGCACTTAATTTATTTGGCGCAGAAGCAGCAATTGCATCCCAAGGCTACACCATTGCAGGAGGAGCGGCAGTGGGCGGGGTTGTGGGACTTACCGCCGCAATGATGAGAAAAGGCGAAGGTGTGCTTATAAAACCCGGAGATGAAATAAATATCAAAATCCTTTCAGACACAAATTTGCCCGTATTCAAAAAAGATGCCTTCAAGCAAGAAGAACTGTTTTTAGAAGGATTGGATGTCAGAATAAATAATATTGTCTACTCTAAAGACCCTTTTGAACAAGATAATTTTATAACAATTTCGCTTGGCATATTCAACAAAACAGATAATTTCTTTTCAACATTTGATATAGCTCTTGTATCTGAAACGCACCATGTGTATTTTCCGTCCCCGTTTGGTGATACTTCTCTTTGGTTTAAAACAATAGCGCCCGGGGAGCGTGCTGTCGGCAAGCTTTCTTTTTGCGTAGATAACAGAAAAAAACACCACTGGCTTGTGTTTTACGATAAAAGAACAAAAAAGCCAATCGCCAAATATTCACTTACAAACGCTGAGCAAAAATTAAAAGATCTAAAAAGCGAAAAAAGAAAAAGAAAAAATAGGCGTTGAACCTGCAATATTCCCCAAGCTTAGTATTTATTAATTATATATAAAATATGTAAAGTTCTGTAACAAAAGCTCATTGCTCTGAATTTATGCCTTAAATAAATACTTTATATTTACAGAAGCAAAAGGAATGTGATATGACAGCAACTGTAAATAATAAGAATTTAAATGCTACTTATCAACAAACTCAGGTAAATAATACAAAACCTGAAGTAAATCCTGACAATGTTTTTGTATTCGAAGATGCTAATGGTGATGAGTTCTATTATCTTTCTATGGCTGAATATTTAACAGATATCGAAGACGGCACGATTGATAATACAAGAAAAGCAGGCGACATGGATAGTCTATGCTTTTTTAAAGATGAAGAAGAAAAAAGCAAGTTTGAAAAATTTAAAGACTTTATGGCAGATATAGAAATGAAAGAAAAAGGTATGACCTTTGAAGAATACAAAACATTAACTGCTGAAGAAATAGCCGAATATTACGCTGAGCAAAGTGCATCAGCAACAAAAATGACAGAAATAACACAAAGCGGCATGGATAAAGTTGAAAAAAGCAGAAGCGATATAACGGAAACAAATTCCGAAGACAAAGACGTTACAAACGAAAAAAATGCAGAAATAGAAGAATTAAAAAAGGAAATAAAGCAACTGGAAGAAGAAGAAAAAGAAGCCAAAGAAGAAAAAATTGAAGAAGCTGTTAAAAAGGCGAATGAACAATATGACCCCAAAAAACATGGAAACGATAAAGAAGCATATATTAACAAACAAGTTGCGGGTCTTACAAACACGGGCAAGACTAAATCAGCTGAATTAAAAGACCAATTAAAAAATCTTGAAACGGAAGTTAAAGATTTATTCAGCGAGATTGCAAGCAGAACGAAAATTAACAAGCAAAATCATTTGTCCAGATTTAACATGTGCATTAAAAATACATTTAGCACAGCCGCAACATTAAGCGCAGAAAATGCGAGAACAAAAGCATTAAATATTGCAGGATAGCAAACACTCAGAGAGCATAAACTATAAGAGAAAATAAAGAGCAGGAAAAAGAGAATCGAAAAGACCCCATCAATCAAAGGGGTCTTTTTTAATGAGTTTAAAGATTTGTAAAATCTTGCAAAAGAAAGATATAAAAGGATTTTGAGTTATTATATATTAATTATATACAAAGTATGTAAAGATATGTAACAAAAATAAATAATCTTGAAATCGAGTAATCCAAAAATACTTTATATTCATGTAAGTACTAAACAAGGAACGAAAATGACACTCGGTATCAGCAACATTTTAAATATTCCTTCTGACAACAGCCAAGCTCAAGCCGTAAAGAAAAACAAAGCCCAAGGTGGCGAATTTGTATTTGAATTCCAAGGTCAAGAATATTCCTATAAATCAAAAGCGGAATATATGGAAGATATTGCTGACGGCAAACTTGATGCCGGTAATGCTAGTTTCATCGGTAAAATTGAAAAATTTGCAAAAGATCTTCCACTTATCGGCGGACTTTTCGAAGCATATGACAAAAAGCACGAAGGCGAAGCTTTGAAAGAAACTGAAATTGCAAACAGCCAAAAAGAAAGCGATGCTGCAAACCAATTAACTACAAGCGCAAACCACAATATCAAAAACATTGATAAAAATACTGACAAAGCAGATGAAAAAACTTCAGATGACCAAAAAGTTATCGATGAAAAGAATAAAGAAATCGATAAATTAAAGGCAGAAATAAGAGAACTCGAAAAAGAAGAAAAAGCTGCTAAAGAAGAAAAAATCGCTCAAACAGTTAAGAAAGCTGAAAAAGAATACAACCCTGAAAAACATGGCAGCAGCAGAGAAGCATTCATCAACAAACAACTTGCTGGAATTATGAACACAGGCAAAACTAAATCAGCTGAATTAAAAGACCAATTAAAAATTACTGAAACAGATGTTAAAGATTTATTGAGCGATATTGCAAACAGAAATAAAATCAACAGACAAAGCGACTGCGCAAAATTAAATATGAATATCCATAACACACTCAGCACAGCTGCAACAGCTAGCGAAAAAAATTATCAAAAACAACTTGTAAACTTAACAGCATAATAAGACTTAAAGAGTATTAAACGTATTAGAGAAAAAAGAGCAGGAAAAAGAGAATCAAAAGACCTCACATAACCAAAGGGGTCTTTTTTAATTAGCCTGAATATGCAAGATGCAAAAAACGGTTTAAGTGCTAATATAAACTTATGCTAAACTTTGCCAAAAAAACAGAAGGGCTGACATTTGACGAAATTGTAAATTACTATAAAAACTCTTGCAAACAGCCTGAAGATAAAAAAATCGGACTTGAATATGAAAGAATTTCCCTAAATTCACAAAGTCTAAAAACCGTTGACCCCGAATTAATGTCGGAAACAATTGAAGAATTCGCAAAAAGATACGGTTGGGGAATTTTATATGACGGACAAACCGTGCTTGGCGCAATAAAAGGAAAAACGAGCATTTCGCTTGAACCGGGCGGGCAATTTGAAATATCCTACAAACCCGAAAATTCCATAAAAAACATAGAAACAGGGGTTTCAAAAATTATCTCCGATTTTGATAAAATTGCAAAATTAAAAGGAATCGCATTTCTTGAAAAAGGGCTCACACCACATTCAACACACCCTGAAATCAAGATTTTAAAGAAAAACAGATATTTAATTATGGCTGAATATCTAAAAGAACAAGGCACCTTGGCGCCTGCTATGATGCGAGAAACCGCAGGAATTCAAATTAACTGTGATTATTCAGACGAAGAAAACGCCATTTTGCAACTAAAATTTTTAAATAAAATTATGCCTTTTATGACAGGACTCTGTGCTAATTCAAATATAAGAGGCGGGGTTGACACAGGATATAAAAGCTACCGTGCACTTATTTGGAAATATACAGATAACGCACGTTCAAGCACGTTCTATAGTAATATTTTAGATAATGCCGAAACGTTTGCGGATTATATTAAAAGAATTTTAGATGTTCCGATGTTATTTATTGAAAGAGGCGAGAAAAAGCTTTTAATAAACGGGGAAATAACTTTTAAAGAATTTATGGAAAATGGTTACGAAAAGGAAGTTCCGACCCTTTCGGATTATCTTTTGCATTCAAGTCTGACATTTGGGGATGTTAGGCTCAAAAATGCAATAGAGATAAGGAATCATGATGCAAATTCACTTAACATTGCACTTGGGCTATGTGCATTCTATAAAGGACTTTTAAAAAACAAAAAAGAAACAAAAGAATTGTGTGAAAAATTCAATGCAATTAACTTTGCCGATGTTGAAAAATATGGATTTGACGCCGCAAAATATGGGCTTGATTTTGAACTTACGGGAAAAATCAAAGAAAATTTCGAAAACCCACAAAAAATTATAGAATTTTTAATAAATTTTGCAGAAAAAAATCTTGTTGGGGAAGAAAAGTATTACCTTAAAAATCTGAGGGAACTATGCAAGAAATAAATCCAAAAAAAATATTGCTTCATACATGTTGCGCCCCATGTTTTGCTTATCCTTCCATTGCACTTCGAGAAGAAGGATATGATGTAATTTCATATTTTTACAATCCAAATATTTCAGAAGAAACAGAATACGAAAAAAGAAAAGAAGAATTAAGAAAATATTGCAAAAAGGAAGGTTTCAAGGTAATTTTTGAACCTTGGCAAAATGAGGATTTCGTAAATATTTCAAAAGGACTTGAAGATGAACCCGAAAAAGGAGTGAGGTGCTCCAAATGTTTTAATTTACGACTCACCCAAACCGCAAAAAAAGCACTTGGACTTGGAATAAAAAATTTTTCAACAACACTTACTGTGAGCCCGCATAAAGTTTCAAAACAAATATTTGCTGAAGGCGAAAGAGCACAATTATTATTTGAAAACAAAGCTATTTTTATACCTTTTGATTTCAAGAAAAAAGACGGATTTAAAAAATCAAACGAAATTGCGAACAGAGAAAATATGTACCGCCAAAATTATTGCGGATGTATTTTTTCAAAAAATGCAAGCTTGATTAAACAAAATCAATAATTTTCAATATGTCTTTGGATATCACGTTTTTTAAGGTCTTCACGTTTATCATGCAATTTTTTACCTTTGCCAAGCCCGATTTCAACCTTTGCAAAACCTCTGTATAGAAAAACTTCAAGCGGCAAAATTGAATAATTTTCTTGTTTTATTTTTCCTGTAATTTTTAAAATTTCACGTTTTGTGAGGAGTAATTTTCTCGGTCTTTCTGCTTCGTGGTTAAAGATGTTTCCATGTTCATAAGGACTTATGTGACAATTGTATAAAATTACTTCACCTTTTTCAATGCGCGCAAAACTATCTTTCAAATTCAAGCCGCCTGCTCGAATTGATTTAATTTCAGTCCCCGTAAGCACAATTCCTGCCGTATATTTTTCAGAAATTGCAAAATCATGAAAGGCTTTTCTATTTGTTTGTATGATTTTTCTTCCTTCTTGCATAAAGAAATTATATCATAAGTTTTTTTTTAAAACCTTTTTTGCTATAATTCGAGTAACAAAATAAAGGAAAAACAGCTTATGAAAATGTCAAAACTCTTTGTGAAAACAAAACGCGAATTCCCGTCAGACGCGGAAGCAATAAGCCACAAGCTTCTTGTTCGTGCAGGATATATTAAAAAATTATCAAGCGGGATATATAGCTACTTGCCGCTTGCTTGGCGGGTTATTCAGAAAGTTGAACAAATTGTTCGCGAAGAAATGAACAAAGCAGGAGCACAAGAACTTCTTATGCCATTTGTTCAGCCTGCGGAAATTTGGCAAAAATCAGGCAGATGGGCAAAATACGGCAAAGAGCTAATGAGAACAAAAGATAGATCAGGAAATGAAATGTGTCTTGCGCCAACTCATGAAGAGGTTATAACTTCAATTGCAGACGGGCTTTTAGATTCATACAAGCAACTCCCGATTAACTTATATCAAATTCAAACGAAATTCAGAGATGAAATTCGCCCTCGTTTCGGTCTTTTAAGGGGTAGAGAATTTGTTATGAAAGACGCATACAGTTTCCATACTTCTCAAGAATCGCTTGAAGAAGAATATGAAAATATGGCGCGCGCTTACACTGCAATCTTTAATCGTTGTGGTTTAGAAACAAAAGCTGTTCAATCGGATTCGGGCGCAATCGGAGGTGCGGTAAGTCATGAATTTATGGTACTCACTGACACAGAAGTTGGCGAAAATGATGTGTTCTACTGCACAAAATGTGACTATAGCGCAAACTCAAACCACGCAACATCAAACTTAAACATTGAAGAAACAGACAGCGGCTTCACCGAAGAAAAAATCGTTGACACTCCAAATACAAAAACAATTGAAGAAGTTGCTAAATTCTTTAATGTGGAAACAAATTGCATTTTAAAATCCGTTCTTTATATTGTTGATTCAAAACCCGTAATGGCGATGATTAGAGGCGATAAAGAAGTTGAAGAAACAAAACTTTTAAATATTTGTGAAGGTATTGAAATTCGCCCTGCAACATCTGCCGAAGCAGCAGAAATTACAGGTTCTGAAGCAGGTTATTTAAGTTTTGTTGGGCTCGAAGACAAAATTAAAGTCGTGTTCGATAAATCTGCGAACAAAATGAAAAACTTTATCATCGGCGCAAATGAACCAGAAAAACATATCGCAGGTTATAACTTTAAAGAAATGCCTGAATTTGTTGACATTTCTCTTGTTAAAAAGGGTGAAAAATGCCCGATTTGCGGCGAACCACTTGATGTTACAAGAGGGATTGAAGTAGGTAATATTTTCCAATTGGGAACAAAATATTCCGCAGCGATGAATGCGCAATATACAAATGAAAACGGCGAATTAAAGCCATATATTATGGGCTGCTACGGTATCGGAGTAACCCGTGTGGTTTCTGCCGCGATTGAAAAATTCCATGATGACTTTGGTATTATTTGGCCCGAAGCAATCGCTCCTTATAAAGTGATCATTGTTCCTGTTAATACTCAAGACGAACTCCAAATGCAAACTGCCACTGAAATCTACAATAAACTTCTTGAAGCGGGGGTTGAGGTTGTGCTTGATGACAGAGATGAACGTGCTGGTGTCAAATTTAAAGATGCCGACTTAATTGGCTTCCCGTATAAAGTTGTTGTAGGCAAATCAATTACAGAAGGCAAAGTTGAATTTAAAACAAGAACAAGCAAAGATGCTGAACTTTTAACACCTGAAGAAGCAATTAAAAAATTCATATAGAATTATTCTTCGTAAACGAATTTTATAATATCATCCGAAACATCTTTTGATTGTTTAAGCAATAATGTGCCCGAACCACCCTTAGGGTACAATTTAAGGGTAGATTGGGTTTGAATAAATTTATCTAAAGTTTTTGCTTGCAACATAAAGTATCTATCTGTTTCGGTTGCTATTATATAAAATTTTGTTTTTTCATATTCGGACAAAACAAGCGGGGTGTGCAAGCCTTTGAATTTTTGAGTGGGTGAAATCAAAATCATTTTATCCGGCTCTGGTTTTAAATTTCTGCCTGCCAAAATTGCAGTGTTAGCACCTAAATCAGCTCCAACAAAAATTACATGGTCATAATCAACCATTGAATAATGTTCTTTTAAGAAATTAATGGTTTCGACCGTGTCATTCGGAAATTTTAACCACATTTTCGGCTTCAGATAACTTCTTGAAACATATCTGAAATTTATATTATACACGCTTCTTCCATGACCCCTCATATCAAGGGCGAAGACATTATTACCTTGGCTTGCAATTTTTTTAGGCAAATCACCCCAATCTGCAGACTTGCCATTTATTGAATGCAACATAAAAACAAGCGGCATTTTTTTATCGCGCACTTTTGAAGGATAGAAATCTCCGACAAGAACGAAACCGTCTTTTGTTTCTATTTCCATCCTGACAACCGAATTCTTCTTTTTTTGCCCTGAAGCAAAGCAAAGCGAAGTACTCAACAAAAATATAACCAATATAGCTAATATTTTTTTCATATTTATTATTTTACCAAATTGTCAAAGGTTTTTTTTAAAAATAATACTTTTAGATTAGTTTTGAGTTTTTTCTTAAATTTTTTTAAAAAATTGTCGATTACTAACTCGTAAAGCTAAATGCTTTGCATTAAAACCTCCTCCCCAAGTCTAGTAGCCGCAGTTTGCGGCTTTTTTTTATAAGAAAATAAAATCTTAATATAATTTAACTAAAAATGGCGAAAAAGCATGTTTTTTCTTGCATATAAATTTATTCTTGGTATGATATTTGTATATGTGATAAAAATAAACGGGTGAATGAGGCCCGTTTTTTAAAACAAAAATTAACTAAACCCCAAAAGGAGCGGAAAATGGGAATAAAAGGTAAAAATGACAGAATGGTTGTACTAGCATGTGAAAACTGCAAAGAACGTAATTACACAACCACAAAAAACAAAAAAACTTTGAAAGAACGTATGGAGCTTAAAAAGTATTGCCCAAGATGCAATGCTCATACTAACCACAAAGAAACAAAATAGTTTTATCAATTAAGGAATTGCGTCCTTAGTTCAGTTGGTAGAACGTCGGTCTCCAAAACCGGATGTCGTGGGTTCGAGTCCTCCAGGGCGCGATTTTTAAAGAAAAGGTAACTTGAATGTCAAATCAAAAAGAAAACAAAGTAACATTGCAAGACAGTTTAAAAGCATACTTCAAAGGCGTGAAAACAGAATGGGGCAAAATTTCTTGGCCTCAAAAACCTCAAATCGTAAGCGAAACAATTATTGTGTTTATTGTTGTTGTTTTCTTTACACTATTCACTTATATTATCGATTTGGTATTTAAAGGGATTTTAGGTCTTATACCTCAATAAAAAGGAAAAAGTAATGGCAAGAAAATCATCAAAAGTTGTTGTTAAATCAATAGATGAACTTGAAAATCAAGTAGAAGAAGTGACAGAAGTTATTGAAGAAGAAACTGCTGTTGAAGAAGTTGCAGAAGTAAAAGTTGAAGAAAAAGCTCCTGTTAAAGTTGACAACACACCTAAAAAACATTGGTATATCGTTCATGTTTATTCAGGATACGAAAACAAAGTTAAAACAAACCTTGAAAAACGTATTGAATATATGGATATGGCGGATAAAATCTTCAGAGTTGAAGTTCCGCAAAAAACAATTACTCAAGTAAAAGCCGGAAAGAAAACTGAAAAAGAAGAAAAAGTATTCCCAGGTTATGTTCTTGTTGAAATGATTATGACAGAAGAAACTTGGTATGTTGTCCGTCACACTGCAGGGGTTACAAAATTCGTTGGTTCAGCTAAAAAACCAATTCCTGCAAAAGAAAGTGAAATTAAAAAGATTATTCAAAGATCAACAAGCACAGTTCAAAAAATCGAACTTGATGTTAAAGTTGGCGATCAAGTTAAAATCTCCTCTGGACCATTTGCAGACTTCATTGGGGAAATCACAGAAGTTTATCCTGACAAAGCAAAACTTCGTGCAACTGTTTCAATCTTTGGTCGTGAAACCCCTGTTGAATTAGAATACAAACAAATACAAAAAGTATAAGTGGAAGGGTAAAGCCCGCTAGTACCACAGAAAGGAAAATAAAATGGCACCAAAAAAGAAAGTTACTGGCAAAATTAAATTGCAAATTGAAGCCGGAAAAGCAAATCCATCACCACCAGTTGGTCCAGCTTTGGGTCAAAAAGGTGTAAACATCATGGATTTCTGCAAACAGTTCAATGAAAGAACTGCATCTCAAGCAGGATACATTATTCCTGTTGTTATCGATGTTTACGAAGATAGAAGTTTCTCATTCGTAACAAAATCACCACCAGCACCTGTTTTGATTAAAAAAGCATTAAACATTCCAAAAGGTAGTGCTACACCAAACAAAACAAAAGTTGGTACTATTACTCGCGCGCAACTCGAAGAAATTGCAAAAGTTAAAAAAGACGATTTGAACGCGACTACAGTTGAAGCGGCTGTTGAAATGATTAAAGGAACAGCGCGTTCAATGGGCGTTACTGTTGAGGAATAAAAGTTGGCAGGCGATTTCGCCGTTATGACCACGAAAGGGATATAAAAAATGAAAAAATTAACAAAAAAACAACAAAAAATAAATGAGTTGATGCAAGGTTTTGAACAACCAACATCTGCTCTTGCTGCGATTGAAAAATTGCAAGCAGTTTCAAAAGAAGTTTCAAAATTCGATGAAACTCTTGAATGCCACTTCAGATTAGGTATTGAAGTAAAACACGCTGACCAACAAATCAGATCAACCACAGTTCTTCCAGCCGGTCTTGGTAAAACTGTAAGAGTTTGCGTTGTTGCAAAAGGTGAAAAAGTTCAACAAGCACTTGATGCTGGCGCAGATTACGCAGGTTCTGAAGAAATCATCGACAAAATTCAAGGCGGTTGGTTCGAATTTGATACTTTGATTGCAACACCTGATATGATGGCAGCTCTTGGTAAAATCGGTAGAGTTTTGGGTCCTAAAGGTTTAATGCCAAACCCAAAAAC
>JAFVOZ010000081.1 GCA_017505585.1 bacterium
ACCAATAAAATTTACACACATTTACAAACAAAAATTGTATAATGCAATTATGAATATCGGTTGCGACATAGAACAAATTTCAAGATTCAAAGGAAAAACAAGAGAAAAAGATGAAAAATTCTTAAGCAGACTTTTTTCAGCGGATGAGCTTGATTATTGTTTCTCAAAAGCAAAACCCGAAGAAAGTCTATGTGCAAGGTTTTGCGCAAAAGAAGCTTACATTAAAGCAAAAGGCACACAAGACACGCCATTTAACGAAATTGAAATCCTTGCGAAAGACTCAAAAAAACCGTCTTTATACATAAAAGGAACAAAAATAGAAGGCGATGTTTCAATTTCCCACACAGAGGAATATGCAATGGCGGTTGTTTTGTGTTAAATAATGTTAAATTTGCTTAAAATATTTTTAAATAGTTTAATTTTATGATTAGATAATAATAGAAACAATAAAGGGGAGATGACATGGCAGAATATGTTTTCAAAATGAAGAAAGGCGAAATTGAAATCGAACTTTCAAGCGATGATGCTGAATTTGTTGAACAACAACTCGCTAAATGGCGCGAAGAAATTTTAAAAAACAGAAATTAATTAAAATAGGAAAATATCGTGGCATATTATAAATTAAAAGCTAATTTAGACGGTTTTGAAATTGAATTCAACACCAAAGAAAGACATCTTGTAGAAGCTCAAATGAATGATTATTTGGCAATCTTTACAGGCAACAAGCCAATGCCAAGACAATATGAGCCTCAAAAAAGACAGGTTGAGCCCGTAAATTACGAGCAAAAATTTATGGAACAAAGAGCGCAAGCAACCGCCACAAAAGTTGAAAATCAACAATATGTGCCACAAAGCGAAAATGTGTATAGAGCTCAGCCACAAGTGCAACAACAAACGCAATATATTCAACAGCAAGCTCAATATGCGCAATACCAAGCTCAAACACAACAACACCACGAGGACGCTAAACCTCAAGTGAATGAAGAAAAAATAAGAGAAAAAATTTCATTTAATTTTGAAGCAAAAGAAGAACAACCACAAAAGACATTTAATGAAATTTATTCAGAGCAGCAAGGGGTGAATAATCAGCACACAAGCGAGTTTCGCTATGCTCAAAATATAAACCAAAACAATTTTGCATACGATAACGTGCAAAACCAAGCAATCCAAAACTATAATTCTGAACCGACACAAAGACCGCAAGAAAATCCATACCAAAACCAAGGGCTTGACTTATACCAGCCCAAACGTGAACCGGATTTGCCCGAATTTATGCACAACAAAATTTCAAACGGCATATTTGATGATTTTATCATCACTGCTTACTTTATTAAAAATGTTTTAAACATCAAAAATTTCTCTGTTAAATTCTTGAATTCAAAGCTTTACGCCGCAAAAGAAAAGCTTGTTGATTATGCTATTTTAAACGAAGCTATTTCAAGAAATTACATTAGATTCATTGAAGGCTCTCAAGAAACAGGCACAAAAGAATATGCAATTACAGAAGCCGGCGAAAGCTATTATTTATCGCTTGATAACGGCTAGAGGTCGCCTTGAATTATATTTGGATTTTTTTAATTTTAATTTCCTTTATATTCGGGCTTATTAACGGCACAATGCAAGAAGTTGTAAGCGCACTACTTACCTCGATGAAACAAGCCGTAACCATTGCATTTTCTCTTATCGGCATTATGGCATTTTGGCTCGGAATTATGAATATAGCCAAAAACTCAGGGTTGATTGAAGCTTTTTCAAAGTTTATTGCACCAGTTGTTCGTTTTATTTTTAAAGACTTTAAAAAAGATGACCCCGCAATATCATCCATCGCTCTTAACTTTACAGCAAACGCGCTTGGGCTTGCAAATGCTGCAACCCCATTTGGGATAAAAGCAATGGAAGAGATGCAAAAAAATAACGAAGACAAAGAACGCGCAACAAACGGAATGTGTACATTTCTTGCAATGAACACGGCAGGTTTTCAACTTGTTCCGACAAGCGTGCTTGCAATTTTGACTGCCTCCGGTGCAAAAAACCCAACAGAGATAATACTTCCTGCAATTATGGTCACAACGATTGCATTTATTTCTGCCATTATTATTTCCAAAATTTTTGAAAGGGTGTTTAGATGACAGAAATTTTAAACACGATTTCAATATTAATTATTCCGACACTTATCAGTATTATCCTTATTTTTGGAATGATAAAGAAAGTTGATTGCTACGCTAACTTTACGGAAGGCGCAAAAGAAGGTTTTAATATTGCAGTAAGAATTATCCCTTATCTTGTTGCAATTATGACAGCAGTTGCAATGCTTCGGGCATCTGGCGCAATTGAGTGGCTCGCAAATGCTCTTTGCTCGCCCCTTGAAGCACTACAAATTCCCGCAGATTCTCTTATTTTAATGATTACAAGATCACTTTCAGGCTCTGCAACACTTGGCATATTTTCCGACATCGTGAATACAAGCGGCGTCGATTCTTATGCTGCAAAATTAAGCGCAGTGATTGTTGGAAGTTCGGAAACCACTTTTTACGTGCTTGCTGTTTATTTTGGCTCAATCGGAATCAAAAAAATGCGCCACGCGGTGCTTACAGGCATTTTGGCGGATTTAATAGGAATTATTGCAGCAATATTTATATGCAGAGCCGTGTTTTTATAGTTTGTAAATAATTGTAAAAGTTACCATAAAAATTCTAAAGTTTTAATTTTAAAAGAACGATATCCCTTGCATACGATGTGTGTATTTTTATGAAAGGGAAAAAACATGAGTGAACCAATTAATTTCAACGTGAACATGCAAGGCTTAAACGAAGTGAATATCACAAAAGATACGGCGCACCCAAAACTCGCAAATAATAAAATTTTTCAACATTTGTTGAAAAACGAAAAATGGTTAAATAAAACAAAAGAAGAAAACGGAATGATTGAATTTCAGCCTGATGATGGCGTTTTAAACGGCGATGAAATCGCACATTTCGTTAATCAGCACGTAGACAAAGATGGTAGCGGCACAATCACTGAACAAGAATTTGAAACTTGGAAACAAGAAAATATCGCAAAAGGCAACAAAGCACACGAAAACTTTACTTTCGACCAAATGAAAGAAGTTATGCAAAGATTTGAATACGTAGCAAGTGGTAGCGAAGACGTAATGCTTGCAGACGATGCAGATAAAATTGACCAAAAAATCGGATACAATAAAGACGGCAGCATTGCAAGCAAAGATTATTATCAATACGGCGAAAACGGCAAATTAGAAAGTATTTTAAAAGATACCGATTATGTGACTGAAGAAAACGGTAAGCAACCTATCGAAGTCAAAGAAGTTTACGACACCGAAGGAAACTTGAGCACAAAATATGTAAACACGGATAAAACAAATGGTCACTTCGAAGAAATGTATGAATACAATAAAGACGGAGTTGCCACCGAAAAATACAGCGAATACAGCGAAAAAAGCAATAAATATACAAAACGCGAACAACTAAATCCTGACGGAACAGTTAAGCGCACAACTTACGACAAAAACGAAAACGGAGTTTTAGACCAACGATAAAACAACAAAATATTAAAATGCAGCCCCAAAAGGGCTGCTTTTTTATGAGGATTGAAGTTTATAAGAATTGACACACACTATAGAACTCGGTTGGTTCTTGAAAATTTATACTTTAAGCAATGTTGTTTTAAGCAAACTTAGGTGCTTGTTCGCTTATGGCTTGACTTTTCGCGCTGTTTACTTGCTGCCTTTCTGCTTGGATTATTTTTAATTTCATTTCAAGTTGCTGTTTCTTTTGCATAATCGCGGCTTCTTTTTCGTGCATAAAATGCATTATCTGATCAACATATTTTTTTGTTTCGTGCTTCATTATATTTAAGAAATATTCTTGCGGATTGAATTTTACAGGTTTTTTATTGCAGAATGTGTAATATTGTTTTGTCTTAGGGTCAAAATAAGCATTTTGTTTGATAAACATATCAGTCTGCATTTTTGCGCTCATATAAGGGTTTGTCATCCCATGGTGTTGATGACAACAATGATGTTTCCCGTTCATACTCGCAAAACTAGCAATTTCAGATTGTAGAGCAAGTAATTCCGAATTAATATTCATCAACTCGCCCTCAATTCTCTGTTGTTCGGCAAGCAAAGTTGTACCTCTAAACGATAGTGTAACCCACCCCATACGTGTCTTCCTATAAACTTCCTTACTTTAATAAAGAATTTCTTGAAGCAAAAATTGCGCTTTTACAAAATTATCTTAAAATTTCTTAACAAAGCTATTTTTTAAATTGCTTTGCTCGAAGCGACTTATGAAAAGTTATTGCAAATCTGTGTGCTTCATCTCTAATTCTTTGGAAAAGATGAAGAGCAGGAGAACTTAAAGGAAAAATTACGGGAATTGAAGATTCGGGAAGAAAAATTTCTTCTTCTCTTTTTGCAAGAGAAACAATATCTAATTCACCTCTAAGCCCAAGTTCATCGACAACCTGCATAACACTTGAAAGCTGCCCCATACCTCCATCTATAATTATTAAGTCAGGCTTTTTGTCAGCACCCGATTTAATTCTTGATAATCTGCGGGTCAAAATTTCTCGCATACTTTTAAAATCATCAACCTCGCCTTTTTCGAGAGTGCGAAGCTTGTATTTTCTATATAAGGATTTTTTCGGCATTCCGTCTTGAAAAACAACTTTACTTGCAACAGTATTAGTGCCTTGCGTGTGCGAGATATCGTAACACTCCATAAGATGCGGAAAATTCTTTAAATTGAGCTTTTCTTGAATCCAAGCCCCAACTTCATTAAAATCATTTTGAATTGCTGTCAATTCTTTTAATTGCAATTGCTCAAGGTGGTATAGGGCATTTGTGCGCGCCATATTCAAGATTTCTTGCTCAGCTTTTTTCTTTGGGGTTTTGATGTTAACTTGCTTGCCGCGTCTTGCAGATAACCAATTCCTATAAATTTCGATGTCTTCAATTTCTTCTTCAATTATTATATTCTTAACTAAATCTTTATCCTGAACCGCACTATAATATTCGCCGAGCACAGCTTCAATTACTTCTTGAGCCTTAGTATTTTCAAAGCGCGTAAATTCAAAATCTTTTTTGCCTATAAGTCTTCCTTCGCGAACTTCTAAAATAGAAGCAGTATAAAGATTTCCGGAATTAGCGGTTGCAATATAATCATAATCAAAACGAGTATTCTCTGAAACTACTTTTTGTTTTTCAATTGTTTTTAGGATATCTCGAATACAATCGCGAAGCGCCATGGCACGCTCAAATTCAGCTTTTTTTGAAGCGGCTTCCATCTCGGCTTGCATAATTTTAACAAGCTCCATTTGCTTGCCTGATAAAAAAAGTTCGACGTTTTTGAGCATAGCCTGATATTCTTCAGGACTTACAAGCTTTTGGCAAGGTGCCAAGCATTTTCCGATATCATAATAAAGGCAAGGCCTTGAATTGAATTTCGGAGTTTTGCATTTTTTGAGCGGAAAAATTTTGCCCAGAATATCAAGCGTTACATGCATTGCGCGAGAATCCGTATAAGGGCCGAAATACGTTCCTTTTTCAGGGTTTAAATTAGCTTTTCTTGCAATAATAATTCTTGGATAATCTTCTTTTGTAATTACAAAATAAGGAAATTTTTTATCGTCTTTTAAAAGAATATTATATTTCGGTTTGTATTTTTTAATTAGCTCATTTTCAAGAATTAAAGCTTCAATTTCAGAATCGACAACAATACACTCAACACGCACAATTTGAGGCACCATGACCTGCAATTTTGCAGACTCTTTGCGCCCGACAAAATAGCTGTTCACCCTGTTATATAAGTTTTTAGCTTTACCAATATAGATTATCTCTCCTGTGTTATCAAAAAACTGATAGCAACCGGGGAGCTTTGGCATTAATTTTACTTGAGCTTTGATATCGCTTGTCATAGTAAAATTTTAGCAGTTTAGCACAAAAGTTGCAAAATTATATTTTGCTGTTTTCCATAAAATCAGCAGGTGTTTCTTCTTTTGGCAGAACAAGCTCTGCACCCATATCTTCTCCTCGAAGCGTTTGCCCTATTGATTTTTCAAGAACTGATTTTGCATTATTATATTGATAAAGCGTTTCTAAATACGCAAGACGGGCATTTAGCAAGTCAAGTTGTGCACTTTTAAGTTCAATCGGGTCAGACAAACCAACTCTGTATCTTCCTCTTGCAATTTGATAGTTTTCATATGCCTTTTGAACGCCTTTTTTTGCAACAGGCACTCTTTCTTTTTTCTCTAAAAGTTTTGCATAAGTTTGCTGAATTTCATAGTAAATATCGTTAATTTCAGCTCGAGTTGAGTGTTGTTGTTGTTCATAAGCAAATCTTGCTTCATCAACTTGGTTTTTTATAAGAACCGGATTAACAGTCGGAAAGGACAAAAATCCGCCCACGTTATACCAATTTTTACTATCCATGTCGTCGCGTTGACCTGCGGAAAAATTGCCCTGAACCTCTATTCTTGGCAAAAAAGTTTTCTTTGCAAGTTTTACATACTCATCTGCAATTTTTACTTTAGTAAGAGCCATTTTAAGCTTTGGACGTTCTTTGTTTGCAATTTCAACGGCTTCTTGAATTGAAAGCTTTATGTCCTCAAAAGGAAGCTTAGCATCAATTGTATAAGGTGATATAAAAGGTAAGCCCATAATATTATTTAATCTTGAAATTGCAACATCAACCGCGTAATTTGCTTGAATTAACTGAGCTCTTGCATCTTCTAAATCAACTTCTGCCATTGTAACGCCGATTTTTTCTTTTGCACCAACCTGATAAAAAGCGAGAGCTTGGTTATATGTTTGCTCAAATTGTTCAACGGTTTCTTGGATAACACGTTTATTTTCAAGAGCCAAAATCACATAATAATAAGCATCTTTAACTTGATAAATAACTTCATTCACAACTTCGTCAATGTTATCAGCACTGTCTTGATAGTTTAATTTATCGATCGTGTATTGATTTTGGACATTTCCAAAATCATAAACGAGTTGAGAAACACCAATAGAACCAAATAAATATTTTGTGTAAGCAGGAGCATTTGTTGTGCTCGCGGACGAGGTTACATCATTTTTATTTCTAGCAATAGATGATGTCCAAGTTAAATTCGGAGTGTATCTCGAGATTGTTTGACCTCTTTTTGTTTTAACGGCAGCAGCATTAGCGTAAGCAGCCTTAATTTTTGGATTGTTAGCAATTGCAAGCTCTAAACAATCCGCGAGATTAAATTCAGCACCTTTAGACACTGAACCTTCAACGATTTCAGGTTTTTGGTGAGCATTTCCGATTGGGATATAGCCTTCTGTCGGGATTAAATATTCACTGTAGTCAACTTTTTTCTTCCCGAAAAGCTTGATTTTATTCTTTTCAGGTTCTTTTTTATCTTGATTAGTGTCTACTTCACCCATAATTTTAATAGGCAATTTTTCAACTTTTGCTTCAGTCTGCACTACATCTTGGGTGGCATCAAGGGCCATCGCGCCTGCCTGCAGAAATAATATACAGCTTGATAACAAAGCTATTTTATTTATCTTTTTGAACACTTATTTTCTTTCCTTTTCTGTTATAAAAACCTTCCACCATTTCTTGAACAAGAACATAGAATGCAGGCACCATAATTGTACCGATAATTGCTGCAGCAAGCATTCCGCCAAATACGGTAATACCAAGCGAGTGTCTTGATTCAGACCCTGGGCCAACTGCAAATACAAGCGGTAAAATACCAAGCACAAACGCAATAACCGTCATCATAACTGCCCTAAATCTTATTTTCGCAGCTTGCATTGCCGCTTCTTTAATTGTTGCCCCTTCTTCGTATGCAGTTTTTGCAAATTCAACAATAAGAATTGATTGTTTCGCTGCAAGACCGATTAACATAATAAGCCCAATTTGCGCGTATAAATCAAGCGATAAGGCAGATATAAACAACCCGCCAAGATATTGGAACAACAACGCTCCAACCATTGCGATAGGTGCAATCAACATAACACCCACAGGCAACATCCAGCTTTCATACAGCGCCACAAGGAACAAATACACAAAGACAATGATAATCGCCATAATTGCAACTAACTGCCCTGAAGCTTCTATTTCTTGCAATGTTGTTCCGCTCCAAGCGTATGACATATCATCAGGTAAAACTTCTTTTGAAACTTTTGCCATAGCATCAATCGCTTCACCAGAGCTTTTGCCCGCAGCAGGAACGCCCGAGATTTGAACCGATTTATACATGTTAAACCTTTGAATTGCATAAGGCCCTGTTGTTTCAACCAAGTTTACGACGGAACTAAGTGGCGCCATACCGTTATTTGATTTCACATATACTTTCAAAATGTCTTCAGGGGTGCTTCTAAATGTGTCATGCGCTTGAACCATAACCCTGAATACACGACCATATCTGTTAAAGTCATTTATGTAGGATTTACCAAATTGAGAAGATAGGGCAGCATAAATTTCACTAACCGGAATTCCTTGTGCCAATGCTTTTTGGTAATCAATATCAACAATTATTTGAGGGTTGTTAAAGTTATATTGAGTAAATGCACGTGAAATTGTCGGATTTTTTCCGACTGCAGCAATAAAATTCAAAGATTCAACCCCAAGTTCTTGAGGAGTTCTGTTGCCTTTATCCAAAAGTTGATATTCTGCACCACTAAACATACTAACACCAGGGATTGCAGGAGGCGAAAATGCCATCATTCTTGCTTCAGGAATTTGGGAAATCAAGGCATTGATTTTTCTTTTCATTCCTGCCAATGTGCAATTATCTGCCATTTTTTGCTCTTTGGATTTGAAAAGATTAAGTATAGAATTCTTCGGTAATCTTTCTTTCCAAGGTGCAAAATTTACAATTAAAAGACCCGAGTTCTCACCTTTGTAACCAATAAGGCCAAGAACTTTTGTGACACCTTTTAATTTTAGAATTTCTTTTTCTATTTTTTCTGAAACTTTGCCTGTTTTGGACAGCGTTGAACCATCCGTAAATTGCATATCAATTAACACTGCGCCTTGGTCTTCTTCAGGCAAAAAACCTTTCGGCAAAACATTAAACAAGAAAACAAGCATAATAAGCAATCCTGCAAATGAAATCCAAGTTGCTTTAGCATTATTTACGAAATATTCAGACCAAACTAAATATTTATCACGCACATCATCAAACCAAATGTTGAATTTTTTAAGAGTCACATCCCAAATGTATGCCAGATATTCACCTGAATTTTTTATTTTATCTACAAATGATGCGGATTTATGAGTTTCCCAGTAGTGTTTATGGAAATCTCTGTAACGGTCAAACATTGTTCTTGAAATAAGTTCTTCTTTAGATTTCAAAATTGTTGCACATAAAGCAGGCGCCAAAGTTAGTGCCATAATAGTTGAAAATGCAATTGAAACTGCAATTGTTACAGCAAATTGCTGGAACATTTTACCTTGAATACCCGACATGAATGCAACAGGAACAAACACCGCCATAAGAACAAGAGATGTTGCAATAACAGCGCCTGAAACTTCTTCCATTGAAACAATTGTTGCTTCCTTTGGTTTCAACCCTGTTTCGATATGCCTTTGCACATTCTCAACAACAACAATAGCATCGTCTACAACCGTGCCGACAGCAAGAACAAAACCAAAAAGGGTGAGGGTATTAAGTGTAAAACCAAATGCCTGAAAGACTGCAATCGTACCAATTAAAGACACAGGGATTGCAGCGAAAGGAACAAGTGAAGCCCTCCAATCCCCAAGGAAAAGGTAAACCGTAAGCACAACAAGAATAATCGCAAGAACAATAGCATGAACCACTTCCGCCAAACTTTCTTCGATGAATTCTGCTTCATCGCGAATAACCTGATAAGTTAACCCTTTTGGAAAACTTTTTGATAGCTCTTCCATTTTTTTGTTTGATTGCTCAGCAAGGTTAATTGCGTTTGCATCAGACAACGGCATTACTTGAATTACCGCCATAGGTTTTAAATTCAATCTTCCGTTGAATGAATAGTCTTCAGCAGCAAGCTCAACTTTTGCGATGTCTTTTAATCTGATCGCTTCGCCCGATGAAGAAGATTTTACGATAATATTTGCAAACTCGCTCGCTTCTTGAAGTCTGCCGCGAGTTTTAAGGGTGATTTTTAAGTCTTGTTTTACTGCCATTGGTTCAATCCCAATTTCACCAGCAGGAACTTGGGCATTTTGCGCTTGAATTGCAGCTGACACTTCAGAAGGCGAAACCCCAAGGCTTGTCATTTTTTGAGAATCTAGCCAGACACGAATTGAATAATCACGCGAACCAAAAACTTGAACGTCTGCAGCACCCGGAACACGGGCAAGTTCATCTTTGATAAAGATTGAAGCATAGTTTGAAGCGGTCAATAAGTCAACCGAATCGTCAGGAGAATAAACACCATAAATTACAATAGCGTTACCTGCTGTTGATTTTTTGATTGTAAGACCATATTTTTTAACTTCTTCAGGCAACCTTGGCGTTGCAAGCGAAGCCCTATTTTGAACGTTAACTACCGCCATATCAGGATCTGTCCCAACTTTAAAGAAAACGCGGAGGGTATAGCTTCCGTTTTGACTTGAGGATGTCATATAAAGCATATCTTCAACACCGTTTACTTGAGCTTCGATAACCGTTGCAATAGTGCTTTCAATAACATCAGCTGACGCACCTGGATATGTTGCGGTTACTTGCACTTGCGGTGGCGTGATAACCGGATATTTTTCAAGCGGGATTGTTTTTAAACAAATAAGCCCCGCCAGAATTATCACTAAAGATATAACTATTGCAAATCTTGGTCTTTCTATGAAAATTTTTGAAAACATTGTTTTTCCCGTGTTACTATGTGTTTTTAATTATTATTTCTTTTCACCTTCAGATGAAACTTTTACATCTTTATATTTTTCAGGATTAGCATTTACATCATCAATGCTTGCACCCATATCTTTGTATGTTTTAATTTCTTCTTCACTTAAGATGCGAACGGGAGCACCGTCTCTAACAGCAACAATACCCATAGAGATAATTTTATCTCCCTTTTTAAGACCTGATGTCACTATCCAATCGTTTCCGTCTTGCCCTGAAGTTTTAATTCTCACCATTTTAGCTTTATTATTTTCATCAATAACAAACAAATAGCGTCCTGTTTGGTCTTGAAGAACAGCGGTTTGAGGAACAACAATAGATTCTTTTAATGTGTTAGAGAAAACTTTAACTTTCACAAAATCGCCCGGAACAAGCAAATTGTCAGGGTTTTTGATTGTTGCGCGAAACTCAATTGTACCGGTTGATTCAGAAATTCTATTATCGTAAAAATCAACTATACCTTTATGTTCATAAATTTTTCCGTTAGGTAAAGTCACTTGAACCTGAATTGGATCTTCACCTTTATTGGACGGCATAATTGAAAGTTCACGCAAATCCGTAAATTGTTTTGAATCAAGCGAATACAAAATATAGATTGGGTCAGTGCTCATAATCTCAACCAAAGAACCGCCTTCAGGAGCTACATTGTTACCTGGAACAAGCCTTAAAATCCCTATTTTACCTGTTGTGTTCGCTTTGATTTTTGAATAACCGTATAATCTTAAGGAATCATCTAAAAGAGCTTGATTTGCTGCAACTTGTGCGTGTGCCATATCCTTTTTCGCAACGGTGTCATCATAAGTTGCTCGAGAAATATAATCACGCGCCAAAAGTTCTTTAGCACGTTCATAGTCTAAATCAGCTTTTTTCGCTTGTGCAATTGAGCTTTGAAGATTTGCTCTGCATTTGTTTACGTCAATTATGAATTTTTTTGGGTCAATCGTTAAAAGGAGCTGCCCTTTTTTGACAAAATCACCGTCTTTAAAATGTCTTTGAATAAGAGTTCCCGAAACTTTTGGAACAACATTGATTACTTCTTTTGAAACAACTCTGCCGGGAGCATCCAACGTTGGGCGAATTTCACGAGTTTCAACCGTTGAAACTGCAACTTTTGCAACAGCAGCTTTTGCCATCATGATTTTTGAAAGTTGGCTTTGCATAACGGTGAGCCCTGCTCTGAGTAGCAAAAGTGCAACCAAAATTGAAGCAATAATTATAAGCGAACCCTTGGTTGAGGGTTTTTTAATACATAAACATTGTTGTTTAACGCTTTCAAGCTTGTCTTTTTTAACCATAATATCCCCAAATCATTATAATTAAGTATTTTATATCAAAAAAATAGGTTAAGACAAGTTTTTAACAAATAAATTGTACTTATGAAGTAGGGGAAATAAATATTTTCGGGGTTAAAAAATTTGAAGAATAATCGGATAATTAATAAGAAGTATAGGTATAAAAAATGACAATAAAAAAACTTATAGAAAATATCAAGCATCTAAATAAAAAAGCAAGCTTGTTAAACAAAAGCATTCCAAACAAAAACCCCACAAAATTTGCAAATAATCCATTCAAAGAAGTAAAGCAAGGAAATACTTTCGTGTGGGTTGATAAAAATTAAATTATTTTTGGATTACATGCTTTGTTTTCAAAAACTCAAGAGCATTGTTAATCGGAACCGCAAAACCTATGCCGATGTTCGAGCGGTTATTATCAGGATTATAAATTGATTGGTTTATTCCAATTATTTCACCATCCATTGTAATTAGCGGACCGCCGGAGCACCCTGGGTTAATCGCGGCATCTGTTTGAATTTTATTTCTTTCGTAATCAATTCTTGAAATAATCCCTGTTGTAAGCGTGCCGTTAAAACCGAAAGGATTGCCGATTGTAAGGACTCTTTGCCCAACTTTTACTTCTTCGGAATTACCAAATTTTGCAGGAGTTAAAGGAATTTTTGGATTAATTTTAAGAAGAGCTAAATCATTATTATTTCGAAGCAGAGCAATAACTTCCGCCTTATAATTTTGCCCGTTATAAATTGTTACTTCAATATTTTTTGCACCGCTTATTACATGCATACTGGTTAAAATTATCCCGTCAGATGTTACAACGCAGCCTGTGCCCGTTGAAATGCCTTCTTTTAAATCAGCTTCAATCGAAACAATGGAAGGATTTGTTTTTTCATATATTGAAATTGTTTGCATTTCATAATCCGAATACTTTGAATATGCCACTTGACAAGGAACACCAAAGTTTACAAAAATTAACATAAGAAATAAAAAAGTCAATTTTTCAAAAAGAAAGTTTTTATTAATGTAAGAGGACAAAAAATTCTAAACATATAAGAG
>JAFVOZ010000082.1 GCA_017505585.1 bacterium
GATTTGGTGTCGATATAGACACAAAAACAGAAGTTTTTTCATTAATTGGTTCAAAAGAAGGTATCGCAAATATGATAAGAGGGATTGTAAACCCTCAATATACCGATGAAGAAAAAGATATTATCTGGATACCTGACCCAGGCTATGCTTCATACGGTGAAATGATTAAAGTTTCTGGCGCACGTGCTTATAGTATCCCAATGACTAAAGAAGATAACTATATGCCTGACCTTGAAGCTGTTTATGAAAAATTTATTGCGGAAGGAAATGACTTCAGGAAAGTTAAGGCAATTATTGCAAACTATCCAAATAATCCGCTTGGTGTTACTTGCACATTTGAATATATGCAATCAATGGTTGATTTCTGCAAAAAACATGACGTGCTTTTGATGTATGACAATGCATATTGTGATATTTATTTCGATGAAGAACACAAACCACATTCAATTTTGGAATGCACTGGCGCAAAAGATATTGCCGTTGAGTTTCATTCATTCTCAAAACCTTTTGCGATGACAGGCTGGCGCTTGGGCTGGGTTTGTGGTAATGCTCAAGCAATCAAAGCATTTGGAAAATTAAAATCAAGCTTAGATACAGGCATTTTTAGAGCAATTCAATACGCGGGTGCTAAAATTTTAACTTCAGATGAAGGTGAAGAATATATTAGAAATGCAAACGCAAAAATTAAAGTTAAGCTTGAAAAATTTATTGAAGGCTTGAATGATTTAGGTTGGAAAAATGTTGAAATGCCAAAAACAACATTCTACCTTTGGATTGAAACTCCTGCAAGATATGCAACTGATGAAGAATTTTGCGCTGATTTATTAGAAAAATCCGGTCTTATGATTGTTCCCGGAACCGCATTCGGTAAATTCGGTAAAGGTTATGTAAGATTAAGTATTGTTGCTTCCGAAGATGATCTTGCGGAAGTTATAGCAAGAATGAAAGCGGACGGACACACTTTTGAAAAGTAATCAAAAAATCGCAATTATTGATTATGGCGCAGGGAATGTTAAAAGTATCAAAAACATTCTTTTGCAACTTGGCGCAGAGCCTGTTTTAACAAGTGACCCTGAAGTTCTTATAAATGCTGATAAAATAATATTTCCTGGGCAAGGGCACTTTGCGCAATGCATGGAACAGCTTCAAGAAAAAGGGCTTGATGTTGTAATTAAAGACGTAATTTCTCAAGGAAAGCATTTTCTTGGTATTTGCCTTGGTTTGCAAGTGCTGTTTGAAGAAAGCGAAGAAGCAGAAGGAGTGCAAGGGCTTTCAATTTTTAAAGGGAAAGTTAAAAAATTTACTCAAGGAAATATTCCCCAAGTCGGTTGGAATAGAATAGAAGTATCTCAGGCGGATTCTGCGCTGTCAAATGATTATTTCTATTTTGTTAATTCTTATTATGTTGTACCGGATGATGAAAAAATCATTTCTTCAAAAACCGAATACCATATTGATTTTTGTTCGTCTGTGAAGTGTAAAAATGTTTCAGCTGTTCAATTCCACCCAGAAAAAAGCGCGGATGCGGGGATTAATTTCTTCAAAAAATGGCTTGAAGCATAAATTAAAGACCAATAATTCTTGTCACCAATTGACCGTTTAATTGGCTTGCTGATTGCAAAAGAGCATTTGTTGCACTTTCAGAAATTCCTAATTTTACATAGTTGAATAATTCTTGCGCAACGTCTGTTTCAATTTTTGATGCTCTTGCGTCTGCTACTCTTGCATAAGTATTTTCTTGAACTGCAATCCTGTCTTTTAAAATAGCACCTTTAGATGCAACTTCTGTTATCTTGTTTGTTAATGAATAGCCTAAATCTTCCATTTTTTGCATAGTTTCTTTGATTTTGTCTTCATCTGTAAAATCAACATTGTATGTTGCAAGATCTACCCCAATTTCAGATGATGAAAGAGAGGTGTTAATTGTGATTTTTGAATTTTCGTTGCTTTCATAACCCACTTGGAAAGTCATTCCGTTTTCCGTGAAAATTGCGTTGTCGTTATATTTTGTATCGTTTTTGATGGTGTTCATTTGTGAAATGATTGCATTTGCTCTTTCTTCTAAAACCGCTCTTTCTTTTTCGTCAGCACTTAATGCTTGATTTGCAATATCCATAACAACATAAGCGGAATCTAAAATTGAATTTAAAGCATCGTCTGCAATGTAGCCAATTTCAACTGCAGATTGAGTGTTTTTGTTTGCAACTTCCAAACCTTTTAATTCACAAGTTGCATCCATTATTGTTTGATAATTGCCTGCGTCATCTGCAGCACTTGTAACTCTGTAACCACTTGAAAGTCTTAACATGGACTCTGTTTTTTGAGCTGTTATTTCATTGATTCTATTTACGTAAGAAACTGCTTGTTTCGCACCAACCGTAATCATTATTGTCTTCCTTAAAATCCTTCGTATCCTTGTGATTTATTAATCGGATTTTTGGTTTTAAACTTTATGATTTAAGGGTTAAATTTTACATTTTGTTACATAAAATTTTATGTAAAATAAAAGCGACCCGAAGGTCGCCTTTAGTTTATTTGCCAAATGCAATCGTGATTTTTTGTTTCGGATTAACTTGAGAAACTCTCATACCTGAAGGGTCAACAAGGTATGCAACTTCGTCAACGGTTGTTTGGAATATACCCATTGTGCCTGAGAATGCTGTTCTTGTGACATCAATCGGTGCCATAACAAGTGCTTTGCCAGCGTTGGCATAACTTCTGCCTGATGCTCTAAATTGGCCGGTGAGCAATTCTGCAGAGCCTGTACCTGTGCTGTCAAGCAAGTTTTCTGTTGCATTTGCAAGTCCCACTACTATGCCGCCTGCGGCACGGCCCACGTTGCCTAGCACTGAACCGGTCCAAGTGAACGGCCATTGAATTGCTCTTGCAAAACCGTTGACATCTTTATTTTTATCTACTCTTGCAGTCAAGATTTGTTTTGGTAAGTCGTATTTTTTACCGTCGCAACCTTCAATTTGGTTGAATGATAATCTAATTGCACCTTTTGAATTTTTGGTCGGTCTTATAACTTCAACAACTTTACCGTAAACTTTTGAACCTTTTTCGAATGTCACGCCGTCTATTACGATTGTGTTCAATGTTGTTGCGCCAAATCTTTCACCAACGTTTGCGTTTTTAGAGTTGATAATGTCACCCATTTTGAGTTCAAGTGTTGGTATTGTAACTTTTTGTTCTTTTTCGACATAAGTCTTTGTAACTTCAGTCGATGCTACTTGGTTATCTGTATCGTAACCGCCTGCAATCCTTATGTTTTGTAGCATTGTTGCAATTTGTGCACGGCTCGCTTCTTTGTTCGGGTGAATATAGCAAGAGCTCATATCGCTTAGTGCACCATTATCTATTGCTTTTGCAACGGAGATTTTTGCCCATTTAGGCACCAAGTGTCCGTCTTTATATTTTGATAAAATTTCGTCTGCCTTGCATTCATCCATAGAACAATTTATGCCCTTGGAAACAATAGTGAGTGCTTGCGCCATTGTAATTTTCCCGTTTGGATTGAACTTATCGCAAGTGATACCTTCTAAAAATTCCGCACTTGCACCTTTGTTTATTGCTTCATATGCCCAGTGTGTTTTTGGTACATCCGAGAAATTTCCCTCAGGTGTCATTTGTGTGCCTTCGAGATTATATCCTTTGACTATGGCTTGTGCCATCTCGGCTCTTGTTACGTCTTTATTTGGTTTAAATAAACCGTTTGGGTAGCCATATAGAACGCATTTATCGGTTAAGCGATTAATGTCTGAGCTTGCCCAGTGGCTATCGGGAACATCGGGGTAAAAATTTCCGGCGCCTGCAGCAAATCCTGTAAAGTTTCTTGGGTTATGCCCTTCGAGCACTTTTCTTGTAACTTCAATTGAAGTTGGTGATTTTACTGATACATCAGGTTCACAACCGCAGTCTTTGCCATCTTTTGCGACCATTGCAGCTCCGCCTGTTTCGTCAATCATCGCAGCGCCGCCTGTCGGGCATCCTTCGGTTACCATAACGCCTAATTCTTTTCCGCATGGGCTTGTTGAGCCATGGTTCATGATTGCGTTGTTGTCTGCACTGCCAACCGCACTTGTGTTAGAGTTTGTGTAAACTGCTTCAGGGTAGCTGTATTTTTGCACTTGATATTTTTTAGCATCAATTGAAGCAGCTCCTCCTGTTACTAAGTTTTGTTCGCATCCGCATTCGTCATAAACTTTTGTGCACTTGTCGCAAGTTGCATTTTTTGGTGTAACTTTTGAGAGTGGACAACCGTTGTCGCAATCTGCAGCGAGTGTCATACTGAATGGAACGGTTGAGGCAAGTAAGCCCATACATAAACCAGTTCCTACGATAAATTTTTTGATAGCCATTATTTCCTCCTTTAATTTTGTTATAACAGCGTGATTAATCTTCGAGAATTTACTCGCATTATCTCTTTTTGAAAGATTAACTTCATTGCCTAAAGAGGTAATTTGGCTGATTATTATAATTAACAATCTTTTTTTGATGATTATACAAGATACCCTCTATAATCTTGGGTATTACACCGTTAGATTTTTAGAGGGTATCTGATTTTAATATTTTAGATTATAGAGTAACCCATTCGTCAATTAATTGAACTCTATACGGTTGAAGCAAGATAAATGTACCTGTTGCACTTTTGTGAATGTTCATTTTTTTGCCTTTTATAATATAGAAGCTAATTTTGTCGAAAATGTTTTTGCCGTTGTATTTAGGTTCAACAACAGCAGTTGCCATCATAGGGATTTTTTGTCCTGTTTTAGAGCTTTCAACAATTTCTGTTTCTAAAATGTATCTTACATTGCTTCTAAACAATCTTGCTTTTTTAGCTTCTCTGAATTTACCGTAAATTGCGCTTCCTGCAGGAATTACAAGTTTTTTATCAACTGTTACAAAGTTCTTTCTTGCTCTTGCCTTGAAGTTTGAATCTTCTGATGCAGGGTTATCTTGTGTGCATTCTATAATTGCAAAGTTTAGCGGAGTTCCTGCGGGAACTACTGCGTATTTACCGTCAGTGTATGCGTTTCCGATTGATTCGCCTTCATATAATTTTAAGCCGAGTCTTGCTTTTGGTAATTGTTCCTTCGGATTAAGCATTCTGCTGATAAATGCCGCAAATTCAGCCCTTGTTGCAGGCTCTAGAGGTGCTAAGTAGCCGTTTCCTTTTTCTGAATCAACAACAAGGTCGAGGTTGATTGCTTGAGCTACGTTTTGCACAAGCCAAGCAGGAATTGAGTTTGCGTCTTTATATGTGCTAAGTAGTGTTTTTACTTGGTCTTGAGTTAATTGGTGGGTATTAAGTGCGCTTGTCATAATCGCCATAACTTCAATACGCGGAACCGTGTCTTCTGGTTTAAATTCGCCGCCAACTTGACCTTTAAGCAAGTTTTTATTTGCAGCAATTTGCATGTAGTTATATGCCCAGTGGTTATCAATGTCTGTAAAATTCATTGGTTCTACTTTGATTTCGGCGATTTTTAGTGCGCGAGTGATAATTGATGAAAATTCAGCTCTTGTAATAAGGTCATCTGGCCTGTATAGTGCATCAGGATAACCAAAAAGAATTCCTTTTCTTGCAAATCTTTAATTTCGGCATAGAATCTTGTGTTTTCGTTTACATCTTTAAAATCAGGTGTTGTATATTTTTTGGGGGCAATTTTTGCATCTGTAGGAGCTGCTGCTTCTTCCGCAGATACTTCTTGCATTCCTTCTTCCGTTGCTTCTGAAGTGTTTTTTGTGCCTTCAGTACCCAAAATGCCGTCATATCTTGGGTGTAAGCCTGTTGCTTCGTTTATTACCGGAGCTTTTGTTTCTTCTGCTTTAGCCGCTTGCGTTGCATCATCCGCACTTATTGGCATAACCGCATTTTGGAGGTCAACCATTTCGGCATTTTGCGCCAAGCAATTTTGTGATAAAGATACAACTGAGATTACTGCTAATAAAAATAATATTTTTTTAATCATACCCTTCCCCATTTTCTTATTTATTAAGATGCTATTTCTTCTTTTTCCTTATTTTTTTCTGCTTTTGTTTTTTTGTTTAGTGTAATTACGTTTTTGCCTTTTGTTATCATGTCTGCTGTGATTGTAAATTCTTTTACGTCTTCTTTGGCAGGAATTTCATACATAACATCAAGCATAACTTCTTCAACAATTGACCTTAGCGCACGAGCACCGGTTTTTCTTTTGATTGCTTCTTTTGCGATAGCGTTAATTGCTTCATCTTCAAAAATAAGATTAACGTTATCCATTTCAAGAAGTTTTTTGTATTGTTTAATAAGAGCATTTTTTGGCTCTGTTAAAATTTTCTTTAAGCTTTCTTCATCCAGTGGGTCAAGAATTGCGTAAACAGGAATTCTGCCGATAAATTCAGGAATTAAGCCGAATTTAAGAAGGTCATCAGGTTGAGTTTTCTTTAATACTCTTCCTGCTGCAAGTTCTTTTTCCTCTGCTGTTGGTTGTTTTGCGCCAAAGCCAATGCTTCCTGAATCGTCAGTTCTTCTTTCAACGATTTTTTCAAGACCTACGAACGCGCCACCCACAATAAACAAAATGTTGCTTGTGTTGATTTGAATAAACTCTTGGTGTGGGTGTTTTCTGCCACCTTGTGGCGGAACGTTTGCAGTTGTGCCTTCAATCATTTTGAGTAACGCTTGTTGTACGCCTTCACCTGAAACATCACGAGTAATTGAAGGATTTTCGGATTTTCTTGCAATCTTATCAATCTCATCAATGTAAATTATGCCTTTTTCAGCTCTTTGTGCGTTGAAGTCTGATGCTTGATATAATCTTAGCAAAATGTTTTCAACGTCATCGCCCACATAACCTGCTTCGGTAAGTGTTGTTGCATCTGCAACAGCAAACGGCACATTCAGCATTTTGGCAAGTGTTTGTGCAAGTAGAGTTTTACCTGAACCAGTTGGCCCTACAAGCAAAATATTGCTTTTTTGAATTTCTACCCCGTCATTTTCAGCTGAGTTGTGTGCCAATCTTTTGTAGTGGTTGTAAACTGCAACAGATAGAACCTTTTTTGCATCGTCTTGACCAATAATGTGCTCATCAAGATATGCTTTAATTTCGTGCGGTTTCGGTACTCCACTTAATGCAACCTCATTTTCTTGAGGTTTTTCTTCAGGTTTTACATTGAATAATTCCTCATCAAGAATTTCGTTGCAAAGCTCAATACATTCATCGCAAATACACACATCAGGACCTGCGATTAATTTCTTAACGCTGTCTTGTGTTTTTCCGCAGAAACTGCATTTTAATATAGGTTCATCGTGATTTGACATCTTATCTCCTGATATTAATTATGCTCGCTTGTGACAATCTTGTCAATCATTCCGTATTCAAGTGCTTCTTCTGGTGTCATAATATAGTCACGGTCAGTGTCTTTTTCGATTTTCTTAAGAGGTTGACCGGTATTTGCTGATAAGATTGTGTTGAGTGATTTTTTAATTCTGATGATTTCATTCGCTTGGATTTCAATATCAGTTGCTTGACCTTGTGCGCCACCTAATGGTTGGTGGATTAACACTCTTGAGTGCGGAAGACAAAGTCTTTTGCCTTTTGTACCTGATGAAAGTAAGAATGCGCCCATTGAAGCGGCTTGACCCAAGCAAATTGTAGATACATCAGCTCTAATATGTTGCATAGTATCGTAAATTGCAAAGCCCGCAGTAACAGAACCACCAGGGGAATTTATGTATAACATAATATCTTTTTCGCTGTTTTCACTGTCTAGAAGCAAAAGTTGAGCCACAACAAGATTTGCCACCATATCATCAATAGGTGTTCCTAAGAATATGATTCTTTCGCGAAGTAATCTTGAAAAAATATCAAAAGATCTTTCGCCTCTGGATGATTGTTCTATTACTACCGGTACAAAACTCATACTAATACCCTTTCTATTTTACAGTAAATTCATTGTTATCTGCTAAGAATTTGCCAACTTTTTTGCTAGCTGCTTGTTGTGAAATGACAGAGAAACTGTTTGGATTTTTCTTGATTTCTTCAAAGATAAATCTACTTTGTTCGCCATACATTCTTGCAATTTCGCCCATTTCTTTGATTATATCACCTTGTTCAACGATAATATTTTCATCTTTAGAAATTTTTTCAATTACAAGCGTGTTTTTAATTCTTCTTATAGCTTCTTCTTTAATGCTATTTTCAAATTTTTCTTTTCCGCCTTCAGCTTCAATAAC
>JAFVOZ010000083.1 GCA_017505585.1 bacterium
ATTAAGAAAATCGGAATTGTTGGGTCATTATTAAAGTTTTCAACAACCTTTTGCCTATCTTTTGTTTTACCCGAAAGATATTCATGCTTAATGCCTTTTGTTTCGAGCCAGTTTTTAATAATATCAAGCATACTCACAAATTGGCTGAATAACAAAATTCTGTGTCCTTCTGCAATTGTTTGCTCTAAAAGTTCTTGTAACAATTCAAATTTACCTGAATCAGATATTCCGAGCTTTCCTTCTTTGTCATATAACCTTGGGTGACAACAGATTTGGCGCAATCTCAATAATGCTGAGAAAATAGACATTCTTGATTTTTCAAGACCGACAGTTTCAATAGATTTAAACAATTCTTCTTTAGTTGAATCAAACACTTGAAGATACAAATCTTTTTGGTCAGGTGTAAGTTCACAATATGCAACAGATTCAATTTTATCAGGCAGATCTTTTGCCACGTCTCGCTTCATACGGCGTAGAATAAACGGATAAATTTGTGTTTTTAATCGTTTTTGAACCGTTTGGTCTTCGTGCTCCATAATAGGTGTTACGTACCTATGATTAAACTCGTTCGCATCAAGTAAAAATCCCGGCATAAGAAAATCGAATACACTCCAAAGCTCTTCGAGTTTGTTTTCAATCGGCGTACCTGATAGCGCAAGCCTATGATCGGAATTTAGCTCCTTAACCGCTTTAGATGTTTGGCTTTGATCATTTTTAATGTTTTGAGATTCATCAAGAATAATGTATCTGAACTTATGTTTTTTAAGTTCTTTAATATCGCGCCTGATAAGCGCATAGCTTGTAATTACAATATCATAATTTTCAATTTCGCTAAATTTTTCTTTTCGCTCAACCCCACTTAAGCACAAATAAGTCAAATCCGGCGCAAATTTGTGGATTTCATTTTCCCAGTTGAAAACAACTGTTGTTGGACAAATTACAAGCGACGGTGCAGAGCCGTTTTCTTGCTTTGCACGTTGCAACATCGTAAGAGTTTGCAGGGTTTTTCCAAGACCCATATCATCCGCTAGAATTCCGTTCAAGCCATAGCGATACAAGAACCAAAGCCAACTATAACCTTTGAGCTGATATTCTCTAAGATTTGCAACGGTATTTTTTGGAAGCAGAGTATTTTCCATATTTGAAAAAGTTGAAATTTCTTCCCAGAATGTGCCGAATTTTTCAGACATATTAAGCTCAACTTTCAAATTCTTCATTTCGCTTACAACGCCGGCTCTGAATGTCTTTACTATATATTTATTTTCAGAGTTTTTGTAAACATCATAAGTGTTAAAGGATTTAAGCAATGTGTAAATGTTATCCGAAGGAATTGAAGCTTGACCGACACCTGTCGAGTTATAATATTTTGCACCTTCATACACAAGCGACTGCACTTCTTCAAATTCGATTTTTTTATCACCTGCTCTGCAATATAAATCAATTTCAAAAGAATCTTTGCTGTTTTCAGAAAAGTCAATATCGGCAACAACTTTAAGCTCTTCGTGTGCAATTTTATAAAAACTTAAATCGTCTTTTTCAATAAATTGCCAATTATCTCCCGCATGAGAAATATGGTAATTATAAAAATCAATCGCGCTTTCTTTTTCTAGTGCTAAATTATTTGTTTGCATTGGCACAAATTTGCACATCAAAAGCATTTGATACGCTTGCGCTTCATATTTAGCATCGCGTTTTAACCAGTATAATAAATCTTTTTTAGGGTCTTTGATTGTGACATATGGAGATTTAATTTGTTTTGAATACGGAACTTTCACACCATCATAATCAAATTCTAAAGATGCCGTTAATGATTGGTCATAATCAACACCAAGTTCCACAATGCACTTCGGATGTCTTTCAAGACTTGTGAGCTTTTCCATTTCTTCAGACATTTCAACGGTCATAACTTCTTTAATCTTAGGTAAGTCTTCATAAATGAATTTACCACCGTCCGCATCTTTAATATCTGAAAAACTGGATTTGATAAGGTTTTGTGGAAGCACACTAACAGGAGCATTGGTTGGAAAAATAATGTCTTTGTATCTTCCCCATTTTAGCTGTCTTGAAAAATACCTAATTTCTTCAAACGGATAAATTTCACCTTCATCAGGTGTTTGCCAATACAAGAAAAGCATAACGTTTCCAATATAGGAAATGTTAACGGATAATTTCAACTCCCAAATATCTTTTGAAAACTTGAGTTTTTTGTGGGTTTTGGCATCAATTACATCTTCCATTTTAGAAAGCATTTTGAAAAATTCGTCAAACTTATTTATTTGAACATCATACCAACCAGTTTTTTTATCAATTCTTGAATCCTTAAGAAGCATTTTAAAAAGCATTGCTTCAAGCTTTTGGGCATTATTTAGTTGGAAATCCGGATTTTCCTTTTGTGCTGCAATAACAGCTTTGAAAATCCCTTCTAAATCTCTTATGATTTTTTTAGTACTTCTATCTTGCACCAAAATTGAAAAGAAATTTTGTCGTCTTTTTGGGTTAAAGTGGAAAATGTAGCCACCTTGAGGCTCTTGAGTAAACTCAAAATCTTCTTCCAAATTTTCAGGCTCAACATCAAATTTAGCCTTTAAGAATTGCTCGTACCACTTATTTTTAATCGAGGCTTGCGCAACTGCCACCACGTGCTTACACCAAGGCTCATCCAACGGACAGTTACAAGAAGGTTCAACGCCTTTTTTTGTAAATTTCAAAGCAGTTTCATAGTGAGATTTAAAATTTCCTTTTACTTTTGCACGGACAATATTATTGTGAAATTTAATTTCAGCAATCTGCCCTTTTTGAAAATATTCAAAGCCTCTGCGCCAACTTCCTGCCGTAGAACAATCTTTTACATATTTGTTGTTAAATTTAAAATAATTATTTTCCACACAAATTCCTAAAAATTAAATTGCTAAAAAGCAAATAAAGTTTACTGTGTCTATGCAATTATAATAGCATTAAATGCAAAAAATGCAAACGTTTTAATTGTATTTAACAGTTGAAAGCATTCTTATTCTGTTTAATGGCCAGAAAATTAAGCCTGCACGGCCTATTATTCTTTTTTCAGGTAAAGTCCCCCAATATCTGCTATCTTGGGAATTATCACGGTTATCGCCCATCATAAAATAATGACCTTCAGGAATAACAACGGGTCCGCAATTCACTCTGTCATCACACGGTGTCCATTCAGTGATTGACGAGATATAAGGCTCATTTAATTTTTTGCCATTTATATAAACGTAATATTCACCTGTTTTTTCTTTTTTTATCTCGAGCGTTTCACCAGGAAGTCCAATTATTCTTTTAATGTAGGCTATGTCGTTACAGAAAATCCCTGTATATCTTGCAAATAATGAAAAAATATCATTTGATAAAACTTCTGCTGGCGGATAAAAAACAACAATATCCCCTCTTTGGTTATCCCTATAAATTTTTGTCATTTTTTCAACAAAAACTCTGTCACGCTCGATGAGTGTCGGACGCATAGAGCCTGAAGGAATCCAGCGGAGTTCGCCTATAAAAAACCTGATTAAAATTACCGCAACAAGCACAAATGCAACAGTGTCCCAAGTTTCTTTCAAAAATGCTTTTATTTTTTCCTTCATAATTATTTTAAATATCCCAAATATTCAATTAAATGTTCTTTATTTATTTTTAAATTTTGAATTGCACCTAGCGCTGTTTCAGCGTATTTTGCTATTCTTCCTTCACATTGTACCTTAATTTCAGAATTTGAAAAACCTTTTTCTTTTAAGATGCTGGGTAGAGTGTAAGTTCCGTTTTTGCAATCCGCTCCATCCCCTTCGAAATCTGCAATATCGTTTTTTATCTGAAATGCTATGCCGAAATTTTGTGCATATGCTATTAACTCGGTCCTCAATTCTTCCGCTTCGTTACAGAATACAGAGCTAAGTGCCAATTCAAATAAAGAAGCTGTTTTTTGAGCGCAAACTTTAATATACTCTTCTTCTGTTCGCACAACATTTTTATTTTTCATCTGGCTAAATTCGCCTTGAATAACACGCATTATGTATTCTGAATAAAGCCTTGTAACATCCGAAGAGCCGATATCTGCCAGAATTTTAAGCATAATAGCAAGAATATAATCGCCAATAAGAACAGCACCATGCGAACCCAATTCGCCAAAAAAACTGCTTTTTCCTCTTCGCATACAAGAATTATCAATAACATCGTCATGCGCAAGGGTTGCAGAATGCAGAAGCTCAATTGCAACAGCAAGTTTTATTTGCTCGGTATCAATCGGTTTATTTAATGCTTTGCAAGCAGCAAAAATTAATCTTGGGCGCAAACGCTTTGAAGGAGCAAAGATAAAATCACCAATTTCATTAATATAAGTGCAATCCAAGCCCTTCAAAATATTTTTTAATTCTAATTCAAAAGTTTCCAAGACTTGCATGATTAAATTAAAAACTTGCCGTTTTCATATATCAACACATCATCGGCGTAAATTTTTCCGCCATTTTTCATGTTTTTAATCATATCCCAGTGAAGTCCAGAAACATTTTTGCCACCTGTTTCCGGATAACTTGAACCAAACGCTACGTGAATTGAGCCACCAATTTTTTCATCAAACAAAATGTTTCCTGTGACATCAACCACTCTTTCATTTGTTCCGATTGCGCATTCACCAATGAA
>JAFVOZ010000084.1 GCA_017505585.1 bacterium
AGCTGATTTCCTAACTTGTAAATTTTGGGTCGTCGTGATAGAATTTTTGTAAGGCGACATGTGTGTAGTGAGAATATGAAAGTTAATTCGGTACGTAATTATAATTGTATAACTAAGCCTAAAAAGCTTTCTAATGCTGCATTTGGTATGCCTGTCAGAACTTCATCTTCGATAAAAAATGTTTCTAATCCGTACTACATGTTGGCACTTGCAAGTCTTAGAGATAGAAAAATCGAAAATGAATTAAAGTTAATGGGGTTAATATAATAAATGAAACTGGCTGTTCTTGGTCTTGGCTGTTGGGGTTTGGTTTTAACTAAACTTTTAACTAATAATTTTGATGAAATTACGGGATATTCGCGCGCTGAAGATTTATCTGACGAATTAAGATTATATAAAAAAACGACAAAGCCTTTCAATATTGAACTTGATGAAAAAGTACAAATAACATCTGATTTGGCAGAGGCGATAAAAGGGGCAGACATTATTCTTCTTGTCGTTGCAACAAGTGCAATAAGAATAGTTTGTGAACAGCTAAAGGCGGCAGGAATTAAAGATAATCAAATTTTAGTAAATGCTTCCAAAGGGATTGAACTTCCAAGCTTGCTTCGTATGAGCGAGGTTATAAAATCAGTTCTACCTAACCAAAAAACAGCAGTATTATCCGGTCCGACACTTGCTCTTGAAGTGTTAAACGGTTGTCCAACCGCTGCAGTTGTGGCATGTGAAGATATCAAAACGGCTGAATTTGTTCAAAAAGCTTGCAATGTGCCAGCTAAGTTTAGATTATATGCAAACACGGATGTGGTTGGGGTTGAGCTTGGGGGAAGTTTAAAGAATGTAATTGCGATTGCATCAGGTTTTATTGATGAACTCGGCATGGGCGATAATGCTCGCGGTGCGCTTCTTGCTCGCGGCATGGCAGAAATCGTGCGTGTTGCAACAAAATATGGCGCTAAACCTTCAACATTGTGGGGGTTATCCGGCATGGGTGATTTAATTGCAACTTGTTCAAGCCCGCTAAGCAGAAACCACACAGTTGGTGCTATGCTTGCAAAAAATAAAAAAATAGATGATATTTTAGCAGAATTAGGCTCTGTTGCAGAAGGTGTTAAAACATCAAAGGCGGTTTGTGAAATTGCAAAAAAACTTGGTATTGAGGCACCTTTATCCACTGCTATTTATGAAGCGGTTTACACTGATAAAAATTCTAGGGAAATTTTCTTAAACCTTATGGATAGGGCACTTAAATCCGAGGAAGACTTTCAGGTAGTTGAAAAATAGCCTTTTTGTTCTGAATTTATTAATGTTTTCTCTAATTTAATTTTATCTGCGCAAGGTTAGAATAGAGTTATAAATCCTCAACTCTTCTGATTCTTGCCTGCCTGCGTGCAGGTTTTTTTGTGGCTTGGCTCACTTGTGCGGTAAATTAATTTTCAAAATTTTCACTGAAATATTTAAGGCTTTCACGAAGCGATTTTTCATCAAAAATTTCAAAAACAATAAGTGGTTTAATGTTAAGCGTTTCAATTGTATTAAATATTGGCTTGAAATCAATGTTTCCATTTAGCATTGAGCTATGGGAATCTTCATCTTTAAAATTATTGTGCAGGTGCATGTGGTGAAGCATGATTCCATAGGTTTTTATCCAATCTTCAATCGGAATTTCGCCGTGAAGATTGGCGTGCCCGATATCAAGCGTTGCTTTAAGGTTTGGTGAATTTATTGCGCCAAGTAAATCTCGAATAAATTCAGGATTAGGTTCATGCACATTCTCAATCGTTGCAGTTATTCCCTCTTGTTCAAATTCTTTTATAAAGCCTTTGAAAAATTCGACATTTGATTTGAAATATAAGTTATTGAATTCTCTGTGTTTTAATAAGTTGTTTCTGCAAGTGTGGAAAACTATGTTTTTGCAACCTAGGGTTTGTGCTATCTCTAAACTTTGATAATATCTTTTGATTGAAATTTGTTTTATTGCAGTGTCTTTTGATGCAACGTTTAGGTTTGAAAAGAAACCATGAAGTGTGAGCGGACCTTCAAAATCCGCTAAAATATTTTTATATTCTTGTAAGGTTTTTTTGTAATTTAAGTCAAGCTCTGAGAGTTTTCCAAATCTGCTGATTTCAATTCCCACGTTTAATTCATTTGCAAGCTTTACAACACCTGCAAAGTCATGGAAATTTACTGTTGATGATAAAAATTTTTCGTATTTC
This sequence comes from bacterium, assembly GCA_017505585.1. Lineage (GTDB taxonomy): Bacteria > Cyanobacteriota > Vampirovibrionia > Gastranaerophilales > Gastranaerophilaceae > RGIG1918. Next base: position 2,217 of record JAFVOZ010000084.1, read on the forward strand.
ATTTTGTTATTCCGTTTAATTTAATTATAGAATATAATAAAAAATATGTATATCTTTGAACTTATTGCAAAATTAAGAAATAAAAAGAAAAAAAATGAATCTCAACAAGAAGTGCCAGAAGAAGCTCTTGAAGAGGAGAATTGCAGCCATAATTTTGCACCATTAGATAGTACTAAAAAGTATTTTGCTTGTACAAAGTGTGGGCTTGTTGTTGAAGGCAAAAATTTAAAAGATATAAATTTCTTTAAATCTTAATTTTTTTTAAAATATGGCGCAAATTATTTTATTTTCATGTTTTAATCCTCTGTATATTAGATGTTAGGGAAATAAACATGAGATTATCGAGTATTCAAAGTCGCCCGTATGTGCGCACAATTTCAAACTTTCGAACCAATTTAAACACAGGAATGGCTACCCCCGGACTTGCACCACTGTCACATGATACGGTGAGTTTTAAAGGAAGAGATTCAGAGCTTTTATCCGCTGAAGATGCAAAAACAGCAAAGGCTAAGTATGAAACTTCAACTTCAGGATATAGAGAAATTTACGGCGACAAATTCAATGATAAACTTGTTAACACAATGACAAATGCGGTTGCAAAATACGCAAAAGATAACGATATTGACGTGATGGGTGTTGGTGGAGATACAAGAAAAGCAACGGTTAATTATATTCCGCAAATCGTAAATACGCTTTTAGATAAAGGAATTGATGTAAAAGTTCCTGTTATGAAGGAAGAAGAAGGATTTTCAACCCCTGCGGCTTCCCCTGTTCTTGCTGTTTACGGGAAAGAACATGATGTTCCGCTTTCTGTTTTAATGACTGCAAGTCACAACCCTTGGACTTACGGCGGATATAATTTATTAACTTCAGAAGGTGCAGTTGCAACAGATGTTGTTACTCGCCCGATTGCTGAAAACATTGTAAAAGTGGCAGAATCCGGTAAGCCTGTGGAAAATTCAACAAAACGTGGTGAGCTTACATATTTTGACCCTTATAAGGAATATAATGAATATATTGATAGCAAGAAATTAATTAACTATGATTTGATTAAAAGCGCAGGAATTGAAATTTTCTATGATGGTTTAGAAGGAACAGGTAATTATTATTTCCCTTGGATGATGAATGAGCATGGCGTGTCTATTGCTAAAACCTTGGATACTCACGTTGAAGGGCCTGAACCAAACGCAAAAAACCTTGCAAATCTTGCAGAAGAAGTTAAAAAATCTGACGCCAAATTAAAAATCGGTCTTGCAACAGATGGTGATTCAGACAGATTTGGCCTTGTTGATGAGAATGGCAATTACATTAACTCAAACGATGTAATCATGCTTGTTGCTTACCATATGATTAAAAATGAGGGCATGAATAAAGGTACTATTATCAGAAACTGTGCAACAAGTAAGAGAATCGATGTTCTTGCTGATTATTTCAACAAAAAAGACCCTGAAAAATATGATATTAAAGTTGAAGAAACTCCTGTTGGGTTTAAATATTTAGGCGATAAAATGGTTGAGCTTGAGGGAAGTGAACATGAAGTAATTGTTGCGGGTGAAGAGTCGGGCGGACTAACAATTAGAAATCATATTCCGGAAAAAGACGGCTTTGTTGCAATTTCAAAAATTTTAGAACTTGTTGCTGCAGAAAAGAAACCTGTTGGTCAAATTTTGGCTGAACTTAAAGAAGAAGCCGGCACAGGTTATACTTCAGTTGCAAAGAAAATCGGTTTTGCAAATGAAGAAGCAAAAGAAGCAGGTGTTAAGCACTTTGATAAATATTTAACAGGCGAAGTTGATAATGTGGCAGGTTACAAAATTGACTTTGAAAAAACAAAAGCGGCGGCTGAGCACATCAAAGAATACAAAAAGCAAGGCGACGGCACAAAATTGTATCTTGAAAACGGAACTGCTGTTTTAATTAGAAAATCAGGCACAGAGCCGATTGTAAGATTAACTATTGATTCAGCTGACGACACTGTTACTGCTAATCTTCAAAAGGCATTACTTGCTGAAATGAAAGAAGTTGGCGGAGTTGAAAAATAAGAATTAAACAAATTCTTGATATGTTTTGAAATGCGCTTTGGAAACAGAGTGCATTTCTTCTATTCCGTATTTTTTTACAAATTCATGTCCCGCTTGAATAACTTTATCGGAAGCACCTTTTGGGAAGTTCATTTCATAATACGTGCATAATTTTCCCATTTGACTTACATACTCAGCTCGAGCGAGAATGGAAGCTGCAGCAACGGCTGTGTCTGCTTCAGCTTTTGTTTCTTGGATTATTTGAATTTGACGCCCTTTTTCTTTGAGCATTGATAATATAAATTTTTCATCGCCAAATTTATCGCAAATTGCAAAATCGGCACTTTTTTGAGATAACACATTTTCGATAACTGTTGAGTGCCCCCAGGCGAGCATTTTATTTAGATTTTTGAATTTATCGTAGAGCTCGTTATATTTTTTTGGGGTAATGTGAATTGTGTTGTATATACTGTTTTTTCTTATTTCTTGAGCAAGGGTTAGAATTTTTTTGTCATCCAGTTTTTTTGAGTCTTTAATTCCTATCTCTTTTAGGTGCTGCGCTTGTTTTTCATCAAGCAAAACGCCTGCAACGCAAAGTGGTCCAAAAAAATCTCCTTTGCCACTTTCATCGACTCCGATGTGTGGATATGGTCTTTCTTCCATGCCGAGCTGCAAACTTGTTTGCAGCGAGGTTGTTTGAGCGGTTTGGTTAATATTTAGAAAACGCGCTAAAAATTCATCAGTGTTTGCACCTTGCACAACTAGTTTCCCGCTTGTGTAAAATGTGGCAACAACTCCGTTTATTCTTGCCTGAAATTCTGTGTATTGCGGTTGCGTGAAATTTGCACCCGCTTGCTCAAGCTTATTTTTAAGCGTGTTTAGTGTGGTTTTATCGTATTTTGCAGAGTATGTTCCCATAGGGATATATTAACTCAAACGAGTATTTTCTGCGAATTGTAAAGAAATGTAACAAAATAAAGAAAAAATGCAATTTTTATATTTGTATATACTTTATATATATGTAAGAGATAACACATTAAACTAAAACTAAAGATAAACATTATACAAAACACGATAACCTTCCTTCCCTTCCTATTCAAATTTGATCCCTACTCGGGAGTTTTTTTTATGTCTTTTTTTGGTTCTTTGTGCTAAAATAACTTTACCTAGGAGATTAAAAGGAGTTAAAAAATGACAAGAAAACCACTTATTGCAGGAAACTGGAAAATGCACAACACAACAGCTGAAGCACGCGAACTTGTTGTTGGCGTTATGCAAGGCGTTAAAGAATTTGAAAAATCAGAATTACCTGATATTGTTGTTGCACCTGTGTTTACATCAATTCCTGCGGTTTCTGAAGAAATATTTGAAAAATGCGGTTGCGGAAAAGTTGCACTTGCTGCTCAAAACTGCTACTTTGAGCCAAAAGGCGCATTCACAGGCGAAATTTCAATTGACATGATTAAAGAATTTAAAGCTGAATATATCATCATTGGTCACAGTGAAAGAAGACAATATTTTGGCGAAACTGATGAAATGATTAACAGCAAAGCTAAAGCTATTTTAGCTGCAGGAATTATTCCGATTATCTGCTGTGGCGAAACTTTAGAACAAAGAGAAGCAGGTGTTACAGATGCTCATATCGCTTCTCAAATCGTGAAAGCATTAGAAGGAATTACACCAGCAGATGTTGCAAAATCAGTCATTGCTTATGAACCTATTTGGGCAATCGGCACAGGTAAAACTTGTGATAGCGTTGAAGCAAACAGAGTTATTGCTGAAATCAGAAAAGTTGTTGCACAAGTTGCAGGCAGAGAAAATGCTGATAAAATCAGAATTTTGTACGGTGGAAGCGTTAAGCCTTCAACAATTAAAGAACAAATGGCACAAAGTGATATTGACGGCGCACTTGTTGGTGGTGCAAGCCTTAAAGCTGATGACTTTGTTGAAATTATTAAAGGTGCAATGTAGTTAAGGGTAGTTCAAATGAATAAATTTTATATCACAACAGCAATTGATTATGTAAACGGTGCTCCACACATCGGTCATGCTTATGAAAAGATTTTGGCTGACATTATCTTCAAGCATTTCAAGCAAAGAAGAGATGAGTATTTCTTTTTAACAGGTACTGATGAGCACGGCATTAAAATCCAAAAGACTGCCGCAAACATGGGAGTTACTCCTCAAGAGTTGTGCGATAAGAATTCCGCTTTATTTTCTTCAGCTTGGAAGGAATTAGGTATTGAATATTCAAAATTTATTCGAACTACAAACCCTGAACACAAAAGAATTGTTCAAAAGATTTTCGAACAATTGCTTTCTTCCGGAGATATCTATAAAGATAGTTACGAGGGCAAATATTGCACAGGTTGCGAAGCTTATTTGAGTGATAAAGATTTGGATGAAAATGGCTGTTGCTTAATCCACGGCACAAAACCTGAAATAATAAAAGAAGAAAATTATTTCTTCCGCCTTTCTAAATACAAAGATAAAATTGCGGAACACATTAAAAACAACCCAAAATTTATTGTGCCGGCTTTTCGCGCACAAGAAGTTTTAAACCAGCTTGAAAACATTGAAGATATTTCAGTTTCTCGCTCGGTTGATAATGTTAAATGGGGTATACCTGTTTATTCTGATCCGAGTCAAATCATTTATGTTTGGATTGACGCGCTTTCAAACTATATTACAGCACTAGGATACACTCCTGAAGGTATTGGCGATATTTTGTTTAATAAATATTGGCCTGCAAATGTCCAAGTTATAGGAAAAGACATTCTTAAATTCCATGCAATTTATTGGTCTGCGCTTTTAATGGCATTAGGTGTGAAATTGCCGAAAACTATTTTTGCTCACGGTTGGATTACAATTAACCAAGCAAAAATGAGCAAAACCACAGGTAATGTTGTTTCACCAAGTACTATTATGCAAGCGTTTGAACTTGAAAATTCTGATCCGCTCAGATATTATCTTGCAGTTTGCACGCAACAAGGCCGTGACGGCAATTATTCTGACGAAGAATTTAAAGAAAGAGTGAATGTTGACCTTGCTAACAATATGGGTAACTTGTTAAACAGAACTTTGAATATGCTTGTTAAATATTTTGACGGAGAAATTAAAAAAGAATTTATCTGCGCAAATGAATTAACTGAAATTGCTCATAGTTCAATTCTCAAGGTTAAAGAGCATTTTGATAATTACAGGGTGGCAGAAGCTGCGTCTGAAATTTTGCAAGTTGTTGATGAGGCGAATAAATTTGTGAACGACAATGCGCCTTGGTCGCTTGCAAAAGCTGAAAAAATGGAAGAATGCGGTAGAGTTTTATATTCCGTTCTTGATTTAATGGTTTATGTGGGAACACTTATTAAGCCATTCTGCCCAAACATTGCGGCGGAAATTGCGCGTCAATTGAATTTTGATATTGATATGCGACTTGATGAGCTTAAGCCAAAAATGATTCCTGCTGGAAAACTAATTTCAAAAGAAGATATTAAACCCGTTTTCTTGAGATTAGACAGCGAATTTGCAGATAAAAAGTAAGCTCTGGATTTCAGATATATATTTAAAAAGCCGAGTTGATTTCAACTCGGCTTTAATTATTTCCTTTTGATTAGTTATTTGTTAGATGGCGCATTGTAGGGAATGCAATTACGTCTCTAATTGAAGGTGAATCAGTAAGTAACATAATGATTCTGTCAATACCAATTCCAAGACCGCCTGCAGGTGGCATAGCGTGCTCTAATGCACAGATAAAGTCTTCGTCGATATCGCAAGCTTCATCGTCACCCATAGCTTTTGCTTTTGCTTGTGCTTCAAAACGATTTCTTTGGTCAATCGGGTCTGTAAGTTCAGAGAATGCATTTGAAACTTCCCAACCGTTAATTCTTGTTTCAAATCTTTCGGTTAACCTTGGGTTATCTCTGTGAACTTTTGCAAGCGGAGATATGTCGCGTGGGTAGTCGATAATGTGAATTGGTTGAATTAATTTTGGTTCAACATGCTCTTCAAAAATTCTATCGAGAATTTTGCCCCAAGAATCATTTTCTTCAACTTCAACGTGAAGTTTTCTTGCTTCTTCTGCTGCTTCTTCAGGAGTTAAGAAGTTTGCAAAATCAATTCCTGTGTATTCTTTGATTGCACCAATCATTGTTTTTCTGTCCCAAGGTGGGGTTAAGTCAATTTCTTTTCCTTGGTATGTGATTTTCATTGTGCCGAGAACATCTTGAGCAACTGAAGATACCATATTTTCAACAAGCACCATCATTTCGTTGTAGTCAACATAAGCTTGGTATAGCTCAAGCATTGTGAATTCAGGGTTGTGGCGAATGTCGATACCTTCATTTCTGAAATTTCTGTTAAGTTCAAAAATCTTTTCGCTTATGCCGCCAACCAAAAGTCTTTTTAAGTGAAGCTCAGGTGCAATTCTCATAAACATTTCCATATCAAGTGCGTTATGGTGAGTTGTGAAAGGTCTTGCGTTTGCACCGCCTGCGATTGTGTGAAGCATTGGAGTTTCAACTTCTAAGAAACCTTGGTCACATAAGAAGTTTCTGATTTTTTGGATGATTAATGAACGTTTTTTAAATGTGTCGCGCACATCTTTGTTCATAATCATATCAACATATCTTTGACGGTAGCGAGTGTCTACGTCGGTTAGCCCGTGGAATTTTTCAGGAAGCGGGAGAAGTGATTTTGAAAGCATTTTTACATCTTTTGCTTTTATTGTTAATTCTCCGCGCGGAGTTCTTCTGATTGTCCCTTTGAAGCCTGCTATATCACCCACATCAAACAATTTTATTAACTTGAGTTGTTTTTCGTCTAAATTATCCTTGTGGCAGAAAACTTGAATTTTGCCAGATGAATCCATAAGGTCAATAAACATACCAGAGTTGCGCATTGCCATAATTCTTCCTGCAACACTGTATTCTTCTTCTGTTTCAGACCCTGCTTCAAGATTTGTGTATTTTTCTTGCAAATCGTTTGCACAAGCATTCTTATCGTAAGAGTAAGGATATGGATTGACACCCATATCGATTAAATCTGCTAATTTTTGAATTCTTGTGTCTCTAATGTTTGTGTGAGTTGTAGTTGTTTCCATTTTTTTCTCCATTTCTTAAGTATATTTTATCACAAAAATATTCGACACAATTCAAAAAATAAAGTATAATTTTGCATTATAAAGGGTACAATATGCTTAAAGATTTGGATAGTATTGAAAATATTTCGGCAGCTGAGCAAATTAATTTTTTAGATTCTTGTTATAGTGAATTTTTGACCAAGGGCAAGTTGGATAAGCTTGATATGGTCAAGAAATTTCACAAATATTTTGTTGCGATTAAAAATTTTGAATCTGCTTCTATTTCAATGTCCTTGCTTGCAATGAGTCAAATGAAAGAAGGACATAAGTCCTATTATGAAACACTTTTGTTTTTAAATGATGCTAAATTTTTAGCAACTTCCGTTAATTCAGCTTTAGCAACAAAATTTAACTTGATTGCTCAAGGTTATGTTGAGTATTTGAATAAAAATTCTGAAATGGCGTTAGAGAGTTTTGTTGCTTCGCAAACTTTGCAAACTCTTTTTGAACCTGTTGCAATGCATGAGGTGAATGGTTTTATTCTGAAACTTAAAAGAGAACTTGAAACGGAAAAAATTGTTTCAAATCAAATGACATTTATTCCGCCAAACCCTGCAGAAGATCCGTTTCTTGCAATGCTTAAGGTGGGAAGAACAATTTCTGTTGAAACAAATTTGGATAATTTGCTAAATATTATTGCTCAAGAAATTAAGCAAGCATTAAATGCTGACCGTTGTACCGTTTTTATGCTTGACGAAGAAAAGCAAGAGCTATGGTCAAAAATTGCAACCGGTGTTGAATTAAAAGAAATCAGATTTTCTGTTAATTCAGGAATTGCCGGCTACGTTGCAAAAACAGGCGAAACGGTTAATATTGATGATGTTTATTCTGATAGCAGATTTAATAAAGAAATTGACCAAAAAACAGAATATAAAACCCGAAATGTCCTCTGCATGCCGATTGTGAATATTAAGCACGAAATAGTCGGTGTATTCCAAGTTTTAAACAAAAAAGAAGGTAATTTTACCCAAAAAGATGAAGATATATTGATTGCAATCGGAGCAACTGCAGGAATTGCGCTTGATAACGCCGCACTTTTTGATAAACAACAAAGGCTCATTGAGGAGCAATCAAAGCTGATGTCGAGCTTTATTGATACTTTGTCAGCTTCTCTCGATGCTCGCGATAAGATTACCTCAGGTCATTCAAAAAGGGTTACGATGTATTCTGTTTTGATTGCAGAAGCACTTGGGATGACAGAAAAAGAAATTGACACAATAAAGCAGGCTGCACTGTTGCATGATATCGGAAAGATTGGCGTTAAAGATTCTATTTTGCAAAAAGAAGGCAAATTGACTGATGAAGAATATGAAAACATCAAACAACATGCAAGTCTTACTCACTCGATTTTGAGCAAAGTTTATGCTTCAGGTGAATTTAAAGATATTGTTGATATTGCATCAAGCCACCATGAAAAGTTTGACGGTTCGGGCTATTTTAGGGGCACCAAAGGTGAAGAAATCCCTCTTGGCGGAAGGATTTTAGCTGTTGCAGATGTTTTTGATGCGATAACATCCAAAAGGCACTATCGTTCCAGAATGGAAATTGAAAAGGCTGTCGGAATTTTGATTGATTCAAGGGATAAGCATTTTGACCCGAATTTAGTAGATATATTTTTAGCTATTACCCTTGATAAGCTTGTTGAGATTTTTATCGACGGCACTGAAATTGATGTAGATTTAGAAAATGTTAAAGTTCTTGCAAGCTATAATTTAAAAAATATTCATGATTACATTCTGCTTGGCGAGTCTAAATCTGATGAAGAAAAGAGAGCTGTAGAGATTTTCTCAGAATATTATTATGCAAGAAGTTAAAAAAATAATTATTATATTCTTTTTTCTTCTTTTTTCGCAATCTGCTTTTGCAATTGAGGATAAGGCATATTTCGACTTGTTTTCTGTTGTTGATAATGTTTTGGCGCAAGGCCAAATTGAAAACGGAGGGCAGGCAGATTATTTAATTGATGAGTTTCAGTTGGTTATAAATAAAACAAAGCAGGGGAATCCGCATGCCGCAAGAGAAGATTTGAAGAAAATTTCACTTTCGATTAAAAATGATTACCAAAAATTAAACTTTGCCAAATTTTTATATTCGAGTGGGTATTTTTCATTTGCGGAAGATGTTTTGAATTCAATAAAAAAAACAAACGGTTTCAGAGGCGCAATTCAGGAGCTGCGCCAAAGTTACGCTGTGAAATATCAATTATCTGAAGCTCAAGAGAATTTTTTGCAAAAAACTATGTCTTTAATACATCAGGAAAATATGCCTCAAGAAGCTTCTTTTAATTTAAATAAAGATGAAGAATTGATAAATAATTCAGATTATGCAAATTATGTTATGGCTTGTGCTTTTTATGCCTTAGGTCAATATGATAAAAGTTTACAATATATAAAGACAGCAATTTCAATCAATAAAGCTAATTTGTTCTATAGGCTTTATTTTGCGCGTGTTTACAATGCTTTGGGTGAGCATAAAAAAGCAATTGAAGTTGTTAAGGAAAATAAATTTGGCAACAATTTCTTGCGAAACGAGTTTTTAAGAGTTTATTATGAGGCAAATTCCAAACTTGCGAAAAATGTTACGGACAGAAAATATTTTGAAGCCTTAATTTATTATTTGAATAATGATTTTTACGGGGCGATTGAAACAGTGCGCGCAGGGCTTTTGACAGATGATAAAAATTTGAAATTAAATCATTTGCTGTTCAAATGCTTGCTTAATACGGGGGATGTGCACGTTGCACAAAAAATTGCAGACAAAATGCGAATGGCTAAACCCAAAAGCCCTTATGTTTACGATGTTTTTGGGGATTTGGATTTTATAAGTGCAAATTATCTTTCTGCTTGTAAAAATTATTCTAAAGCAACAAAGCTGGGTGCAAAAGAAGTTTATTTAAAATTGATTCTAATAAATACCATTTTATCAAAAAGCGACAAGACGGATAAGCTTCAAAAGCAAGCTTCAAAAATTTCTTCGTATACGCTTGATGAAAATTTTCAGATTGCAATCGGCATTTTAAGCAATGCAAATGTTTTTAATTTAAATTCTGAGGACCAAAAAGAATATAAAAATGCGCACAATAGTTTGAAACTTCGCTATCTTGCAGCCGCGCTTGCAAAAAACCCATGTAATTCTTTTTATTTGCTTAATATGGTTGATTCCATTCGAGGAAGTGAAGTTAAGAATTTGAAGTTGCTTGAACTTGCAACAATTCTTGGTGATTTTAATTTCTATTATTGGTGGAAATTGGGCGAATTTGAAGATGTTATCGGAAACAAGGATAAAGCTTTTGAATATTACAAAAATTCTGCAAACTTAAACCCAAGGTTTGAGCCTGTGAACAAAATAATTTCAAATATAAATCTGTAATTTTGTATTAAAAAAGCCCCAAATTTGGGGCTTTAAATCTATTCTATATTTTATTAGCTTCTTGCGAATGATTTTCCTGCAATTGCACCGAGTGCAAAGCCGCCAATGGCACCAATGACCATACCAATTGGTCCACCAATTGCTCCGCCGATAGCGGTGCCTTTTGCTATGGCTCCTATGCCGGCGCAAGCTGCTATGCCGCCCGCAACACCTAATACTCCGCCCGTTATAATTGATGCTCTTTCGCGTCCAATTGGGCAATGGTTATGTGTATAATAGCCGTGGCCATAACAACCCATTGGTGCTGGTGGATATCCACAGCCAAAAATTGAAGGTCCACCTGTAACAGCTCTAAAGCCACCAGGGCTTGTCATGATATCGCCTGGTCCGCAAAAACCTGGTCCGTGAATTCCATAGCACATAATTTTATCTCCTTTTTAAATATTTGCCTCGTACTTTAATAAAAAAATATTGAGCATAAAAATTGCTTATTTTTTATATACTCTTTCTAAAACCCTTGCGCGAGTTACTTTTTCAGGTGTTACAAAACTTAACATGCTCTTGTAACATGTTTTTTGTAAACATTTGTAAACATTATAACTTCAAATCCTAAAGAAAATAATAAAGATGCCGTATTAAAAGGTATAACTAACAGAAGGAGCACAAGAAAAATGGGAATGTCAGCATCACAAACAAGGGTTTTGATGTTAACAGCAAGACAAAATGATCTGGAGTATCAAGCCCAACAAATTTTGCAAGCTAAGCTCGCTGCTTCTCGTCAAGCTGAAGATGCGGCAGCTGCTTATGAAGAAAAGATTTCAAATACGCACTTTATTACCAAAAGGCATGAAGGCGATGAATTGGTTCAGTACAATGTAACTTATGACCAAGTTGCTCAAAATGGTTTTTATTTGGTTAACAGAGATGGCAAAATCGTATTGCCAAGTTCAACTCTTTCTGAAGATATGAGAGAAAACCCGAAAGCGTATGGTGTAGAGTACATAGATATTAAATCAGGCTCTAATGATAGAAACTACAATGCGATTGTGGATAAAAATCTTAAATATGATGAAGGTGGCGCAGCTAGTTATATCAAAGAAATGATTGAAAAAGGCGAGTATACATTATGTAGAAAAAATACTGCAGCAGAAATTGCAAACAGTGAAGATGATCTTACACATAAATACACAACATTTGCTGCATCCGCTTCTTTCGCAGAAGTTTACTACACAGCAGATGATGCTGCGGCAGAAGCTGAATATAATTCAATTACTAAAAAATTAGAAACAATGGAAAAGAAACTAGATATGCAAATGGAGCAAATTGAAACAGAAAGATCAGCTATTAAAACTGAAAAAGAATCTGTTGAAAAAGTTGTTAAAGAAAATGTGGAAAGCACATTTAAAACATTTGGTTAATACCCAATTAAATAATTTTCTTCTTCTGATTAGTTTATGCTCCCTTGAGGGAGCTTTTTTTATTTAAATACATTTTTTTGGTGTGAAATTTGTGATATATTTTTTCTATGAAGAAATTGTATGCTTTTTCAATACCAACGGGAATTGGCGCGGAATTTGGCGGTTACGCAGGTGATGCCGGCTCGATTGCAAGAAAATTTGCAAAGCATTTTGATTTAATCGTAAACCCAAATGTAGTTAATGCCGGCTCAATTACGGCACTCACCAACAACATGATTTATCTTGAAGGATATGCTTTTGATAAATATTTAGCGGGCGAGCTTTTTCTTGAAAAGAAAGAGAATGTAAGACTTGGCGTTATTTTGGATTCTGAAATTCCTCAAGATGTTCTAAATATTCACTCAAACACAATTGAAGCGTATAAAATCGTTAAAGGGTACGATATTGTTGTGAGTTACACAAGTGCACCGGTCGGGATTGAGTTTTTAGTTCATGGGGGTGTGAGTACAGGGAGTGTAAAAAATCCTGACGCTGTGCTTAAGAGTGCGCGCGAATTACTGGCTCAAGGAGTGGATGCAATTGCCATTGTTTGTTATTTCCCGGATACTGAGGACGCAGACTATATGAATGGTGTTGGAATTGACCCGATAGGCGGGGTTGAAGGGGTGTTATCGCATTTGGTTTCTTCTGAATTTAATGTACCTTCTGCTCATGCGCCTGCTTTTTCAAGCCTTGATATTTCGCATAAGCTTGAGAACCCTAAACTTTCAGCAGAAACTGTTTCTGCTACTTATCTTCCTTGTGTTTTAGATGGGCTTATGCAATCTCCTTGTTATTCTTTTGAAAAGACGGCAAGGACGCTATCCAAGCCTGACGGATTGATTGTGCCTGCTTCTGCACTTGGCTCTTATGGTGTGCTTGGCGCAATTAAAAATAATATTCCTGTTTATGCAGTCAAGAATAATTCAGTGCTTGATGTGACTGCAGATAAAATAGGGATAAAGGTTCAAGAATTTAAGAGCTATGATGATTGTCTTGATTATTTGATTTCTTAGCTTTCTTTTTCTTTGATGGTTTCTTTTTGGTTTTTTGCGGAATATTGTCCAAATCTATGTCAAATTCTTCTTTTTGCTTTCTTTTTAAAACTTTTTTCTTTGCTTTTCTGTAATTATTTTTGCGTTTTTTGGGGTGTTCATTTGCATACATTGTGAGCCACAACGGGTATTTTGCAAGAATCCCGAGGTAAATTGCAATTATTGATAAAACCACATCGTAAGAAAATCTTGAAAGTGAGAAATTCCTCAGTGCTTGCCATGCAAAAGCAAAATCGATTTGCTTGAATAGCGCAAGAATGAAAGACCAAACAAACCCTGAGATATCAAATGCAATAACTCCTAAAAGAGTTGCTATTAATATATTTTTAAATGTTTTTTCTTTTGTTAGATAGTTCCCTGAGAAAATTGCGATTAAAAGATAACCAAAAATGTAGCCAAAAAAGCCTGTTTTGAGATATCCTATGCCACCTCCCATGCCGAACACTGGCCAAACAAACAAACCCATAAGGATATAAATTAGCATTGTAATAAAGCCGTATTGTTTTCCAAGGATTGCAATTATAAAAAGAGCAACAGGAATTTGTGGCACATAAGGGTATGATTTCATTACAAAAAGCAGTCCGCCTTCAGGACCTTTGATGAACCAAGGATGCACAAAATCAATTTGTGTGAAACTTGCAACAATCATTGTGAGAACACAAAGTGCCATAACGGCAAGTGTTCCAATGCTCAAGGGTGTTTTTTCGTTGTTATAAATTATTTTTTTGTAAATATCTATATATCTTTTATTCATAAATCACCTCAAGATTGAGGTTTTCCAAGAGTTCTTCGTGCAGTTTTTTATAACTATCCGAAAAAATGTTATTTGTCCACATAATAAGCGCATCTTCGCCATTATCTTGGTAATAATTTTTTCTTTTGCCAAGTGATTTAAAGCCGAACTTTTCATATAATGAAATTGCTTTAGCGTTGCTTTCGCGCACTTCAAGAGTTAGGTATTTCACCATGTTTTTATACAAGAATTTTATTTGTGCAAGAAGAATCGCTTGTGCAACATGTTGACCTCTATGGCGCGAGCTTACGGCAAGGGTTGTTATGTGGGCTTCTTCAAATATTGTCCAAATGCCGGAGTACCCTGCGAGCTCGAGTTCGCCTTGAGCATTTTCTTTGAACGCACAAATGTAGTGTGCTAAATTATTAGCAAGTTCATTCCTGAAGCCGTCTTTGCTCCAGTGATGTGCACCATAAGCATCAGCCTCAATTTCGAGTACTGAGTCAAGATGTTCTTCGCGCATTTCTTTAATATAAATTTTTTCCACAAAACTATTTTACACTAAAATTGAGTTTTAATGTAGAAAGGAGTTTGAGAAACATTTATATTATTTTCGTCTAAAATGCCTCTGTTTAATTGAGAATAAGAGGTGTTTTTTGCGCCAAAAGCTTTTTTGAGGAAATCGTATGCAACTTTAGGATCGCATGCTTCACCACATGTGAATAAATCAACCGCTGCATAACCAAGCTCTGGCCAAGTATGAATTGCTAAATGGCTTTCAGATATAATTACGACTCCTGAAACACCGTGCGGTGCAAAAAGATGAAAACATTTTTGAACAATTGTTGCGCCACATTCAAGAGCTGCTTCGAGCATGTATTTTTCAACAAGTTCGGGATTGTTTAAAATGTTAGGGTCGCATTCAAAAAATTCTGCTAAAATGTGTCTTCCAAGGTATTTTGAGGTTTTAGCCTGTTCCTTGATTGGTACTGTCATTACTGCCAATTCATATTCCTCCTAAGGGTTAGTAGTAACAATTTTTGTTATTAATATATCATATTCAATTTAAAAATAAACATACAAAAGTTTTATCTTTTTAGGTGTATTTTTTACAATTTGTAACATATTTTTATTGAGCGAGATTTTTCAAGATGAAATCAAAGCTTACGGGCTTAAACTCTCTTGTGTCTGCATTTTTTTCTGCAAATTTTCTGTATATTTCAAATGATGTTTCTTTTGCCCTGTTGTAAAATTCTTCTGTAATATATTTTGAGTATACTTCATTTTTCTCGCCCGAGTAATTACCTAATGTTTTGGCATATTTTGAAAGCTCGGCTTTATCTCCTCCGCCTGCATATGCTTTTGTTTTGGCGTCTGTTCCTGAAGGTCTTATCTCAACGAATTTGTCTGTAAATTTAAGGAGAGTGCCGTCACCAACAAATGCTATATCAGTCAGATTTGCAAAATTGAGCTCAGCAAATGTTGTAGATAGTATTGTACGCGCAATTTCTGTTGTAATTTTGCCTTCTGTTTTTGCAAGTGCTAATGTCAAAAAGAATAAATCATTTTTGGTTCTAAGGGCTTCACCTTCTGTTTTTGCTTGTTTTAGTTTATTGATATCAGGTTCGCTCTCGTTGTAGTATGAGATATCTTCTCGGACATCAAATCGCGAGATTATATTATTGTTATTATAATTTTTTTCTAAATGTGCCCAAAGTGGAATTTCAAGGCTTGCAGTAAGTGCTGCAGCAAGAATGATTGCTTCTGTCGCGCTCTTTTCGCGCATTGCAAGGGCACTTCTTCCTGAAAGAGAAGTTATAAAGTTTTCGGCACCAATTATCATGCCGCCTGATTCTTCGCCACCAAAAATCATTCTTGGGCTTGAGCCAAGGTGAATTTCTTTGCCGTAAATATCTTCAACGGTGATATCTTCAATGCCTTGTGCTATCTGATTTTCAATTTTCTTGATTACGTTTGCAATTTCTTTAAAGCCAACAGGCGTGTTAATTGATTTAATTCCATTGGCTTTTGCCCACTCGTCCCATGATGCGGAGCTTGGCGTGGTTTTAACAATAAATCTTTCGTGATTATCGAATACCCCTTTTTCTTTAAGTGACTTTGCCCAAAAATCCATAACCATAAGGAATGCTTGATTAGGACTGTAAATTGATAAAACCCTGTTATTTGGAAGCTCTGACGTATCAATTCCAAGTGCTTTGATTTTATCCAAATTTTCTTTGTCGTCTACTTGTAAAATGCTTAATCTATCATGATCTGGGTCTGTAACTAAACAAACTGTTCCTGTTTTTAGGTCTTTTAATTTTTCATCATATTTAAGAGTTTCTATGACCGGGAAATATTCAGTGCCGTCTGCTTTTCTTCCGACAACTCCTATGTCTAAACTCCAGTCATAGAATACATCGCGCCCTTCTTTATCTTTTTTGATGTCTTTTCCGATTCCATGAAAGAACGGGTCTTCCTCCGTGTTGAACCAGATAAATTTATCTTCTATTCCAAGATTTTTTAGTATTTTAGATAGTGTTGCGTAAGCGCAGCCACCAACAGAATCAATTACAATTTTATCTCCAAATTTTTTAATTAATTCCAAGTTTTCTTTAGTTGCAACGCCATTTTTTAGGTATTCAACATAAAGAGTTGTGCCGTTATCGGTTTTTTCCATAACTTCAAAATCAAGGTTTTTGTCGTCGTTGGATGCGAATTTAATTTCGAAAAACCCTTTTGTATTTACTTCGTTTAAAATTTCTTCCATTTTGTTTACAAATTCCATGCTTTCATCAGGCAAGAATTGTGAACCTTGATTATTTAAATCTTTTGTTGCGTTTTTGACGCTTATACCGTGTGAGCTTGTGATGTATTCGCCGCCAACGAGATCGAGCTTGAAAGCAAGGAACGAGGCAAGCCAAATCGGAATTGTTTTTTTGTTTGTCGGAAGAATTGTTTTAATCCCAAGTCCTGCTTGAATTTTAGATATGATATTTAGAAAAATCGGGCTGTTGTAGCGCACTTCCCTTCCTGCGAGTTTTATAATGTCGCCTTGCGGGTATTTTTCGAGAAGCACAAGAGCTTTGGCAAGTGTTGCAAGCGTAATTCCGATTGTGTTGATTGGGAATCTTGTGTCATGCGGGTAAAGAACGTTTTGTGCGCCACGAATGCCTGCTGTTGAAACCGCGGCTTCTTTTTTATAGTTTTTGAACCAATCCCAAAGATTTAGTTTTTCAACAAGTTCTTGTGTTAATCTAAAGGTAAATTCGCCTTCGTTTTTATAATCAAAAATGCTATCTTTTTTGATTTCTTCGGGTGTATTATTTTCAACTGCTTCAAATAACATTTTTTCTAAATTTTGCATGGTAAAACTCCTTATACTAGGTGCATTTTACCATATTAAAGAATAAATGCCAAAATCATTAAGATGAAAGAGCCAAGTTGCATTCCTGTTGACGCAAATTTGTTGAGTTTATTGCTGTCGTAGTATCTTGAAGTTTTTTTTGCAACGCTTGCAGCTTGAATTCTTTGGATTCTTGCAAGGTTTGAATCGGTAGAAAAATCTCTGTGGAAAATTTTCCTCTCAAGCCTGTTTAACCTGAGAGCAAGTGGGTCATGCCCAAATGTTTTCCCAAGGAGTGACATTTCAAGACCTGCAATTTGCAAAAGCGTATCATCGCCGTTTTCTGCGTAAAATTCAGGGCTTCTGCCAAATGTTTGGGGATAATTATAAGCTTCTTGCGGAGAATCAGGTGTTTGAACGTATGTTGATGATGCAGTAAGCCTTGCGACTCTTGAGTCTAAATCTCCCGTTTGGATTGCGCCATATACTCTTTTTTCAAGTCTATCAAGCCTTTTGTAAATGCTTTCATGGCTGAATTGTTTACTTAAAAATTCTTTTTCCAGTCTGTCTATAACAGGATATGTGATTGTTGCATCAGCTGCTTGTTCATCTGCTTCGATTTTTTCTAGTGCCTTGCTTATGCTGAATGTTTCCTTTTCTGTTGCAATGCCCAGGGTTTCATTGATTTTTTCCATTCTTTCTTGGAGGGTGCCTGACGAACTTGCTTCGCCAAAGAGTTGAGTTTCGATTCTTATTATTCTTTCTGTGTCAGGCTCTTTGCTGTATTCGTATCCCCAAAGAGAATATTCGATATTTCCGATTTGTTGCGCTAGCGTTTCTGCTGCACAAATCGGGAGCGAGCAAAATGTTATTATGATTAATGTAAAAAATAACCTCATCATAGAAATATTATACCAAGAATAATTTTATAAATCTTATACTTAATATTAATTTTTCTTATAGGATAAAAGTATCCCTGTTCCGATGTTCAATACTTGAGTTTGGTAGTTTGGATTATTTGTTATTTCTTGAACAAACGGTTGAACTTTTTCCTCATGTGAAAGAATATTATCGGCACAAATGAGTGCGCCTTTAGTTAGTATCGGATCTAAAAGTTTGAAATATTCGATATATTCCTTTTTGTTTGCATCAATAAAAGCAAAGTCAAATTTTTCTTCTTCGGTTTTGATTTCTTGCGCAAGTTCTTCAAGAATATTGAACGCAGAGCCAAGTTTTGGGGTTATTAAGTTGTTGATTCCTGCAATTTTAAAGTTTTCAATTGCAACACTTTGTCTTTTGTCCCAAAATTCTATTGTGGTTAGGGTTCCTGAAGTTTTTTTAAATGCGCTTCCAAGCCAAATTCCGCTATAGCCGTTTGAAGTTCCGATTTCAATGCCTTTTTTTGCATTCATTGCAAGGATTTGAATGTATAGGAAATTTGCAGTAATTCTATCTATGTTCCAAAATTCTTTTTGTGTTTTTTCTAAACTTAAAAGAACTTCCTGAGTTTTTTCGTCAAATATATTTAAATTTGGTGTGTATTTTTCCATTATTTATCTACCATAATTACATGGTGTGTGTCGTGATCCAGAGTTCTTTTGTTTTCTATTTTGGATGTTTCCAAATTGAAATATATGAATTTCTTGGTATCAACACCTGTTATATAAGCAAATTTTGTGTTTGGGATGTGTGATATTTTTGTGTAAAAACCGCCGTCGTCAAGATTGACTGTGTTTATAACTTCGCTTTTTAATGTGTCGTATGTGTTAATGTAGCCGTTTTTTGCACCAAGGATATAGATTTTATCTTCAAATAAAATTGCATCAATCGGTTTCTCGCTTAAAAGCTCTTCGTCTTGAAGGGAATTATCTGCAAGAGAGTAAGCCCTTAAGAGGTTTTGTGTTCTTGAAATTGCATAGATTTTATCTTCGCCTATGATAATTTTTGAAACATTTTCGGTGCGCGCAATTCTGTTTGCCGTATATTCTTCTGCGCTTAAATCTAATATGTAAATGTTTTGAGTTCTCGAATCAGTGTATGCAAGTATTTTATTGTTTTTTGAAATTGCAAGTTTGTCAGGAGATTGATTTAGTGTTATCTCTTTTTCAAGTCTGCCTGAGTTCATGCTGACAACATAAATCTTTTTCGCTTCAGGAGATGACACGTAGGCGAGATTTTTTTCTTCATCTAAAATAACATCTTTTGGTGTGGCATCAAAATCAATGTGTGATATAATTCTTTCTTCTTTTAAGTCAATAATATCTGCGTTTTTCTTTAGAAAATAAAGCACGATTGCAAATTTGGAACTGTTTGAAGAAACGATTTTCGAAGGAAGTCCTTGGAGTTTTAGTTCATAAATTGTGTCTGATTTTGCAATGTCGTAAACAGCGATAAATTTTGAATTATTTTGCCCGATAAAAAGTTTTTTGTTTTTTAACTCAGGAATCGGTTTGATATTTTTTTTGATAATTCTGTTTTTCGCTTTTTTATCGTCTATATCTGCCATAAAGTCTTCATCATCAAGAGCAAGCGTGCCGGAATCTTTTCCGGGGATAACCAAATCACCAAGAATTATTTTTAAGCTTTCGGGTAATTCAAGACCCGCAGGCACTAACATATCCTGTGGCATAATTCCAAGACGCACTTTGAATGGAAGATTTTCGTTTTTTGTGAGTGAATATCCGCCGTTTTTGTTTTTTGTTGCTCTCATAAGAACAAAGTTGTTGTTAAATATAACAACTTCCGGAAGAGATTTGAGAGTTGTTGTTTTTGGGTATGTGTATTCAACTTCTATTTTTTCGGTTACGATTTCCTGAACCGGATAAAGCGGAATGTAAAGCGAGCCCGACGGAAGCTCAATTACGGAATCAAATCTTTGTCTTGCGTCAGGCAAATTTTGTTTGATGTAGTCCCACATATCATTTGGCAAGGTTGAAGCATAGGAGCTAATTGTTCCTATAAAAAGTGCCGCAATAACAAAGATTGTTTTTAAAATATTTCGCATATTATCTTCCTGCAAAAGTTGATTTTAGTTTATCTTTCAAACTTTCTTTCTTTTCTCCTTTTTGAATTTCAAAAAGTTTTTTATAGAGTTCTTTTTCTTCTTCTGAAAGCTTAGTTGGTGTATCTACATATATTATAACATAATGATTGCCGCGTCTTCCGTGTCCCCCAAGAATTGGCACGCCAAGCCCTTTGAGTTCTATTCTTTCTGCGGATTGGCAACCTTCGGGAATTTTAAGTTCATAGTCGCCGTCAAGCGTTTCAATTGTGATTTTATCTCCGAGTGTTGCTTGGGCTTGGGAAATGTGAAGAGTCGTTTTTATGTCAAATTCATCTCTTGTGAATTTTTTTGACGGTTCGACATATAAAACGACATACAAATCACCTGAAGGACCTTTGTTTTTACCAAAACTTCCTTCGCCTGATAATCTCATTTTAGAGCCGTTATCAACCCCTGCAGGGATTTTAACTTTGACCGTTTTCTCTTGTTTGACAAGCCCCGCGCCACGGCATTTTTTACAATTTGCCCCAGGGTTTTTGCCTGTGCCATGACAGGTTGGGCAAACGGTTACCGTTGTAAAGCTTCCAAGGATTGTTTGTGTGCTTTGCTGAACTTTTCCTCGTCCTTGGCATGTTTTACAAACGGTATCTTTTGCATTTTTATCCGTGCCTGTCGAACCGCATTCGTCGCAATATACAAGGTGGTCAATTTTAATTTCTTTTTCTGCGCCCCAAACGGCTTCTTCAAAAGTTATATCTATATCAACCCTAAGGTCATCGCCTCTTTGAGGTGCGTTTGCATTTGCTCTTTGAGAATATCCTCCGCCAAATTCCATGCCGCCACCGAAGAATGATGAGAATATTTCTGAGATATCACCAAAGCCATAGTCAAAAGGACCTTGGGTGTAGCCTGCGTTACTTAAACCGTCTTCGCCATATTGGTCATATAGGGCGCGTTTATTGTCGTCCATTAAGGTTTCGTAGGCTTTTCCAAGTTCTTTGAATTTTTGTTCCGCATCAGGTTCTTTGTTGACATCAGGGTGAAGCTTTCTTGCCTTTTGTCTGAAGGCTCTTTTGATATCGTCTTTTGATGCGTTTTTATCTACTTCCAGTAATTCGTAAAAATCCATTAATTATTTTCCTCTTCAGGGGCAGATGCAACATTTACAAGGGATGGTCTTAAAACAGTGTCTTTAAATTTGTAACCTGTTTGAAGCTCTGCAATGATTTCGTCTTCATTTTTTTCTGCGGTTGGTGTTCTCATAATTGCCTCATGGAATTCGGGATTAAATGTGCAATTATCTGTGCAAATGCGCTCCAAGCCGCATTTTTCAAGCGTATCTGTTAAGTTTTTAATTATTACTTCAAAACTATCTTTTAATGTTTTCGGGTCTTCTATGCTTTCGCAAGACTTTCTTCCTCTTTCAATATTATCAAGAACAGGTAAGATTTTTTTCAAAATATCGCAACAGCCATATTTCAAAAGGCTCTCGCGTTCTTGAGCTTGTCTTTTGCGGAAGTTGTCAAAATCTGCCATAAGCCTTAAATATTTGTTGTTTAAATCTTCAAGTTCGGCTTTGAGTTTATCTTCGTTGCTTGCAGGTGTTTCTTCGAGTGCTTCTTTGGAAACTTCTTCAGTTGTTTCTTCCGGTGTTTCTGTAGTTACTTCCTCTTTCATTTCTTCATTTTCTTCTGAAAATGGGTTATTTCCGTTTGTTTCGTTTTCATTAAACATATTAATTTACCTCTCCGATAATATCTAAGCACAAAAATAGGTTAATTTCATTATAATTTATATTTATCTTTAGTTTAAAAAATTTATTTTTTATTAATTATTGGATAATTTTTGAAAATCAGATATAATATTTTATAAAATTGTAAATTTTTTGTAATAATTATTAAAAAAAGGACATGTTTTTTATTCAGGCAACTTATATATAG
>JAFVOZ010000085.1 GCA_017505585.1 bacterium
TCAATAAAGTTTGGTTGAAAACTATGAAAGTTATGCATGTATAAATGTAGGTAATAATGGCCTCATCAGAACTCGTTAGTATTCAAAATGCCACTGCAAAAGCAGAAATGGCAAAAGCAGACGCAACAAAAAAAAATAATTCAGAAGTTACATCAGATATGTTCTTGAAATTGATGCTTGAACAGCTCCAATATCAAGACCCGTTGGACCCTGTAAGTAACACCGAATTCCTTTCGCAACAAGCAATGTTCACTCAATTAGAAAAAATTATGGACATTGATAGCGAAATTGCAAGCAATAATGCAATCCAACAAACACTTTCGCTTGTTGGGAAAGAAGTCACAATTACAGACCCTGACAATAAAGATAAAACAATTTCAGGTGTTGTTGAATCAGCAAATTTCACAACAGATGAACCAACAATCACAATAGCAGGGAAAGATTACCCGCTTGAACTTGTGCAAAATGTTGCACCATCAAACGGAAATTCAACACAAGTTGAACAAAACACAAAATCAATTCAATCAATTGAAAAAACTTTAGGAGATTTAAACATTAACTTCTCAGGGCTTTCCGAAGCAGTTAAAGGCTTTCTCTCAAGTGAAAATTATTCAGGCTAATCGCCAAAAGACAATAAAATAAACAAAACAAACAATTAACAAGGAGATATAGATGTCACAAGCAATGTACACCGCGATGACCGGGATTAACGCAGGACAAGAAACAATTACCGTTGTTTCAGACAACATCGCAAACCTGAACACAACAGCGTTCAAAGAATCAGCGATTAACTTCCAAGATGTATGGTATAAAACATACACAAGCGGTACTGCACCAACATACACAGCAGGTGGTACAAACAGCAAGCAAGTGGGTGTTGGTACGTTAAGCTCATCAATTACAAAAAACTTTGATACATCTTCAATCAACACAACCGGTAAAACTTCAGATATGGCAATTGAAGGCGACGGTTTCTTCACGGTACGCGACGCAAACGGCGCACTCCGCTACACTCGTGACGGTAACTTCACGCTCGACTCAAACGGATATCTTGTAACATCAAGCGGTTACAACGTACTCGGAACAGAACAAGTGTTATCTTACAGTGCATCTACAACTCCAGTTAAAATCCCACAATCTTTAGAACTTGAACCAGTTGCACAACCTGCTGCAACATTCCAAACAAAAACACTTGATGAAACAAATAACTCTCAAATTATTGCAGGTAACTTCCATATCAATATTGTTAAACCTGACGGTACAACAGGAAGTGCAACGCTTTCAATCGGCGACCCCAAAAAAACAACTATCCAAGCAATGGTTGCCAATTTCAACACACAATTGACTAACCAAAATATGCCCGTAACATGTGTTATTAAAGACGGTGTTTTGCAATTCCAAATCAATAAAAACCCTGACACAGGCGCGGATCTAGTCCAAACAATGACATTTAAATCAGGCACATCAAACTTTGTTCAAACAACGGATATTTCTTGGGCAAGCAAAGTTCCAGCAACTGCAACAACAAATTCATATTATTCAACCAAAATTCTTGACTACACAGTTACAATTGACCCGGTTTCAGCGGTAGATAGAGCCGTAACACTTGAATCTTGGTCAGTAAGTGAAACAGGTATCATCGAAGCAACATATTCAAACGGTGACAAAATCACAGTTTACAAAGACGAAGATGATGACAGCTATAAATTCAAATATACAATGACAAACGGTGTTGAAATTATAGACGACGACGTAAAGGCTGACCCTAACGCACTTATCCCAGGCAATATGCAAATGCAATTTGCAAACGTAACAAACAACCAAGGCCTTGTGGCGGTTGGTTCAAACATGTATGCATCTGGTCCTAACTCAGGGGATATAAGCTACGCAGCAGCAGGCAACCACGGTATCGGCTCGGTTGCAACAGGTGGCTTAGAAAGCTCAAACGTGGATATGAGCCGTCAATTCTCAACAATGCTTCTTGCTCAAAGAGGAATTGAAGCAAACTCAAGAGTATTTGACACCGCAAACAGCATTCTTCAAACATTAGTTTACCTGGGAAGAGGTTAGACATAACTTAAAAAAGGAGGTTTAAAACCTCCTTTTTTAATAAATTATTTTTTATCAGCTTTAGTCACTTGGAAAGATTTGCTTTCAGAAATTTCAATTCTTGCAGATTTAATTTTATCCTTTGTTTCTTCATCAAGTGCGTTTCCTGCAACAAGTCTATCAATAAAAGCGTTATTCAATCTAACCGCTTTTGGAAGAACACCTGCTTCATCAAGCACATCTTTAATTTGGTTGAAATCATAAGAAAAAGTCTTTTTAGAGTGGTATGCGAGAGTTTCGCCCGTTGGAAGAGTTACATCATCTCCTCCCCTTTCAAAATAAATTTTGAAGATTGACCTTAAATCTTGAATTTCGCCTTGCATAACAGAGATTGCTTGCTGAATTCTCAAATACCTTTCGAACAAATAATCAACATTATGAATTTGTGAAAGTTGCCAATCATATTTTTGGAAATATTGGTTGCGAAGCATCGGATAAGCTTTTGCAAGGCAATAAGCATCGCCCATAGCTCTGTGACGCGCTTCACATTCAACGCCATAGCATTCAATTAAAGAACCTAAGCCGCAGCTTTCAATATGCGGATAAACTTCTTTGAACATAAATTGGGTGTCAACATATTTATTTGTCAAAGGTTTTTGGTAAAGCCTTTTTGACGCTCTGTTTAAAAAGCTGAAATCAAAAATTGCGTTATGTGCAACAAGAGTATGTTCGCCGATAAATTCAAAAATTTTAGGATAAATTTCTTCTTCTTCAGGCGCACCTTCAAGCATTTCTTCAGATATTCCATGAACCGCTTGAGATGATTTTCTAATGTGCTGATGCGGATTAATTAATGTTTCAAATTTATCAACTATAACACCGTTTTCAAGCTTCACACCAGCAAATTCAATAATTCTTTCTTTTGTGTAATCAAGCCCGGTTGTTTCAACGTCGATTACTATTTCAATTTCTTTTTCCATTTCTTCAATCATAATTAAAATTTTACCATAAATATTTTTCTTAAGTAGCACAAGCTAAGTCTTTAGCTTTTTGATATTCATTTTTAAAATAACTTTTGTCATAATTTAAATTTATAAATTCCCAAGGAAGTTCCTCTTCAGGAGAAAACTCTTTCCCTGCTTCAAGTTCTATATCAAGATTATTATTGCGCGCGATTTCGACATATTTTTCATAGTCAAAGTTTTCATCCCAAGAATCAAGATATGAACCTGCTTTATACAAATCATAAATAAAATTATTTAGCCTTTTGTCCCCGCGGGTTAAAAATGCTTCAACTTGGCTTAATTTCGAATGATGAAAATTTAGTTTCACATTGCGCATTGAAGCACATTTTTCTTTTAAAAATTTTATTTTATCTGCAATTTCAGCAAGCGAATTTTGCGGAGCATATGCAAAAGGAGTGAAAGGTTTTGGAACAAAAATTGAAATAGAGCAAGTAATTTGCGGAACCTTAAGACCGCGTTCCATGCAAGCTTTGCGAACATCTGCAAAAAGTCCTGCAATGCCTTCGATATCGTCGTAGGTTTCGTATGGAAGCCCAATCATAAGATAATATTTGATTTTCTTCCA
>JAFVOZ010000086.1 GCA_017505585.1 bacterium
ATTAATAAAATAATTATTTTTATTATCTTTTGTGCTATGATATGGCAAAAGGAGCAATTATATGGGACAAACTTTAGCACAAAAAATAATTTCAGCTCATGCTGATCATAATGTTGAATTTGGTGAATTGGTTATCGCATCTGTTGATGTATGCGCAACTCAAGACGGCACAGGACCTCTTACTATTCAAGAATTTAAAAAACTTGGTTTGGAAGGTCTTAAAAACCCAAAAAGAACAATTCTTTTCATTGACCATGCTGCACCAAGTCCAAGAAAAGAGCTTTCAAATTCACATAATGTAATCAGAAATTTTGCGCGCGAATATGGTGCAACATTGTCTGATATTGGCGAAGGTGTTTGCCACCAAAGATTAATTGAAACCTTTGTTAATCCAATGGAAATTTTGGTTGGTGCAGATTCTCACACTTGCACATCAGGCGCGCTCGGAGCTTTTGCAACAGGCATGGGCTCAACAGATATCGCGGTTGCAATGGGTCTTGGTAAAACTTGGCTAAAAGTTCCTTCAAGCTTTAAAGTTGTTGTTAACGGTAAACTGGGGAAGAATATTTCTTCAAAAGATTTAATGCTTTATTTAATCGGAAAAATTGGAGCAGACGGTGCAACGTACCGAGCTCTTGAATTTACTGGTTCGACAATTAAAGAAATGGATATGGCAGGAAGATTTACACTTGCAAATATGGCAGTCGAAGCAGGCGCTAAAGCCGGTCTTTTTGAAACTGATGAAAAAACTTATGATTACTTAAAAGCGCGTGGCAGAGCTGAAGCATTCAAAGAACTCAAAATGGATGATGATGCAGTATACGAAAGAATTATTGAAATAAATGCCCAAGACGTGCCTTCAATGGTTTCTTGTCCGCACACAGTTGATAACACAAAACCGGCAAATCAACTTTGCGATGTTCATGTCGACCAAGTTTTCGTTGGCACTTGCACAAACGGAAGAATTGAAGATTTAAGAGTTGTGGCAGAAGTTTTAAAAGGGCACAAAGTGGCTGAAGGTACAAGGCTTTTGATTGTGCCTGCAAGCAAAGATGTTTTCTTGCAAGCTGAAAACGAAGGATTGCTCAAAATCTTTATTGAAGCAGGTGCAAGTTTCTTGCCTGCCGGCTGCGGGCCTTGCGTTGGTGTGCACGGCGGAATTTTAGGCGACGGCGAGGTTTGTCTTTCAACCCAAAACAGAAATTTTAGAGGAAGATTAGGTAATACTGAAGGTTTTATTTATCTTTCATCACCATACGTTGCGGCAAAATCTGCACTAGCAGGCTACATTACGGATTAAGGATAAAACATGTCGAATTTAGAAAAAGTTATAGGATTACCGAGAGGTCTGAATTTTTATGAGCAGTATCCTTTCTTATACGGTTTTTTTAAGTTCCTGGGAATAAAAATTGTTTTATCGGACAGAACGACCAAAAAAACACTTGCAATGGGTTCTGCACTTGTGGTAAGTGAAACTTGCTTACCTGTTAAAATTTATGTCGGACAGGTTTTAAACTTGCTTGAAAAAGGTGTTAAAAATATTTTTGTTCCTTCTATTCAATCTATCGCGCCAAAAATTTATAATTGTTCTAAAATCAGAGGACTTCCTGATTTAATAAGAAATGTGGTTAAAGAAGACTTTAATTTGATTGAACCGACTCTGGATAAATCTGAAAAAGATTTGGGTCTGAAGAAATTTTTGGAAGACACCGTGAAACCTTTTGGTATAACCGATAAAGAGCTTATTCATCAAGCACTTAAAGCCGGTTTTGTTACCTATAATAATTTTAGAGTTATGATGCAACAAGGTTTGAGCTATAAAAAAGCTTTGGCGAATGCAAAAAATGCGGTTGTAGAAATTCCGCCTGCGCCTGAGAAAAAAGAAATTAATGTTGCTGTTGTTGGCCATGCTTACAATCTTTACGACACAAAAGCTTCAATGGATATATTCAAAAAACTCGAGGATTATGGCGTTGGGCATCATAGTGCTTACAATTTAACAGAAGCTCAGCTAAAAGACGGAATGAATAACATGAAATCCGAAGTCTATTGGGCAAATGAATTAGAGATGACGGGTGCTGCGGGATATTTCTTAAATTCCGATGCAATTGACGGCATAATTACAATAAATGCTTTTGGTTGCGGTCCGGATTCGTTAATGATTGAAAGAATGACCCGTCGTGCGCATAAATTCGGAAAGCCTATGCTTAATTTAACAATCGATGAACACTCGGGTGAAGCTGGTTTTGTAACCAGGCTTGAGGCGTTTTGTGATATGTTGTACAGAAAGAAAATGAAACAAAAAAGCCTCAATTAGAGGCTTTTTTCGTATTTTAATTGTTTTTTAAATTATTTGCTCATTCTGTATGATGCAAAAGAAACTTTATCGAGCGCATCAAGCTTGCTTCCAAGAAGTACTTTTTCTGCTTCTTCTAATACTTGTGCCGTCATTAAACCGTTTCTTCCGTCAGAGCGAGGCGTTCTTTTTTTATGGATGCAATCAATAAAATGCTGACATTCAAGCTTCAGTGGTTCAATTTCGAGATAGTCTACAACGTCCACATGTTTTTGAGCGGGAACTTTGTTGTCATAAAGTTTTATTTTTCCGCTTGGAAGTGTGTCATCCAAAATTGCGGTTGCTTTTTCTCCGCGAACAAGTAGTGTAACTCTTTTTTCGGGGTGAATCCAGCTGTCTGAAAGTTGCCCTATTGCGCCGTTTTCAAACTCAATTGTCAAATGAGTGATATCAAAAATATTTTCAATCTCGCTATCGCAACCAACTGCACTAATTAATGCTTTAGGGTCAGAACCTATAACATAGCTTGCCATGGAAAGATCATGCGGAGCTAAATCCCACATAACACTTCTATCGTTTTTGTGATAATTAATGTTTAATCTATCGCTTTGGATGTACTTGATTTTTCCTAAAACACCTTCTTCAACAAGCATTTTGAGCCTATTTACCGCAGGGTGATATAAAAGAAGGTGTCCAACCATTAAAATTAAATCTTTGGAATGTGCTAAATTTTCAAGGTCTAGTGCTTCTTGTGCTTTTGTTGAAATTGGTTTTTCAACATAAACATTTTTTCCTGCGTTCAAACATTTTTGCACCATATTATAATGTGTGTGCGAAGGCGTAACAACGCAAACCCCTTTGATATCAGGGTTGTTTAAAATTTCATCAACATCTTTTGTGCATTTTAGGTCAGGGTATAATTCTTGGATAGCTTCCAAATTTTTGTCATTCAAATCGCAAACACAGTTAAGTGCTTCGAGATTGTAAAAATTTCTGACAATGTTTCTGCCCCAAGTTCCGCAACCAATAACAGCTATTTCTTTTTTCTTTTCCATAATGTCTTTATTGTATGAAAATAAATATTTTAAGTCAAATTAAAAATGTGTTAAGATAGAGTCATGAAAAATTCGATTTTTTTACTAAACAGAAGAGTGGATAGATTTTCATTTGGCGATGCGACAGAATTTTGTCTAAGCGCAATCAATGAAGGCAGAAGTATTCAAGTAATCACAATTAACCCTGAGATGATTATGGCCTCTCAAGGTAATAATGAATTTGCTCAAGTTATAAATTCCTCTGATTTAAATGTTCCTGATGGCATAGGAATTAAGTATGCCCTTAAATTCAGAGGAGAAAAGATTGAAAACATAAGAGGTGTTGAATTTTCAAAAAACCTTTTAAAAATTGCGTCTGAAAAGGATTTGAGAGTTGCGCTTTTTGGCGCAAAGGAAGAGGTTTTACAAGCAGCTATTCAAAAACTTAAAGAAGAATTTCCAACTCTTAATATAGTTTATGCAAGAAATGGCTATTTTGATGACGATACGGTAATTAAGGAAGAAATAATTTCTGCTAATCCAAATATTTTGCTTGTGGCACTAGGTGCGCCAAAACAGGAATTTTTTATAAAAAGCATTTTGGATAAGCTGAATGCTTGTGTTGCAGTTGGGGTCGGCGGTTCTTTTGATGTTTATTCAGGACTTGTCAAAGAAGCCCCGCAAATTTGGCAAAAACTCGGACTTGAATGGCTTTATCGTACTCTTATAGATCCAAAAAGGTTTAAAAGAATATTTCCGACTTTGCCATTATTTCTCATAAAGTGTATAATGGAAAAAACAGGCAACAAAAGGTAAATCAGTGACTAATCTTAAAGAATTTACAAAGCAAGTCAGAAAAGATATTATTCAAATGGTATATGGGGCAAAATCAGGGCATATAGGGGGTTCCTTAAGCTCTGTTGAAATCCTTGCTGTTCTCTATAATAAAATTTTGAATATTCCGATTGAATGGGATAAATCTTCGAAATTTGTCATGAGGGATAGATTTATTCTCTCAAAAGGACATGTTACTCCTGTTTTTTACTCAACTTTAGCTCGTGTTGGTTATTTTGATGTAGAGCTACTTAAAACTTTTAGAAAATTGGGTTCATCTCTTCAAGGTCACCCATGTTTATTTACTAAGCTCCCGGGAATTGAAATCTCAACGGGTTCACTTGGTCAAGGCCTTTCGATTGGCGTTGGTGTAGCACAAGGTTTGAAGTTGGATAAAATCAATTCAAAAGTTTATGTTTTATTGGGTGACGGTGAAATTCAAGAGGGCAGCACTTGGGAAGGGTTCATGTCTGCAGGCGCCAAAAAGCTTGATAATATTGTTGCAATTATTGATAAAAATAATCTTCAAATTGACGGTTCTGTACAAGATATCAAAACGCTTGACCCGCTCGATAAAAAGCTTGAAGCATTTGGTTGGAATGTGCTCACTGTTGACGGCCACAATTTAGATGAGCTTGAGCAAGTTTTTCTTAAAGCCAAGGAATCCAAATTTCCGACTGCTGTTATATGTAACACAATAAAAGGAAAAGGCGTTTCATTTATGGAAGGCAACGCAGGTTGGCATGGAAAAGCTCCGAACGAAGAGCAATATAACCTTGCAATGGAGGAATTAAATGCTTAGCAAAGAAAGAACAGTTAAATCTCCAAGAAATGCATATGGCGAGGCTCTTTGCGCTCTTGGTGAAATTGATAAAAATGTTGTTGTGTTGGATGCAGACCTTGCCGCATCCACTCAATCCGGTATGTTCGCAAAAAAATTTCCTGAAAGATTTTTTGATGTCGGAATTGCCGAACAAGATATGATATCTCAAGCCGCTGGGCTTGCAATTGCAGGCAAAATTGCATTTGCAAGTACATTTGCCGTTTTTGCAACAGGTAGATGTTATGATCAAATAAGAGCCTCGGTTGCGTATTCAAATCTTAATGTAAAAATCATTGGAACACATGCCGGAATTACTGTTGGTGAAGACGGTGCAACACACCAGGCAAATGAAGATATTGCACTTATGCGCTCACTTCCGAACATGACGGTTCTTGCACCTTCTGATTATTATGAAGTTAAAGCTTGTGTTGAATATGCATATAAAACACAAGGACCTTTCTATATCAGAATCCCAAGAACAAACACCGAAACAATTTTTAGCAAAAACTATAAACATGACCCCTTGCGCACCGTTGAGCTTGCAAAAGGAGAAGATGTTCTTGTCTGCACAACGGGTGAGAACTTGGCAAATGTTGTTGACGCTGTTGAAATTCTTAAATCTAAAGGTATTTTTGCAACATTGTTACATATTCCCCAAATCAAGCCTTTTCTTGCAAAAGATGATATAATTAAAAGTGCTAAGGCATGCAAAAAAGTTGTAACTATTGAAAACCATTCAATAATAGGTGGTTTAGGCTCAACAATTTGCGAAGTGTTATCTGAAAATTACCCGACACATGTCCTTAGAATCGGTGTCAATGATTGTTTTGGTCAAAGCGGAAAAGCGGAAGATTTGGTCAAATATTATAACTTAGATTCAAATTCAATAGCTCAAAGAATTATGGAATTTATTAAATGATAGTATTAAAAGACGTAATTAAACAATATAAAAACAAACTCGCTTTATACAATGTAAACCTTAGGATTAAAGCAGGAGAGTTTGTGTTCTTGGTTGGTTCATCAGGTGCAGGCAAATCTACCCTTATGAAAATGCTTTACCTTGAAGAAAGACCAACAAGAGGACAGGTTTATATTGGTAACATTAACATTGAAAATCTTCCTGCATCAAAAATTCCAACACTAAGAAGATGCATGGGGATTGTTTTTCAGGATTATAAACTTCTTCCGAACCACACAGTATATGATAACATCGCATATGTAATCAGAACTCTTGGTATTTCATCAAAAGAAATACAAGCAAGGGTTAAAGGCGTTTTGAATGTTGTTGGTTTGCAAGATAAAGCAAAAGCGCGCCCTTCTGAATTATCGGGTGGTGAACAACAAAGAGTGAGCATTGCTCGTGCTATTGTGAATGGTCCTCCGCTTTTAATTGCGGACGAGCCTACAGGGAATCTTGACCCTAAAAACTCAATGGAAGTTATGGAAATTTTAGAACAAGTTAACCAAAGAGGTATTACGGTTCTTGTTTCGACACATGACCACGCTATGGTTAATTATTTCAGAAAAAGAGTTATTACTCTTGACAAAGGGCAAATAATTCGTGATGTTCAGGCAGGTACGTATGACTGATAACGCGCAAAGAATTAAACAAAAAGTAAAATCCCATATTCCAAAAGACTGGCTTACCGAAATCAGAATAAGCTATCGTATTGTGATTGAAACAGCAAAAGGCATAGCGCAAACAGGTCTTATCAATGTGGCAATTATTACAACCATGGCTGCAATTCTTACGATTTTTGGTGCACTCTTCAGGTCTACTTTGGCGGTTTCAACAATTGTTGAAGAAATGGGTACCGCACTTGAAATTTCAGCTTATTTGAAAAACGATGCCAACATTAAAGAAACCGTCGACCAAATCAAAAAATTTGAACATGTTAAGCAAGTTGAATTTATATCTAAAGACAAATCTTGGCATGATTTGAAAAAAGAAATTGCGGTTCCTGATATCGACAATCCGCTTCCAAATACATTGCATGTGAAAGTTGATAAAACAAAAAATATTTCAAAAGTTATGACTGCATTGGAAGGTCTTAAAGGCATTGATGACACAAGCTATGCAAAAGATTTAATCAAAAAATTCGAAATAATTAATCAAATAAGCCACACAGTAACGCTTTTTGTTGTAATTCTTTCTTGCGTTTTAACTCTTGTTGTTATTAACAACACAATTGAGCTTGTTATTCAATCAAGAAAAGATGAAATTGAAATTATGCGTCTTATGGGCGTAAATAATTGGTATATAAAAACACCACTTGTTCTTCAAGGTGCAATATATGGCTTCCTCGGGGCTTTGATTGCTATTATCCCTGTAAATATAATCAGCGGATATATAGTTCAAATGCATAATTTCTTTATGATTCCGATTAGTCCGTATTCGCAATTTTTAACCGTTGCAGCTTTATTGTTCCTTTCAATCGGCTGTGCGGCAGGTGGTAGTTTAATGAGCATTAAAAAGCATTTAGAGGTATAAATTGGAAAATAATGAAGCTGAACAACTAGTCAAAGAATTTAAGGAAATTCCTCCTATGCCAAATGTTATGATGAAGGCACTTGAGGTAATCAGAAACCCATACACAGGGATTCAAGAGCTTGCTACAATCATGTCTGTTGACCAAGCAATTTCCGCTAAAACTTTGTCACTTGTTAACTCTGCGTATTATGGTTTTAGGCAACAAATTACATCTATCAATAAAGCCGTTGTGCTTCTTGGCATGATGAAAGCAAAGAATATTATCATGTCACTTGCAATGCGCCAAATGATGACAACACAAGGCTCGCGTGAGCTTTGGGAGCATTCAATCAGGTGTGCAATTGCATCTGAGTATCTTGCTGCTCAATTTAAGTTTATTAACCCTGATGACGCTTTTGTTATCGGTTTCTTGCATGATATAGGCAAAATCCTTCTTGCTCAAAAAGACGCGGCGAAGTATTCAAAAGTCAAATATATCGCTCAGCAAAACAATCAAAGCTTAATAGAACTTGAAAACACTTTCTTCCAAGCAAATCACTGTGAATTAGGCGCGCTTGTTGCAAAAAAATGGCAATTGCCGGTTATTCTTATAAACTGCATTAAATACCATCACAACCCTAGCCTTTCAAGTCTTCCTGCTGCTTGTGGTATTGTCTATATTGCAGATAGACTTGTTCAAGCGCAAGTTGGAGATGAAATTCTTGAACCGGAAATTATGGAAAGACTTCCGATGAGAATTTCTGACCCTGTTGGACTTCGTGAGCAATTGATTTCAAAAACAAACATTTTCTTAAAAGAAATTTCGGCTAACTAGTTTCTTTTAATCTTTTTGTTTTGAAAATTTATAAGCATAAAAGAAGATATTTATTTTAGATAGTCTTTGAATTTTTTGCTTACATCAAAATAATAACCGCAACCATCAAGCGTTGTGCCGCCTCGCGCAATAAATTCAGGATTAATTGCAGGGTAATCTCTGCAGTAAAGTGAGCGGAAAAAATAATGTTTGCATTTTTTGTCTTCACCAAGGCTTTTGCACCTGAACAAAAGTGCTCCTTTAATATTTTTCCTGTCTTTAAATTCTTCTGCGGTGTAGTCGCCTTCATATGTGCTGGCTATTTCAAAAGAATAATAACTTTTGTTTCTCTTTCTTAAATCTTCAAATTGCCTTGCTTCTTTAATATAACCGTCTTCATCGGAAAACAGTATGTTTTCGCAACACTGACCACACATTTTGCACCTTCCGCGGACAACGTATTTTGAAGTTGTTAATCTGTTTTTTATGTATTCCGCCCATTGTTTAAGCGGAGTTTTGAATACCCATACGTAATCTTTTAATAACATCTAAAATCCGCCCCCGTAATTGGTGTTTTTAGATTGTGTAATTCGAAAACCTGTAAAAAATATTTTCCGGGTCCTCTTGGTATAAAATAATCTGTGTAAAAATCTTCATATTCAAGCGCATCACGCTTAGAGTAAACAATTGTTATTCCGCCTAAATGAACTTTGTCAGACTGATGAAGTACTTGATATTGAAGAACATCATCTTTAAATTTTTTCTTCGCGATAACGCCAAAGTACACCCTATTTCCTGCATTGAAATGATATTTTGGATTTTTCATAGAGTCGTTTGTTATTGGTTTGTTATCCATAACAACTCTGTATTTTTTCTCACCCCAAGCCCATGCGGGTGACAGAAGCAAAAATATAACCAGTACTACAAATAATTTCTTAAGCATTATTTCATTATTTCTTCATATAGGACATCAATTTTTTGCTTAACTTCACCTGTAAGAGCATTTTCCGGCGCAAGTTCAACAAATTTTTCATAAGCGAATATTGCATCCGATTTTTTGTTCAGTTTTTCAAGACAAAGCCCTTGTCCGTAATAAGAAAGTGCGAAGTCGTTTTTATATTTAGCTGAATTTGTAAAATTTTCAAGTGCGGCTTCAATTTCGCCTCTATCATACTGAATTATCCCGATGTTAAAATAAGCATCTTGATTAATAGGGTTAATTGAAAGAGCGTTTTTATATGCTGTCATCGCACTTTCTTCATCCCCTCTGAGTTTGTACGCATTTCCTGCTTTTATGTATAATTCGTCGCTATCTTTAATTATTTGAAGTGCAAGTTCGTAATTTCTGATTGCTTCATCGTAATTTTGGGCTTTCAGTTCGTTATCCGCAAGTGCAATATATGCTGTTGCAGATTTTTCATCAAGCTCGAGAGCGTGTTTAATAACTGCCTTGCCACCTTCGATGTCATTCATATTTGTTAAGCTTTCTCCGTATTCAACAAATGTTTCAGGGTCTTCCGAGTTTAGCTGAATTGCAATTTCGTAATTTTCAACCACTTTTGATTTCATACCCATATCTTCATACGTTTTTGCAAGCCCTTTGTATGCTTGTGTGTCTTCAGGGTTCATATTGATTGCTTTTTGATATGTTGCACGAGCTTTTTTATAATCTTTTTGTTTAGTTTGAGATTTTGCTTGTGCAACATAGCTTGAATATAAAGTATCGTTTATGATTTTTCTTGATAAATCGTATTTTTTAAGGTTTTCCGCTGCCTCATTTAACAGCGTTTTGAGTGTGCTTTGCGCTTCTTTGTAATCTCCATAGCCTTGAAGTGCAAGTGCTTTGCTGTAATTATAATTTAGGTTTGCGGGCACTTTTTCAATTAATTCATCGTACAAAGGTAAACTTTGCGAGTGCTTGCCTTGAATATGATATAGTTTTGCAAGCTCAAATTTAACACCAACATTTTCAGGCGCAGAAGATACCCCTTTTTCGAGAATTTTTTGCGCTTCTGCTAAATTATTTTGGTTGATGTAAATAATCGCGAGGTTCATATAAGCATCTCCTTCGGTTGGAAATGCGTCAATATATTCTTTGTATGTTGCAATTGCTTCTTGGTTTCTGCCAAGTTTTGCAAGTAAGTAAGCGTAATCAAATTTTAAATTCGGCATATTTGGTTGTAATTCAAATGCTTTTTGAAAATTTTGATATGCTGCGTCAAGCTCTCCTGAATAAGTTTGGGACATTGCAAGGTTTGCCCAAGAACTATAATCGCTTGAATTATTTGAAATTGCTTTTTCTAAATATATTTTTGCTTCTTCGAATTTCTTATCCCTTAAAAATGCAAGCCCCATACTCGCGTAGTCCGAAAAATCATCCGGATTCACTTCAAGTGCTTTTAAATATGCTTCTTGCGCTTGCTTGTAATCTTTTTTTTGAAGATATGAGCTTGCAATGTTTGTCCTTGCTTTGTTATTGTCTGGGTAATATTGTAAGAACACTTTATAGTTTTCAATTGCTTCATCATATTTTCCGCTCAAAAATTGTACGTTTGCAATGTTTGCAAGGTTGTATTTGTAGTTTGGTGCAATAATTTTTGCTTGTTCATATGCTTCAAGTGCCTCATCATATTTTTGTTGCATTTGCAAAATATTTCCGATGGAAATATACAAAAAAGCATCATCAGGTTTGAGTTTTAAAGTTTTTTGATAATATTCCAAGGCTTTATCAAATTCGCCAAGTTCACTATATAAACCTGCAATTTTTGTGTTTAAAACCATATCCTCATCAGATGTTTGAAGTGCTTTTAAAAGCAGGTCGAGCGCATCCGTGTATCTTTTTTGATTTTCAAATTTGAGCGCAGATGAATATAATTGCAATGCTTCTTTTGTCATTTTAGCGTCAGCCGATGCTAAAAATCCAAATGACACCGCAGAAAAAAGCGCAAGTGTCAATATTTTTTTATACATTCTTGTTTGTCTCCTCGGTTTTGTCTTCAACAATAATGCCGTTTTCCTGAAGTGCTTTTATGAAATTTTCAGCAGCCATATGTTGAACCTGCGCAGGCACAACCCTTAGTAATTCCACGGT
Organism: bacterium; assembly: GCA_017505585.1. GTDB lineage: Bacteria > Cyanobacteriota > Vampirovibrionia > Gastranaerophilales > Gastranaerophilaceae > RGIG1918. The sequence continues at coordinate 11,363 of JAFVOZ010000086.1, forward strand.
TTTTGAAATAACTGGGTCTTTATCATACCATCTTTTGCCGTTAATCGGCTTCACCATATCGTAAAATCTGTCTATCGCTTCTTTTGAAACTTGTTCTTCAACTTTTTCAAGGAATACTTCAGCTTGAGAACGAAGCTCGCTTTGATAATCTCTCAAAAGATTAATTATCTTCAATAAAGTTGGGTCATAATCATACCATCTTTTATAATTTTCCGACATGTTCACCCTCACATTCGCCAGAGTTAACCTCTGTTCTTATTATATCTGCGCCTAAAATTTGTAATTTTTCAACAAATTTTTCATATCCTCTGTCTATATGGTGTAAGTTAGTGACAATTGTTTCTCCTTCTGCTGCAAGCCCTGCTGCAACAAGTGCACCACCCGCTCTAAGGTCTGTTGCTTTCACTTCTGCGCCCATATATTTTTCCACACCTTTTATGATTGCATGGTTTTTGCTGATTCTTATATTTGCACCCATTTTCCAAAGTTCTTCAACGTGCATAAAACGGTTTTCATACAAACTTTCTGTCATAACGCTCACACCGTTTGAAATTGCGAGCAACATCATAGCACATGCCTGAAGGTCTGTTGGAAACCCTGGGTAAGGTTGTGTTATAAAATTTTGTGCATCAAGTCTTCTCGATGCAGAAACTTGAAGTGTGTTTGGGTCAATCAGTTTAATTTTTGCGCCCATTTCAAGAAGTTTGCCTGTATAGATTGTCAAGTGGCTTGGGAAAATATTTCTTATGATTCCACTACCTCTTGTTGCAATAATCGCACTAATATATGTTCCTGCTTCAATTCTATCAGGAATTGTTGTGTAGCATGTTCCGTGCAGTACGTGCTTTTGAATGCCTTGAATTACAATTTCACTTGTGCCTTCGCCGGTAATTTTTGCACCCATTGATTTTAAAAAGTTTGCAAGGTCAACAATTTCTGGTTCTTGCGCCGCGTTTTGAATTCTTGTTGTTCCTTCTGCAAAAATTGCTGCAAACATAACATTTTCAGTTGCACCAACGGATGGAATATCAAAGCAAATATCAGCACCTGTCAGCTTTTTGGCTTTTGCAATTACGTATCCGTCTTTAATTTCACATTTTGCGCCAAGTGCTTCAATCCCTTTAATATGGAAATTAACTCTTCTTTCGCCAATTGCGCAACCGCCGGGGAGAGCAACTTTGGCTTCGCCTATTCTGCCGACGAGTGCGCCCAAAACGTTAAACGAAGCACGCATTTTTGAAACATAAGTTTTATCTGCAACCGTGCTTGAAATGGTTGAAGCGTCAATTGTTACGTATTTTTCTTCTTTGTTGTATGAAGTTTTTGCGCCAAGCTGACCGATAACTTCAAGCATGATTGCAACATCGGTAAGTTCAGGCACATTGTAAATTGTTGTGACGTCCGCTGCAAGAATAGCTGCCGCAATGTGCTTCAGCACTGCGTTTTTGGCGCCTGAAATTCTCACTTCTCCACAAAGTGACCTTCCGCCCTTAATTATTAATTTTTCTTCAGAGTTCGCCATTTTACTATTATACTGCAATTTCCCGATTTGTGAAATAATGTAAAAATATGGTTATAAATGGTAGAATATAGAATATGAAAGACAATAAATTTCAATTAATTTCAGATTATAAACCTTCAGGCGACCAACCAAAAGCAATAGCGGAACTTGTTGAAGGTGTTAATTCCGGTGCTCCTTCCCAGGTCTTGTTGGGTGTTACAGGTTCAGGGAAAACATACACAATTGCAAACGTTATTCAGCAAATTCAAAAACCAACTCTTGTAATTGCGCACAATAAAACTCTTGCCGCGCAACTCTACAATGAATTTAAAGAACTTTTTCCGAATAATGCGGTTGAATATTTCATAAGTTATTACGATTACTACCAGCCTGAAGCCTATATTCCTCGCTCTGATACCTATATTGAAAAATCAGCTTCAATAAATGAAGAAATTGACAGATTAAGACATAATACTACTCGAAGCCTATATGAAAGAAACGATGTTATTGTGGTTGCGAGCGTAAGTTGCATTTATGGGCTTGGATTGCCTGAAAATTATTTTAAATCCGCAATGAATCTTCAAGTGGGCGGAACTTGCGATCGTGATGACCTTCTGCGTCATTTAATTCAAACGCGATATACAAGAAATGATTTAGAGCTTAAATGTTCCACATTTAGAGCGCGTGGCGATATGGTTGAAATTATGCCAAGTTACGAAAAAATCGTTACACGAATTTCATTTTTTGACGATATTGTTGAAAAAATCACTCGAATTGACCCTGTGACATCTGAAATTATTGAAACACCAACAGAAATTACAATTTACCCTGCAGTTCATTATGTGTCAGATGACGATGACTTGGAAGGTACAATTAAGATAATTCGAAAAGAACTTCAAGAGCAACTTGCAATTTTGAATGCCAAAAATAAGTTAATTGAGGCGCAAAGGCTTGAACAGAGGGTGAATTACGATATTGAGATGATTAAAGAAATGGGTTATTGCTCGGGTATTGAAAACTATTCAAGAATTATTGAGCGAAGGCCAAAAGGTTCTCACCCTGCAACTTTGCTTGATTATTTCAAAGGTGATTTTTTGACCATAATTGATGAATCTCATGTGACTATTCCTCAGCTTAACGGAATGTATTTTGGTGATAAATCAAGAAAAGAAACTCTTGTGGACTATGGCTTTAGACTGCCTTGCGCAATCGATAACAGGCCACTAAAATTTGAAGAGTTTTATTCAAAAATCGGTCAGAAAATTTTTGTTTCGGCAACCCCTGCTGAATTTGAACTTGCTGAGTCAAATAACGAGGTGGTTGAGCAAATTATTCGCCCAACCGGACTTTTAGACCCCGTGATAGAAGTTCGAAAAACTCTGGGTCAAGTTCAAGACTTAATTGGAGAAATTAAAAAAGAAACAGAGAAATCTTCAAGAATTTTCGTGACCACGCTCACCAAAAAAATGGCAGAAGATTTGACTGATTACATGCTAACGCAAGGAATTAAAGTTCGCTATTTGCACTCAGGGGTTCAATCAATTGAAAGAGTTGAAATTTTAAGAGATTTACGTCTTGGGAATTTTGATGTTTTGGTTGGTGTTAATCTTCTTCGTGAAGGGCTTGATGTCCCTGAAGTATCTCTTGTTGCAATTATGGACGCTGATAAAGAAGGTTTTTTAAGATGTGATACATCGCTTATTCAAACAATTGGAAGATGCGCGCGCAACGCTTCGGGCAGAGTTATTATGTATGCAGATAAAATCACGGGCTCAATGGAGCTTGCAATTAATGAAACAAAAAGGCGCAGAGCACTTCAAGAAGAATATAATAAGCAAAATAATATCACTCCAAAGACAATCAAAAAGAAAATTGAAAATAATCTACTCTCTCTTGTTGCATCATACAGAAACCTTGAAGATATTATTGCAGAAGAGATGACTGAGCTTAATATTTCAAGAAAAGACCTGCCGAAACTTTTAAATAAACTTGAAAAAGATATGGCAAAAGCAGCCAAGCTTTTGGATTTTGAGCGAGCAATACAAATTCGCGACCAAATCAAGAAATTGAGAGAAATGGTTTAGATTAGATTGTGATTAAAGTAAAATTACATCTTTTCAGGTGCTGAAACGCCAATTAATTTAAGCACATTTGCCATAACATTTTTTGTTTGCGCAACTGTAAACACCATTGCTTTTGTTGTTTCTTTGTCATCTGATAAAACTCGTGTGAAATTATAGAATTGGTGGAAATCTCCAGCAAGTTCTAGCGCATACTTGCAAAGCAAATATGGTGCCTTATTTTTTGCAACTGAAGCTATAATTTCGTTAAATTCTTCGAGTTTTAAAACCAACTTTTTCAAATATAGTGCAGATTTTGCATCAATATTTGCAAGGTTTATGTCACCCGCTCTTTTGGCATTCACAAATTCAGATTGACTAAGGTGTGGCGGTAATTCTTTTTTGTCCACTGTGTCAATTCTAATATCAGTTGCTCTTCTTAAAATTGAAGCACATCTTGCGTGAGCGTATTGAACATAGAACACAGGGTTTTTATCGCTTTGACTTTTTGCAAGGTCAACATCGAAATCAAGAGTTGTATCCGTTGAGCGCATTAACATCCAAAAACGAACACCGTCAACACCAACTTCTTCGATTAAATCGTCAAGCGTTACCATTGTTTTTCTTTTGCCCATACGAACAGCCATACCGTCTTGAACAATATTCACAAGTTGCCCTAAAATAACGGTTAGTGCATCAGGGTTTCCGCCAAGAGCCTGAATTGCCGCTTTAATTCTTGGAATATAACCGTGGTGGTCTGCACCCCAAATGTTAATCATTTCATCGCATCTTTTTAATTTATTCATGTGATATGCAATGTCTGCAGTCAGATATGTGTTGTTTCCGTCTGCTTTTTTGATAACCCTATCTTGGTCGTCGCCAAATTGAGTTGTTTTAAACCAAATGGCGCCGTCTTGCTCGAACATATAAGGCTCAAGCGCTTTGATTGCTTCTTCAACTTCATTATTTGCATACAAAGATAATTCTGAGAAAAATAAATCAAAATGAACGCCAAATTTTTCAAGAAGCTCTTTTTGATTTTCAAGCATTTTGCGCTTAGCATAATCTGCATAATTTTCAGTTGAATTTTCTTTTATGTATTCTTTAGCTGTTTCAATTAAATAATCGCCGCGATAGCTATCTTCAGGCATTTCAATTGTTTCGCCTTTTTGTTCACGAACACGAAGCTCAAGTGACTTGCCAAGTTTTTGAATTTGATTTCCGGCATCATTAATGTAAAATTCTTGGAAAACATCATATCCTGCAAATTTCATTGATTCTGCAAGAGAAGAACCAACCGCAGCCCATCTGCCGTGCCCGATGTGGAAAGGTCCTGTTGGGTTTGCGCTTACGTATTCTAAATTAACTTTTTTGCCTTCGCCGATGTTTTGTCTGCCGTAGTTTTCTTTTTTATTTGCAATATCAGCCAAAATGCCATTTAAGAAAGCGTTTCCTACTTTAAAGTTTATAAAACCGCCCGCAAGGGAAACTTCGAAATTATTTTGTTCAATATAGTTTATAATTTCTTTGCCAATCAAAGGTGGTGCCATTTTGGCACTTCTTGCAAGCGACGACACGTTAATTGCAAAATCTCCAAATTCAATGTTTTTTGGTTTTTCGCAAATTAAAATACCGTCAAATTCTGTCATTTCGCCGAGTTTTCTGTCGGCAACCGCTTTATCAATCGCAGCTTTTGTAATCCCAATAAAATAATCTTTAATCATACAAAAATTATATATTAAAAATAAAAAAAATGTTTACTAACCGTGAAAAAAAATATATAATAAAAAAGCTAAAATTATGGTTAAGAAAGATTTAAAAATTGCATTAGGTTCTGACCACGGCGGATTCAGGCTTAAAGAAAAAATTGAGGCTTACTTAACAGCGCGCGGCTATCTCGTTGCTGATTTTGGTACAAATTCGGCAGAGAGCGTTGATTATCCTGTTTATGCCAAAAAAGTTTGTGCAGAGGTTCTTGAAAAACGTGCTGACTTTGGAATTTTGGTTTGCGGAACAGGACTTGGAATGGCAATTTGCGCAAATAAAATTAAGGGAATTAGAGCGGTGACCCCTGAAAACACGTTCAGTGCCAAGATGTCCCGCGCTCATAATAACGCAAATGTTCTAACGCTTGGAGAAAGGGTTTTAGGTTCTGAACTCGCCTTTGAAATCATTGAAGCCTTTTTAAACGCCGATTATGAAGGCGAAAGGCACCAAAGGAGAATTGATATGTTTGAATAATTAAGTCCGATAAATGTTCTTCTCTTGGACTTAAAATGCACCCCTCTTGGGGTGCTTCCTATTTTAAAACTCAACAATATGTCTTTGGTGATGTTCTTCGGTCGGAAGTTCATAGGCATAAATTTTTGGGGTAATTTTTGTAAATTTTTTATCCGTTGCGCAAAGTTCTTTTATTTCTGCCTCAAGCACCTCTTTTGTACCTTTATAGAAAATAAACTTGCCATCTTTATTTAAATGTTTTTTTGAATTTTTAACTATATATTTCATTGTGCCGACTGCGCGCGAAATAATTAAATCCACTCCTAATGGCTTTAAATTTTCTGCCCTTGCCCAAATCGCTTCCAGATTTTCAAGTCCGGCTTTTTCTTTAAATTCAGAAATAAAATTAATTTTTCTTGAAACGCTGTCCAGTGCGTAAATTTTTAAATTCGGAAAACAAATCGCAAGCGGAATTGCAGGAAGTCCGCCACCTGTTCCTATATCCAACACTTTTAAATTTGAGCTATAATCAAATCCCTCGCACTTTAAAATTCCAAAAGAATCAAAGATATGTTTTTCAAACAAAAGTGCCAAATCGCCTTTGCTCATAAGGTTTGTAACGGATGAATACTTTTGAAATTCATCGTAAAACAAAGTAAGTTTTTCAAAATTTTCATCGCTTAATTCAATGTTAAAATATTTTTTTATGTATTCAAATTGCTCTTTTTTCATAATTTAGTACTCTGAAACAATGTTCAAAAACTCTTCCTGTGTCATTTTGTGTTGCATGTCTTCAATTCTTGAATTAATTTTTTCTGCATTTGCGTCTTCTTCGCTTCCAAGAAGTTTTTTTGCTTCCAAAAAGTTTCTAAGTGCCATATTGTTTGCACCTGTGTTGTAGTAATAATCCCCCAAATCAACAAGCGCAAGAGTTTCTTTGAACGCGTCATGTGTATTTTTTGAGGCTTCAAGTGCAAGGTTCAAATATTCGAACGATTTTTCTTTGTTTCTGTATTCAAAGTAATTAGCCAATTTTCTGTATATTTCAAAGAGTTCATCGTAATTTTTTGATTCTCTTAATTTATCTATCGCTTGCGCCAAATAAAATTTTGATTTAACATCTTCGCCTTTTGCCTCATAAATGTCGGCAAGCGCAAGACAAGAATATCCTGAATAGTTCTTATCCTTTGTTTCTCGCGCGGAGCTTATGGTAATTTCGTAATACCTCTGCGCATTTTCGATTTCTCCTTTGTTATCATATAAACTTGCAATTTTGTATGCGCATCGCGAGCTGAAATCAGCAGCAAATTTGCTTTCTTTAATCTCTATATATAACTCTGAATATTTTTCAAGAAGATTAACATCCGCTCCTTCAAGTTCATACAAATCAAAGAGTTGAAATTTTGAAATAAATCTTGCAGGGGTTGGCGCATTGAAATCGTTTGCAACTTCGGAATAAATTTCTTTTGCACCTTCATAATCAAACGCACCTTTTGAAATCAAACCTATTTTTAGCATTGTTTTATATTTTGTGTTCGAGTTTGATTTTTTTTCATATTTTAAATTGTTTCTCAAATATTTTATAGCCTCAGCTTTATTGCCCATTTTTTCATGTGCCAGTGCTAAAATTGAATTAGCTTGCTGAATTTTTTCTTCATCTGTAATGTGGTAATAAACCTCTTTTATCATGTTTATTGCATTATCGTATTTGAATTTATCCACATTTTCCTGCGCTTCCTCTAAAAGTGCGGGAATGCTTAGATCTTCTTCATCCTCTTCTTCATTTTTTTCCATTGCCACATCAAACATGCTGCCTTTTTGTACATTTTGCTTTTTGGCTATATCTTTTGCGCCAATTCCAAGATATGAAAAATTTGAATTTATTTTTACACTTGATGAAATAATTGGCGGAGAAACTTGTTTTATTCCTTCGATAATTTTTCTCATTGTTTCCCTTGAAAGCCTAATGAGCCTATGCTTTGGACTTTTTGTAAGTTCTGTTTCAAGGGCGGATAAAATAACTGAATATAAACTTATTTTTTCCTTGTATGATAGTTTCCTTGCAAGGTAATCAGAAAATATCTTTGGCAAGAAATATTCATCGGATGAATTTAATATTATAAA
>JAFVOZ010000087.1 GCA_017505585.1 bacterium
AGCCTGCAGCGTCATCTCCTGCGTATTGTATTCTCGCGCCTGTTGATAATCTGGACATAGCCGTTGCCAGCCTGTCACTTGCCGAGTTCAGGTTATTCAAAAATATTAAGTTGTCTGAATTAACCTTTATTGTCATTTTATTGTCTTCAACTTGTAAGAAATTGCTCTTTGCGCTATGCGCAAGGGTTTTCACCCTTTAAATTGTTTGTTTTTCTTGCTGCACGACCTTTCTTTAAATTGGGGAGTAATAAACTTATGGGCACACTTCGCCCTCAGATATTGCATCGGAATTCCCATACAAAAATTGCACCAAAAAATTAAAAATCGGTTTTTTGGGGGAGAATGCGTGTTAAAGAATGTTGGTTGATATAAAAAACACGTTTAAACTTTGCTTAATTTTTCAATATAATTCTTAAGCATTTTGATTTGTTTTGGTTTGATTACTTTGCAATCACCACGTTTTAAGCCTGTAAGCGTTATTGTTGCGTGACTTATTCTTTTAAGAGAGAGAACTTTGAAGCCAAAATGCGCAAACATTTTTCTAATTTGCCTGTTTAAGCCTTGATATAAAGTGATTTCAAGCGTTGTTATGCCTTTATTTTTTTCTAAAATCTCGGAATCACACCAAGCGAGTTTTCCTTCAAGTTTGATGCCTTTTGCGAATTCTTGAAGATGTTCAATTTTGATGTCGCCATCCGTTGTGACTCTATATTTTTTTGGAATTTTAACCGACGGGTGCGCAAGTTTATTGATTAAATCTCCGTCGTTTGTGAGGATTATAAGTCCTGTACTTTCTTTATCTAACCTGCCGATTGCTTTTAAGTGCTTCACTTCATCAGGCAAAATGTCATAAATTGTTTTTCTGCCTTTTTCGTCAGATTTTGTTGTTATGTATCCTGCGGGTTTATAAAATCTCCAATACTCAAACTCTTTTGGCGGGCGAATGGTTTTTCCGTTTACTTTAACGATATCTCTTTTTCTTATTTCCCAACCAAGTTGAGTAATGGTTTCTCCATTCACTGTAACGGCGCCACTTGTCACAAGCTCATCAGCTTTTCTTCTTGAATAATCTGATGAAAGTGCGATATATTTATTAATTCTCATCGAATTTAACCATTGTTTCAATTTGGATATCAGAAGGGAGCTTTTCCATTCCGCCCAATCCCACAAGCTCAATCATAAAGCCTGCGCCAACAACTTTGCCAACGCTATTAATTAAATCAACGCAAGCCGCTGCAGTTCCGCCTGTTGCAAGAAGATCGTCCATAAGAAGAACTCTCGAACCCGGTTCGATCGCGTCTTTGTGCATTTCGATTTTATCTGTGCCGTATTCTAAATCATATTCGATACTAATTGTTTCGGCAGGCAATTTTCCAGGTTTTCTAATTGGAATAAAACCACAACCAAGCTGATATGCAACCGGCATACCAAAAATAAAACCGCGACTTTCAGGGCCTGCTACATAGTCAATTTTTTGGTCTTTAAATTTTTCAACAAAATAGTCAATAATTTTTTTCATTGTTTCTGCATCTTTAATTGCAGTTGTGATATCTCTAAAAACAATACCTTTTTTTGGAAAGTCTTTAATGTTTCTGATTTTATCTTTAATTTCTTGCATTTTATTCCTCTTTGGATTTTGATTTTTTAGCTTTTGGTGTTTTTTCTTCTTTTGTTTCTGTTTCTTCTGAAGCCGCGTATGCTTCTTTAATTTCTTCTTCTACTACTTCTTCTTCATTATTTTCTGAATCTTCTGGTTCTTCGTCTTCGAAATCTTCTGCTTCTTCTTTTGCGGCTTCAATTTTTTCTTTTATTTTTTCTTCAACTTTTTCTTCAAGCTCGCTTCTTTCAGTATCTTCTTCTTGATTTTCGTCATCTTCTGATAATTCCTCAAGAATTTCTTCGCCTTCTTCAGCGATTTTCTTCGCAAGAGATTTTGCTCTGTCTTTAATCATTTCTTCAAGTTCAAGAACAATTTCCTCTGCTTTGATTTGGGTTCTTTCTTCTTTTTGTTTTACGATAGCATCGATTTCTTCGTCATCACGAGCACGGAGCACAGGAATGCTTAAATTCAAAATAGTTGCATTTTCGTTTGCATCAATTTGAAGATTGAAGCTATCTTCATCAATTTCCATATATTTTGCAATACATTCAAGCATTTCTTCTTTCATTGATTGAATTGCACGTTCGGAAAAACCTACTCTATCTTGCATTAAAACGGTTTTAAGCCTGTTGATCGCCAAATTTTTAGTAGGATCAACTTCTTCTTGTTGAATAAAGAAGCTCATAACTTTATTATAAAGTTCCGTAAAAATATCCTTCATTCCATCTTTCATATTTTAGCCCTGCACTTTCTTTTGGAAGAATTTTTTGATTTTTCCAACTATTGTCTTTGGTTGATCAATGTCAAGCCAAGGAATATCTTCGCCCAAAATTCTTCTTGCAACATTGAAATATGCTTGGCCCGCAAGGGACTTTTCGTTATTTACAATTGGTTCACCTTTGTTTGTTGATGTAATGATACCTGTATCTTCAGGAATTATGCCGATAAGTTCTGCTGACAAGATGCTAACAACATCGTCGACGCTCATCATTTCGTTTGATTTAATCATATTTGGACGAACTCTATTTACAAGAAGCTTGTAATTTTTTACATCTTCTTTTGATTCTAAAAGCCCGATAATTCTATCAGCGTCACGCACGGCACTCATTTCGGGAGTTGTTACGATGATTGCTTCACTTGCGCCTGCAACGGCATTTTGGAAACCTTGTTCAATGCCTGCGGGGCAATCGATTAAAACGTAGTCGAAATCACGCTTGAGATCTGCACAAATTTCAAGTAATTGTTCTGCGTTTAGAGCTGATTTATCTCTTGTTTGAGCTGCTGCAAGCAAACATAAGTTTGGATTAGCTTTATCTTTTACAAGTGCTTGTTTTAGCTTACATCTTTTTTCAACAACATCAACAATTGTATACACAATTCTATTTTCAAGGCCCAAGAGCAAATCAAGGTTGCGAAGCCCGATGTCTGTGTCGATAACTACAATTTTGTTGCCCAATTTTGCAAGAGCTGTGCCGATGTTAGCTGATGTTGTTGTTTTGCCTACACCGCCTTTTCCGCTTGTGATAACTATAACTTTTCCTTTGCCTTCAGGTTGAACTTCTTTTTTTGTTTCTTTTTTAACCTTTTTTGCGGGTTTTTTTGGGGCTTCAGCAACTTCTTCCACTTTTTCTTCGGTAGTTTCCTCTTTTATTTCTTCTTCAGATTCGGATTCTTCCTCAGATTCTTCTTCAGCATTTTCTTCGCATTCGCAGTGTTCGCCTGCGCATTTGCAGTGTTCGTCGTCGCATTCGCAATCGTCACATTCTTTGTTTTCTTCATTGTGGCAAGAGCATTCGCTACCGCATGTGCATTCTTCACCTTCTTCGTGACATTTGCACTCTCCGCCTTCACCGTGACATTCGCATTCGCCGCCACATTCGCATTCGTGCTTTTCTTCTGTCATTTCTTGAATATCGTCATTTTTTTGATTTTCAAAATTTTCAGTCATAGTTAGTCCCTTAGTTTAATTTGTATAAAATGATGCCGTCTTCTGTTAATCTTGCTTCTTCAGGTGTGCAAGTTGTTGATTTTATGATGTATGGAATGTTTGTTCCGTCCGGTCTTCTTGAATATGTGTCCGCAATTCTTAATTGAACTGCATTCAATTTGAGGGCTCTGATTTTTGCATCTCTGTTGCCTTTTATGCCAGCGTGAGCAATTGAGCCGAGCACACCCCAAACAGTAATGTCACCTGTTGCTTTAATTTCGCTTCCAGGGTGGCAATCGCCAATAATTACGATGTTGCCGTCATATTCAATAACTTGTCCGCTTCTGAGTGTTTGGGTTACATAGATTGTTTGAGTCGAAGTTGCAACAACAGGTTCGTCAGTTGGTGCTTCATAGAAATTATAAGCTTCGCCTTCTGATTCATCCTCTTGAGCTTTTGTGTAAGCAGGCATATCGTCTTCGAAAGCATACGCTTTAGCTTCGAGTCTTGCGGGTGTTTCTTTCGGAATTTCAGAGAAGATATATTCAATCGCTTCGCTTTGAGCGAGTTTTTCTTCTTCTGTTTTTTCTGTTGCAGCATCGTATGCTACTTGAGCGCTTTTCATAATTGCTTCTTCAATGTTTATATCTTCAACTTTGCTTTCCTCTTTTGCCTCAGGTATAGAGAAAATTTCTTTCAATTCTTCTTTAACCATTTCTTGAACAGGCGGAATTACTTCTTCTAATTCTTCTTGAGGGAAATTGTTTGCAATGTTAAACACTTCTTTTGGCGCTTCTTGTTCAACTTTTGGCTCTTCAACTTTAGGTGCGCTAAATTCAGAAATTGTGTCAGTTTCCACAGGGCGAATTTCTCCCATGAAAATGCATCTGATATTTAATGAATCGCAAATTGATTTCATTTCAGATGATGTTGTTTCAATGGAGTTTAATTGTGAACCATAGCTTGTAATAAGACTTTTAATACTCAAAAGTTGAGATTGGTTTAAAACCATTTCTTTAAATTTGAGGTTTATTCTTTTATCTCTTGCGTTTGGCAATTCTAATGCCAAAGAAACATTTGTGATTATTTCGCTTGAAGTGAAACAACCCGTTAAATCAATCGTAAACATATCGTTTGTGTACATAACTTTCCAACCAATTAACTAGTGTAAATAATAATTCAAGCATATAATAAAAAACTATTAATTACAATTATTTGTATCGAAAAATTAAATATTAAGGGTTGATTGTGCGAAAAGCTTGAGAAACAAGTTGTAGTTGAGTGCTAAAGCTTGCGTCAATAACACCATTATTTGTTGTTACCTTGCAGCTTCCTTCTTCAATTTCGTCGTTTGAAATTAAGGTAATTTTAACGTTTTCTGCTTTGGTTTCAAGAATTTCAGGCATTGTTTCGCGGAATAATTTAACATCTTTTGAATTGAGCGTAACTGTTATTTTGGAATCTCCAAGGTCTATTTCGTCAAACACGCCAAGAACAATGTTTTTTAGAACGTCGTTTCCTAATTCAACTTCTTTTTTCATAATTCTTTTGGCAACTTCAACCGAGAGTTCAAGAATATCTTGAGAGATTTTTTCATACATCACGTTTTTATATTCAAGAAACTCTTTGATTGCGGCTTTAAGGTTTATGATATCATCTGCTGCTTCTTGCATGCCGGATTTATAGCCTTCTCTTGAAGCAAGTGCCTTGATATTTTCTGCTTCTTCTTGAGCACGAGAAACAAGAGTTCTTTCATCAATTCTTCTGTAACCCCTTCTTCTGTCCCCTCTGCGTCTTTCGTCTCTTTCTTTGAAATCGAGAGTTGAAAAATCTTCCTCAGGAATTTCTTGAGCTTGAGCTTCTTTCAGGCTAAGTGTTTTCTCTTCCTTTGCTTCATTTTTAACTGCAGGAGAGTTTTCGCTTTGTTTTATTTGGTTATTTTTTTTCTTAATTATCATGTCGCTTTTTGTTGAATATAGTTAAATAATGCACCCGCAATTCCTGACGAAATTTCCACTTCTTCATTTTTTGCGGCACTTTTTATTAATTGACCGATAAGAGGTCTTTCTGTTTCTATCATAGCTTTAACAAATGTTATATTTGTCATCGGAATGAGTTTGTGTAGTTTGTGGATATATCTTGCTCCTGAGATGAATTTCGGAGTAGGCAAAATTGCTTTAACTTCGCTTATACATTTTGACGTGATATTAACATCCACTTTTCCTTCCAAATCTTCCATTTTTAGGTAATCATTTAAAATTTGCGCTTCCGCATCGTTGAATTTGGAAAGCATGGTTTGCTTTTTGTTTTCGTTTAAGTTTTTTAATATAAGCGCAACCGAAGCAAGTTTTAAAAGTTTTCTGTCGCTCATCTGTGAAATGACAGGGTGCTCTTCTGCTGCCACCATACTGTCAACATTTGATTGCGATTCCGCATTTTGCATTAATTCTTCAGATATTACGTTGCGGTTTTTCAAATCTTCAAGAGCTGCTTTATAGCTTTTATCAACATGGTGCTCCACAAGAGGAATAAGTTGGTCTTGCGGAAGGTTTTTCATAATTGCTTGCTTTGCAATTTCAAAAATTGTAAACGCTATTTTTTGAAGTATTCCTTCTCTTAAATTGATGTCTATGCCTGCGCGAGCAAGGTCGATTGATTTGTGAAATGTCCATTCGCCGATAAATTGAGCAACAAGCGAAGCTTGAGCTGCATCAAAGTTAATGTTTTCGTCTTTGATAATGGCGTCGCCTGCTAGAAAACAGAATTTATGGATAACCATTCTGATGAATTCTTTGTCTTCATCGCTTATTTCTTCGGGAATGATTTCTGCAGCTTGAGTTGATAGGTTTTCGGCAAACTCCTGCGGGTTAAATTCCTCTACATTCTCCATTATGTTTTCTGCTACATTTTCTTCTGTTTCTGACATATTAATTATCTATCCAGCTTTGTAATTTTTGCACTGCTTCATCTTCATCCATTTCGTCAAAATCTAAACTTAATTCATCTAAATTTTCGAATAAATTTTCAGCTGAGTTTTTAGTTGTTTCAATTGGATTTTGCGCACTGTATTGTTGCTGTTGCAGTACGGTGTTTTGTTGTTGTATTTGTTGGATTTGAAGGTTTTGAACTCTTTGTTGTTCAATTAAATTTTGCGCCATTTGCGCTTGTCTTTGAATAAGCTCTGTTGCTTTGATGTTTACATCTTGCAGTTGTTTTTCTTGTTCTTGAGCTTTTTCTTTAAGTAAGTACATTTCTTCTTCTTGTTTGCGAGTTTCAATTCTTACTTTTTTCGCTATATGGTTAAGACCGAACCCAAGACCTGCAAGAAGAACTAAACCAACTACCCACCAAGGGTTTCCGCTTTCTTCAGGTTTTGGCAATTTGTTGATTTCATCAGGTGCTAAAATATCAGGATCAGGGTCAATAAATGCAATCGATACATTTTCAGGATTTACTTTTGGGCTTGCAGCGTGCGCTATAAGCTCTTTTAAGTCTTCATAAGAAACAGATGAAGGAATTTTTGCGTGCTCAATTGAAACTGCAATTGAAATTTCTTCAATAACACCAGCTTTTTGATATTCATTAATGTGAGTTTTGCTTACGCCATATTGAGTTTCGCTTGCACTCCTTGTGTAGTTTTTATCTTGATATGCAGCGCCACCGCCAGGTGTTCCTACTGTACCATAGGGAAGATATGTGCTAACAGGGCTGCCGTTTCTGCTATCTGATGCACTATCGCCCATTTTTTCGCTGAAATCTTGCTCTGAAACCGACGTTTTGGAATTCGGGTCGTAAATTATGCTTGATTTTTCAATCGGAGCTTGCGTTAAGAAAGTTGAAACGGTTACAACATAATTTCCTTTGCCAACAAGTCTATCAAGTTGTGCTGAAACTTTTGCCTGCATATATCTGTCGTTTTCTTGCAATTTTGCAAGCGCATCATTTGAGGCATCGATAATACTGTTGTAAGTGTTTCCGTTTGTATCCGTAATTGCAATATTTTCTGATTTTAGATTGTGTACGGCACCTAAAAGCAAGTTTGTGATTGCTTTTATTTTCATATTATCAAGACTTTCACCTGCAGGAACAACAAGTTGAACCGTTGCTGTGATTGGTTTTTGCTGTGTTGCGAACATTGTTTGTTCAGGAATTGAAATGAAAACTTGAGCGTTTTCAACAGGCGGGATTTTTCTGATTAATCTTGCAAGTTCGCCGTTTATAGCTCGTGCCAGTCTGATTTTTTTATCTTCTTTTGTTGATGTGAAATCACCTTTGTCAAAAATTTCAAGCCCGATATGCTCATCAATCAAACCGCTTTTAACGATTGCAAGTAGCGCTCTGTCTCTTTCTGACATCGTGTAATTTTCAAGATACATAACGGATTTCATACCGTCAGCTCTTCTTTTCGCTTTAATGCCTTCGCGGGCAAGTAATGCTTGAACTTCAAGTGCTTGACCGATTTTTTCGGTTGTGAAAAGATCGAGAGTTTCTTTTATAACAGCTTCATCAACTGCTTTAGTTTTGTTTTTGGATTTTCCGCCACCCGCTGCAGAGGTTACAACAAGAACAAGCACAAGCGCAAGAATTACAACAACCCCAGCTATTGCACCGAACACAATTCTTTTATCTTTTAGTAACGCTTGAAAATCCATTTTTCTTAATTAAAATCCCCACATTTATTATACTACATAACGGCTAAATTTGTATATTCATTACTTTTTCATACGCTTGGAGTATTTTTGATGTTGCAGTTGTTGCCATTGAAACTTGAATATCTGATTTTGCAATGGCCGCCATAACGTCGTGAATGTCTGCACTGCCTGAAATTACATCTTTCATAACGGCGTCAGGCGCTTCAATTTCTTTGTTTAGCCCTTGAACAAGTCCGCCCAATACTTCTTTAAATTCGCCTTTTTTTATACCTGTTGTGTTATCAATTTGCATTTCAGATATAAAATTTGAAGTTTTGCCTACGATATCTAAATTTATTCTTGGTGTAAAGCTCATATTTTACCTTTCTATAAGTAATTTTTTAAAATTGATTTTACATAGTTTTGTGTTTCTTTATAAGGTGGCACGGTGCCATATTTTTTTACTGCATTTGGACCTGCATTATAGGCGGCAAGTGCCAAAATTGTGTTCCCGTTAAATTCTTCAAGCATATTTTTTAAATATTTAACTCCGCCTTCGATGTTTTGAGCAGGGTTCATTGGGTCTTTAACGCCTAAAGATTTGGCGGTTGCAGGCATTAACTGCATTAACCCGAGTGCGCCTGCGTGCGACTTTGCCTTTGGGTTATACCCGCTTTCTTGTTTGATAACTGCCTGAACAAGTTTTTCGTCAACGCCGTATTTGTTCGAGATTTTTTCGATAAGCCCCAGGATTTGTGCTTTTGTGTAATTTCCGTTCGTGCTTGATATATTTATGTTGCTTGGAATTGCGCTTATTTTTTGTATTTCTGCAGGTTTGCTTGCGGCTTCAATTTTATCTAACGTTGCGCCGGATGTTATCATTTGACCGAATTTTGTGTTTTCTAATACGGGCGGTAAATCAAGCGAAAAGGGATTCTTCCCGCTTGGTGTTTTGATTTCTTCAATCATTGTTTTGTTTAAAACATCTGCAAAATTGCCTTGAACACCTTTTGCTTTATTGTCTGCTTCTGCTTGTTCAGTGTAACTTATGCGCGCAGAAAGCTGCTTAACCCTTGCAAGTGCGTTTGCTCTTCCGCTGTTATCTATATAATTTTGAATATTTGGACTAAACATACTTTCTCCCTTATCGAATCTAACGATAAAAAGTCGGAAAAATTTAATAAAATCGCAAATTATCCTCTAATTTAAGGATAAAAACGGAAAAGTCCAATAAAAAATATATAAAATGAATATCAAATTTAAGTTAAACTTCTAAATTGCAAAGCTTGCGCAATGTGGGCGGTATTTATATCTTTCGCGCCTTCAAGGTCTGCTATTGTTCTTGATATTTTTAAAATTCTGTCATACGCCCTTCCGGAAAGATTAAATTTTGAAATTGCGCCTTTTAACATTTGTTTTGAAGCTTCATCAATATTGCAGAATTTATTTATATATTTTGCGCTGAGTTCAGAATTTGTGTGGATTGCAGTGCCTTGATACCTATCTTTTTGTATTTTTCTTGCGGCAATAACGCGAACACGGATTTCATCCGAGGTTTCTCTTTCTTCTTTGATATTTGTGAGCTCTTCTTCGGTTAGCCTTGCAACATCAATTTGAAGGTCAATTCTATCAAGAAGCGGGCCCGAGAGTTTTCCTTTGTATCTTTTTATCTGGAACTCTGAGCAGGTGCATCTTTTTTTAGAGTCCCCAAAATATCCGCAAGGGCAAGGATTCATTGCGCCCAAAAGAATGAAATTTGCGGGGTATTTAACACTTCCTTGTGCGCGGGAAATTGTAACATCGCCATCTTCCAAAGGTTGCCTTAAAACTTCAAGCACGGCGCGAGGAAATTCTACCATTTCATCTAAAAATAATACGCCACGGTGCGCAAGGGTGATTTCTCCAGGTTTTGGAGTTGAACCGCCACCAATTATGCCGACCCCGCTTGCGCTATGGTGTGGAGAGCGAAACGGGCGAGAGGATACTAATGGTTTGGAATTATCTAAAAGCCCTGCGATAGAATAAATTTTTGTAAGTTCAACTGCTTCTTCTTTAGTAAGCGGCGGGAGAATTGAGGGAAATGGTTTTGCAAGAAGTGTTTTTCCGCTTCCCGGGCTTCCGGACATCAAAATATTGTGTCCGCCTGCTGCTGCGATTTCAAGAGCTTTCTTTGCAAGTACTTGTCCTTTAACATTTGAAAAATCAAATTCAAATTCTTCTTTAGCATTTAAGAAATCTTCAATGTTGTTTTTCTTTGTGGCAAGAGGCCTACCTTCTTGCAAATAATTAACAACTTCTTTTAAGTTTTTTGCGCCTAAAACTTCAATACTATCTACAAAGCTTGCTTCAAGCAGGTTTTCGTACGGTAAAATTACTTTTTTAATTCCAAAACTATGAAGCGAAGAAACAATTGCAAGCGTACCATTTATGGGGCGAAGATTGCCGTCAAGTGAAAGTTCGCCAAGAAATGCAATGTCTTTGCATTCTGCTTCAAAAACGCCTTCTTTCAAAAGAATACCGACTGCCATTGCAAGGTCAAGCCCCGTACCTTCTTTTTTAAGGTCAGCAGGCGCAAGGTTTATTACCACTTTTGTTTGCGGGAAATGGTAGCCTGAGTTTTTAATTGCAAGTTTAATGCGCTCTTTTGCTTCGCTTACTGCAGCATCGGGTAAACCTACGATTGAGATTTGCGGAATTGAATTAACTGTATCAATTTCGGTTTCAATTTTATACGTTTCCAGCCCAACAACTGTTGCAGATGTGATTTTTACTACCATAGAGGAATTATAGCATAAATTATTTCGTTATAAAACTTTTGCAGATTTAAGTAATGCGCTTATTGTTTGTCCAGAAAAAACAACACTTTTTGGACTTTTTGTTGCTAAATATTGATAAAAATGCTAAAATTAAAAATTATTAAGAAAGGAAGTTCGATATGCCCCATTTTAATCTCGAGCAGTTGTTTTGGTTTTTAGCACTTTTTTCAACAATAGTGTTCATCTTGAAAACGGTTGTTTTTCTGATTGTTGGCGGAGATTGTGAAGTTGAAGCGGATTTTGATTCTTTTTCGGAAACAGATTCGTCTTTTAGCTTTTTATCTGTTCAAACGATTCTTGCTTTCTTTATGGGTTTCGGCTGGATGGGCTTGGTTCTGTTAAGGCAAGTTGCTCTTAAGATGTGGTTAACCTTGGCAATTGCTTTTGTAATTGGTGTTGTTTTTATGTTCGCAACGGCTTATTTAATGTTTTTGGTAAGAAAATTAGATAAAAAAGTTGTTGTTAAAATTGAAGATTATGTAGGCACGGAAGGTAAAGCATATACCGAGATAAAACCGCA
>JAFVOZ010000088.1 GCA_017505585.1 bacterium
GTTGCCAGCCTGTCACTTGTTTTTGTCAGGTTATTTATGAGTATTAAGTTTTCCGAATGAACCTTAATTGTCATTTAATACACTATTAGTGGTTTTGGAAGTACTTGATACGGTTATCTAATAGTGGTGACTAATTAAAGGTCTATACTGGTGTTTTCGGCATTATTTGAAACAAGCTAAACAAAAACATCAGAAATAATGCTTTTGGGGTAGGGGTTATGTTAGGCATTGTTTGACCTGCGGGCTACGTTTGGGGTACGGTTTTGCACAAGCCCGCCAAACTCCTCGTTTGCCCTGCGTGTGCTCGCACACCAAAGCTTGCTTGCTAAATTCGAGTTGCGTTCGCTTCTTGGATTTTCGGGCTTGCATAGCTCTAGTATTCCGTTTCAAAATCTTTTCCAAGATTTTTCCACTCCATAGAGCTATTTGCTCTTGCGGGCTACACTTCGTATTCGCCCTACCGAAAATCCGCTGTCTTGGATTTTGCTTCACTCGGGCAGATATTTCCTGCACTTCGTTTGTCGTCAATACTGCCCTCGCTACTTCGGCATTTCGCTTCGCTACAGCCTACGCAAAATCCGTAAAAAAAATTGGTCAGAATGACCAATTGGTTGAGTATGATTTTATTTAGATTAGAAACTTAAATTGCAACTTTTGATTTGCTTAAATTTGATTTAATTCCTTGTGCAAGATCTTTTCTTCCGCTTTTTTCATATATTTGAGTAACGGATTCGAGGAATTTTAGGTTGTCCATATTAACATTTGACTTTGTATCAGCTTTTTTAATTGCATTTGTTGTGGCTAAATTTTGCATATTTTTGTATTGGCTTGCAACACTTTTCTTTGGTGCCGAATATTTTGGTCTTTCAGGTGTCATAGGGCTGGACACTTTTCTTTGAGGTTGATTTAAGGTTGTGCCTTTTCTTACATTGTTAACATAAGGATTTTTATTTTGCGCTTTGTTGTATGAATTTAGTGCATAGTTTTGTGTTGCTGCGTTTGGTTTAGTGTAAGTTGTGTTTAGAGTTGAGATTTCGCTTTCTTTCAATTCTCGAAGCAGGTCACTTTGTGGCATAGGAATGGCACTTAAGCCTTCTTGGGCTCTTTTTGCGGCTTTAATTCCGATTGCTTCATTTTGCATATCCATTTTGTTGGAGAATGCTTTTTTGAGCCCTGCAAGCGAGATAAGGATAACAGCAACGCTTAAAACAAGCATAAAGTCTATATTCATGTTATTTAGTGCTTCAGAGGTTGAATTTACAACATTTGCAAATGTAAATTCGTTATCTTCCCAATTGCTTTCTTCAATATTTTCATAATTAACAGGTGAATATTTGCTTCTTGGTGCGCCTACGATTATTTCTTTTGTATCTTTGATTATGTTTGCAGGAGTTTCAACAGTTGCTCTTGTTTTTGCTGCTCCTAAACCGTTTACATAAATTCTGATTTTAGATTTATCAATTTGTTGGATTATAACGCCGTCTAAGTCTGAAACATCGTTATAGATTGTGTCGATATCGTCTGCAGGAACAACGTTTCTAAGTTCGAAGTATGCGCTGTTTTTATTTTCAACTCTTTTTTTAATTTGTGTTGCTTCGGTTGTTCTGATTTTTAAGTTGTAACCTGTGTTGTGTTGGCTTATTTCAACTGATTCAATAACATTTTCTGCAAATACCGATGTTGTTGTTAAACTTATTGCAAGTATTAATAATAAACTCTTTAAAAACGAACCTAATCCGTTCATCTCAACCTTACTCCCTAGTCATCATTGTTTGTATAGTTGTATGATAGCGAACAAGCGGATGTTAGACATCGACCAAAAGATGGGCATATTTATCAATCCATGGATTGATTTTTATACAATTCTAAGCTCGAGATTAAAAAATTCTTCAAAAAGTGCTTTTTTCTTTTCAAAAATTTTTTCAAAACCGTTAATTTTTGAAATTTCAGGAATTGTTCTAATTTCGAAAATATTTTTTCCAATGTTATATTCAATGTTAATTTTTTCAATAAAACAAAAGTGCTCAAAATCAAGCATATCGGCAACTTGCAAAATTCCTGAAAGTGCTTTTGTAATATTTTTTGAAGCTTCATTTAGGGAAGAATAAATCTTGTGTTTTTCTTTTGGTTTTTTCCCTCTGTGGTACCTTACAAGGCAGGAGATAATTTTTGTTTCTTCTTCGCTAAAGTTTTCAATTCCGTTTTCAAGAATTAATTTAGCTCCGATTTTATTATGTTTTCCGCCTATTTCTTCTTGAATTAAGTTGCCTATATCATGCAAAATTGAACCTGTTGATAAATATTTTTTTGTTTTGGCAAGATATTCAAATTCTTTATTTTCGATAATTTTTTCTAAAATTTCAACTGAAAATTTTTCAACTTGTTTTACATGTTCAATTAAAGAAGAGCTTTTATAGTAATTTTTTATATATTCATCTATTTGCATTTTAAAAGTTCGCCAATTTTTTCAATAAACATTTCTTGGTTAAATTCTGATTTTTGAATAAAATGATTTGCGCCTGCAACCATAAATCTGCTTTCCCAAATATCTCTCGGGTTTGAAGTCAGAACCATTATAGGTAATGTCATATATTTTTCTTGTCTTCTGATTTCTTCAACAAATTCCAGACCTGACATTTCAGGCATTTCGTTGTCTGTTATAATCAAATCAAATTCATTTCTTTGCATAATATTAAGAGCATCTAATGCGCTTGTTGCAATGCGCACATTATATCCTCTGCTTTCAATAATGTTCTTTTCAAGAATTCTTGTCGTTTTAGAATCATCAACAACCAAAATTTTGTATTGGCTGTTATTCTGTAAAATGTTTTGAGTGTTTACCGATACAATTTTTGTGAAAATTCTTTTGTTTGCGTAATTTAAAATGTCTGTAATGTTCAAAATTAAACAGGTGTTTCCGTTTGCAAGAGTCGTAATGCCTGAAATATTCTTAACTTTGCAAAATGGTGCCGGAAGTTTTTTATGTAATATTTCTTCTTCCCCGATTAATTTTTGAACAATGATGCCTATTTGAGAATTTTCTGATTCAATAATTAAAAGAGTATATTTTTCTTCTTTTCTTGAAGTATTTTCGAATTTTAATATTTGAGAAAGAGTATAGACAGGAATCACTTTGTTGTTGTGAACAAAATAATTTTTGTTTTCTTTTAAGAAAATTTCATCCGTATTAATTCTGATAACTGTTTTTATGCTTGCGGCAGGGAATACAAAAAGTTGTTCAGCCTCCATTGCAATAAATGCTTTCATTGTTGCCATTGTGGCAGGAAGTTCAATGGTTGTGATTGTTCCTTTGCCGTATTCTGTTGCAATATCAATCTTTCCGTTTAATTGAGAAATTTTTGTGTGAACTATATCAAGTCCGAGTCCGCGTCCGGAAAGTTCTGTGATTGTTTCTTCTGTTGAAAATCCTGGATAGAAAATGATGTTTACTATTTCGTCATCAGGCAATTTTTCTGCTTCTTCGATGGTTAAGAACCCTTTGTCTAAGGCTTTTTGCCTTATTTTCTCAACATCTAAACCTTGGCCGTCGTCTTTTACGGTGATTATGATTTTATCTTCTTTGTGTTCTGCATTGATGACAATGGTTCCGGTTTCGTTTTTTCCTCTTTCGCGTCTTGTGCCAGGTGTTTCAATCCCATGGTCAATAGAATTTCTTATAATATGCATCAGAGGAATTTTTATATCTTCAATAATTTTTTTATCAACACTTACTTCGCTTCCTTGCACCCTGAAATCAATCTTTTTGCTTTTTTCTTTTGCGATATTGTGTATCATTCTCGGGAAAAGATGGAAAATTGTGGCAAGAGGCAAAATTCTCATATTTTTTACCATTGATTCAAGTTCGTTAGTGATTGTGTTCAATGATACATCTTGTTCTTGCATGTTTTTATGCAGTAAATCAATTTGCGAGAGAATGTTATGGAATTTATCGCCGTGATTTGCATACAGGTATATAAGTTGTTTATTGTATGAAGACATATTTTGAAAAAACTCTTCTTGGAGTTGTGATGTTCCATATGCGTTGTTTAAATATTTTTTGTCGAAATATTTAATAAAATGACCGAGTTTATTCCAACTTTTTTGCCATTCCACAAAATCATTTTGAATATTTTTTATAATTGACACGTGTTCCGTGTTTTTAATTCGAGTGACAATAAGTTCTCCGATTTGGTTCACGAGTTTATCAAGTCTTGAACTATCTACACGGAGAGTTTTAATAGAACTTGAATTGATGTTTGAAAGCCAATCACTTGAAGAAAAATTTTCCGTGCGTTGAGCTTCATTTTTTTGGTTTAAATTTTCGATGTTAATGTGTGCAATATTTAAAACAATTTTTAATCGTTGGACAAGCAGTGCTTTATTTTCGCCGTGGCCTTCAGGGTTAATGTATTCGTCTAAAATATTGCAAAGAGCTTCTTTTGTATCGCGCTCGGGTATTTTATCGTGTTTTTGATAGTAGCTGATAATATTTGAGAGCAAATCAAAAATATTAGCATCTTCTTTTTCTTTTAATGAGTTTTTAATTTTTTTGATATTTGTTTCAATATCTTCTTTTTGGCTGTTTTTAATATCTATGCTTTTTATGTTTTCAATTAAATTTTTTACTATATTTTCAACAGATGTAACTTCTTTTTTCTTGGTGTTTTTATTTTCAAGCATTATGAACACTTCGGCATAATAATCATTATGGTTTATGCCGTGCTCTTCGCAATATGATGTAAAAATTGAGATTATCTTATCTATGCTTACATCGAGCATTGAAAGCTCGTCTTGTGAGTTTTTATAATCTTCATTTGTTTTTGTGCTTAAAGTTGTTGCGATTTGCAACGCCTGTATAATTGTTTCTTTAAAATCGTTTATTGTGAGGGACGCGGAAATTTCATTCAGTTTTTCCAATTCTTCTTGCAGATTTTTTAAAAATGAAAAATCCGCGTTTTGTCTTATGAGTGTGTAATAGTATAAAATTTTTGTAATTAAATTTTCGATTTTAGGAAAATTTTCTTTTTGTTTTTCCTGATTTTCTTCGGTTTGTTCTTCTTCAAAATCTGAAATTTTATATTTTTCTTGATTTTCGAAAACAGAATTTAACATTGTGAAAAATTGTTCATAATTTTCATCCGAATATTCTGTTTTCATCTCAACAGTTTTTTCAATTGAAAGCTTTATGTATTCAACCGTTTTAGAAATTATTTCCAAAATTTCTGAGTGTGGATAAATTTTCCTTTCTTTAAAAAGCCCGATTAAATCCTCGACTTTATGCATAAGAGATTGCATTGAATTAAAACCGAGCATTCTTGCCGAGCCTTTTAGGCTGTGAGCGTCTCTGAAGAGCTGAAGAATTAATTCTTGGTTTTTTGGTTGTTTTTCAAGTTCAAGAAGATTGTTATCCATTGAATCAACAATCTCCAGCCCTTCATATTTAAAAATGTTTAGAATTTCGTTTAATTCTGTTTCGCTAAATTCCATTTAACACCTTGGTTTTGCTAGTTCTTAAAGGAATTTTTAGATATTGCCTGCTGCGATGTTTGTTTTAACATCGCTTTGGTTGGTTGAATAATTTTCTTTTAAAATTGTTTCCAAATCTTCCAAATATTCAGATGTTTTTTGTGTATCTTGTTTAATTTTTTCGCCTGATTGATTAACTTCATTAACGCTTAATGAAATTTCTTCAATAATTGAAATTAATTTTTTAATGTCCGCGCCAATGTTTTGGGCAAGGTCGATGCCTGATTCAATTTCTTTTGCGCCTTCTTCAGTTGCCATAACAGTTGAGTTCGCGGTTTGTTTAATATCTTGGATTAATGAAGAAATTTTGGCTGTTGCTTGTTTGGATTCGTCTGCAAGTTTTCTGATTTCGCCTGCAACAACCGCAAATCCTTTTCCGTGCTCACCTGCGCGAGCTGCTTCAACTGCTGCGTTTAAAGCCAAAAGGTTTGTTTGTTCTGTAATATCTTCAACAATACCGGTTGTAGAAGAAATTAATTGAATAAATTCTGATAATTCAAGAATTAATTCCGCAATGGTTTGAATTTTATGTCTTATTGAAAACATTTTTTCAATATTTGCTTCGATGTTTATATTTTCAGTGTTAGAAAATTGCAAAGAGTCAGATGTTTTTTCTTGTGTTTGAGCAATCACGGCGTCCAATTTTTCATTATATTCATTTAACCCTTCAGTAATTAGTTTCAGGGAAGAAAGTTTCATAATACTTGTGCTGATGGCCTCATTTTGCGTGTTTATTGCACTGTTTATTTTTGATGTTTCGGAAATTGTTTCTTCCGCTGTTTTATTTATGATTTTTTTGCTTTTTTTAATGGTGATTGCACCTGCTAAATATAAAAATATAATCGAGATTGCAAATGCGAACATAAACGCCACCATTTCAACGGAGCGAGGTAAATTCATGAAGAAAACCAAACAAAATGTTGCACCATAAATTAATGCCATAAAAAGGGCATCCGCGAACTGTTTTTTCTTAATTATTTTTTTAACAGTTTCAAAGTTTTGGTTTATTTTATCCATTTTTTCTCCTTTTCTTTAAAAAATAGAGTATAATCTATTCTATAATGTCTATTATATAGAATACGGCTCCCTTGTGCAAAAAAAGGTGAGTAAAATAGATAATATGAAGGAAACCAAATGGAATATTTAACTGAAAATATTGGTAATGATGTTCGTGAGTTACTTTTGTTTAAATTGGACGATACAATTTATGCAATTGATTCTTATAAAATTTCAGAAATCATGAGATTAATGAAATTGGAAATTCCTGAAAGATTGCCTGAACACGCAATCGGAATTTTGGAGTTTAATTCATATTTTATAAACGTGATTGATTTAAAAGGCATTCTTGATAAAAAAAGAAGCAGATATACTTTGGATAATAAAATTGTCATTGTGAACTCGGATGACAATATTTTTGCTTTTGTTGCTGATGAAATTATTGATATAAAACGCATTAAAAAATCTGACATTAAACCTGCACCTTATTATGGCGAGTATCGTTATTCGGAGTCATTTGTGTCGCTTGGCGATAGCAATATTGTTATTTTGAATGTAGATATTTTATCAGACAGAATTAAAAATTCTATTTGCAAAGATGATGCGGAAATTTTGATAAATGAAGTTTTCCCAACAGATGAAAACTCTTTGGCTGTTCTTGAAAACAGAAAAAATGATTTAAAAGAGAAAGCAAAATTTGAAAATTTAGCGAATTACTATCTTGAAGAAGATTATCTTTCGTTCCAAATCAATAATGATTTTTATTGTATGGATATTTCCAAGGTTAAATACTTTCACAAAATAAAAAGTGATGACAAAATCGTGAAAATTCCGGCAACTCCAAAATATGCACTCGGCCTTTTAAATATTAAGGGTGAATTTATAACGATTTTAGACCTTTGTGCATATTTGAATTTAGGCGAAACTCAAATTACAAGTAATTCGATTATCATTGTGTTTGAAACGCCGGATGCTACAATGGGTATTTTGGTTGATAAGATTGGTGCAAGGCTTGATATTTACGGTGAAGTTTTAACTGAAAATATCATAAATGATTTTCAAATTTCAAGCTTTGTGAACGACGAAACGATTTATTCTGTTATTGTTCCTGAAGAATTGTTTGATATCAAAAAACTTTCGCTTTAAAAAATCGGTGCGTAAGAGCTGATATATTCATTAATTGTGTTTACAAGCATAGGCAAAATCCACATAAGGATTAAAGAACCCATAATCGGCTTGAATAGAAAGCTTAATTGGAAGACGTTAACTTGAGGAGCTGTTTTTGAAATTATACCCAATATTATATCTTGCCCGAGCGTTGCAAGAAGAACGGGTGCTGCAATTTGCATACCCATAAAAAGCACGTTGCTTGTAATTTGGATTAAATAATCCAAATTTATTATCGCTTCGAGTGAAAATGAACTTGCGTATATGGGAAAAATTGTAAAACTCTTTAAAAACGCGTTAATAATCCAGTAAATCCCTCCAACGCCCATAAAAATATAAAAACCCAAATAACTGAAAAAAGTTCCAAGAAGGGATGTTTGAGTGCCTTTTGTCGGGTCAAGAACCATTGCGGATGATAAGCCCATTTGAGTGTTTATCATATCTCCGCCTGCTGAAATTGCAGAAATTATACAATTTGCAATAAAACCTATGATTGCTCCGAATGTGAAATTCAACAAAAGACCAAGAAAAAGAGATGTTTTATCAGGTATTGCTTGAGGTTTCAAAATTAGAACGCAAATAACGGTGAGGATAAGTGCAAGCGGAATTTTTGCCATCGCTGGTATAAACTTTGCGCTTAAAACGGGGGCAAAACGGAAAAGTCCTAACATGCGCGCAAAAACCATTATTCCTGTGCCAAGTGCCAAGTTTAACTCAGGAAATATTTTTGCAAATTGTGTTAAAAATTGTTCCATTTTTGAATTTTAATCCGTTTTTTTGAAAATTCAATTACAGGTGCAAAACGCCAAGCAAATACATAACCAAGGTTCTTATTATTCCTAAGAATAAAAAAGCAACAATTGGTGACAGGTCAAGCATTCCAACAGGCGGAATTACTTTTCTGAACGGCTCCAAATAAAAATCTGCAACAATTCTCAAACCTTTAAACGGTTGGTTGTGCCAATTAATATTCGGGAACCAAGTAAGAAGAATTCTTGTTATTAAAATCAGCCCGAAAAGCTCAAATAATTTTGCAACAGAATATGCTATGCCCATTATCCTCTAGACCCCGCACTTGTGTTTTTGCAATTGCAATCTTTCATTTCATCAATATTCTTTACAATTTCTTTAAGAAGTACTTGAAGGTTTTTAATGTTATTTTTGAATACTTCAAGAACCGCAGCGTGGCTTACAGGGTAGCAATCCGCAACAAGACCTGCGTCATAGTCTGTGATAAGTGAAATATTTAACGGACACATATCAAGTTCTTTTACAAGATGTGCTTCAGGATATTGAGTCATGTTAATTACTTCCCAACCTTGGTTTGTGAAGAATTTACTTTCTGCTTTTGTGCTGAATCTTGGTCCAGGAATTACAACAACAGTGCCTGTTTTGTGATGGCTTAAACCTAAGCTTTCAGCTGATTTGATTGCAATATCGCGAAGTGAAGGGCAATATGGGTCAGCGGCTGAAACGTGCGTTACAATTGGTCCTTCGTAAAATGTATCTTTTCTGCCCCAAGTCCAGTTAACATATTGGTCACAGAACACAATGTCCCCGGGTTTAACATGTTTTTGAAGGCTTCCTGCGGCACATGGGCTAATTACGTGTTTGCAGCCGATTGTTTTCATTGCCCAAACATTTGCCCTATAGTTAACATCAGCCGGTGTTAA
>JAFVOZ010000089.1 GCA_017505585.1 bacterium
ATCGAAGGCAATACCTCAAACCAGGTAGCAAAAAGATACTACGACTTAAACGACTCAAGGTTGACATACTGTTCAATCAGAACATAAAAGCAAAAGACCCCTTGTGGGGTCTTTTTTTATTTAAGCTTTTTGATTTTAGATTTTTTTTAGCTATAATTTTTTTGAAGTCATGATTAAAGAGCTCAAAAAAATTACAAATTGCGAATTTCTCGAAGATAAAGAAGACATTTATCCTTATGCTTATGACACATCGGTTGCGCTAAGCTCTGTTAATGTGCCGTTTTGCGTCGCACTCCCTGAAAGCATTGAAGACGTTCAGAAAATTGTTAAATACGCAATCAAAAATAATTTAGTGATTATTCCAAGGGGCGCAGGAACTTGTCATAGTGCAGGATGCAGAGTAAGCAAAGACGAAAGAAGGGCAATTATTATTCATTTTTCAAAAATGAATAAAATCATTGAAATAGATGAAAAAAATTTAACCGCAAAAGTTCAACCAAATGTCGTGCTTGGAGATTTGCAGCGTGCGATAGATAAATTTAATTTATTTTTTCCGCCGGACCCTTCAAATCTCGAAGTATCCACAATCGGGGGTGCAATCGCTCTTTCATCAAGTGGCCCGAGAACATTTAAATATGGTCAAATCAAAAACTATATTTTAAACCTCAAAATTGTAAACGGCGAAGGCGAAGTTGTTGAACTAGGAAAAGACTTGAGAAAAAACGTAACCGGTTACAATCTTTGCGACTTATTTATAGGTTCAGAAGGAACTTTCGGAATAGTTGTTGAAGCAACGCTTAAATTAATTCCGAAACCCGCCTGCACAAAGCTTATTCTTGCGTATTTTAAGTCTATTGATGAAGCCGGCGTGTGCGTCACAAAAATCCTAACATCGAATGTGCAGCCTGCAACGCTTGATATTCTTGATGACAAAACACTTATTACAATTGAAAAATTTAACCCAACAGGCTTATACACACGCTATGAAGCAGCACTTTTAATTGAGCTTGACGGAGAAGTGGAAAGCATATCTGCAGAAAGTAAAAAACTTCAAACAATTCTTGAAGAAGCGCACGCAGAAAAAATAGTCAACACAGATGATAAAAAAGCAAATGAAGACATTTGGAAAGCAAGAAGAAGCTCATTTGCGTGTTGTGCAAAACTTGCGCCAAATGTTGTAACGGAAGATATAGTTGTTTCAACATCAAAAATTCCGGAAATGATTAAGTTTATCAGACAACTTTCGCAAAAATACGGTATAATGGCTTGCATTATGGGGCACGCAGGCGACGGAAACATCCACCCGAACTTCGCGCTTGATTTAGAAAATATTACACAACTCAGAAACTTTAAAGAGCTTAAAGATGAATTATTCAAAGGTGCGCTTAAAATGGGCGGAACACTAAGCGGAGAACACGGAATAGGAATGGAAAAGAGGGTATATCTTGAAGATGCAATCAACCCAATTGCGCACAGTTATATGAAACAAATCAAACAAGTATTCGACCCACACAACATCTTTAACCCTGATAAAGCAATTTAACTTTCAAATTTATCAAAATTATTCATCAAGGTAATTTAGCAATTTCTCAATTCCGATTTGGATATTTGCAATTTGGTTTTCAATGCCTTCAACCCTTGCATCAAGTGCTTGTGTTTGAACGGCATTTTGTTTAATTGCATCCATAATTGGTTTCAAGTCAGGCGGAGCAGGTTGCTTTTGAATAAAGTTTGATAATTTTTCATCAATATTATCAACTTTGATTTCTTGAACTTGATATTTTTTATTAAATTCATGCCTAAATTCTTCAACAGCATCTGCCACCTGAGTTGTAGACTCAGAACTTACCAGCCTGTTTTTAATTTCTTGAAGATTATTTTTTTCGGATTTATCAATTCGTGCAGTCAAAGCGTCTAAAGACCTTTGAGCATTATCAAGCCAATTGTTGATAAAAGTAAAATTATCTTCGGATTTTTTGAATTGTTTAATATTTTCTAAGCCAATATTTCTGATTTCTTCCAATCTATCGGGGTAGCGTTGTTTTTGAGAATTTTCAAGCACGCTTTTGATTCTGGAAAAATCAGATTTAATATCATCTAAAATATATGATTTACGCTCATCATAAACTCTTGCTTCTTCAAATTTTTCTGCAACAGCTTGCTTGATAAGATTTGATAAGCTGTCAGAATTAACCGCTTTTGAAATTTCTGAACTTGCTTGCTCAAGAGAATTTTTAGTCTTGTCAAATTCTGCTTTGATGTCATTCACAAAGTTAGTTTGCAAAAATTCAAAGCCGGAGATAAAGTCTTCAAAAACTTCGTTGTCGATTTCAGCTTTTTGCTTAGTTGCAAAATGAGCCGCAAGTGTCTTTTTCAGGGTATCTATTTCATCTGCAAATTTATCAATTTTCTGGATAACAGATTCAGAATTTGCTTTTGAAGCGCAATTTGCTTGGTCAAAGTATTCTTCAACCTTTGAAGCAATATCTGCTAAATTATGATTAGACGAGTGTTTGGCTTGAGAAATAGTGTCCTCGATTTTATCAAGAATTTCATTATTTGAAACAGCTTCAGATTCTTTGGCTGCAATCACGTCAACTAAATTATTAACCGAATTTTGAAGATGCGAAATCTCAGATTTTAGGTCATCTATGTTGATTGCACCAACTTCTGATTGAATTTGCTCTAATATACTTCTTTTAACATCGTCAAGGTTATCGCCCGCATTAGACGAAACAGAACCCGCTGAGATATCATTTGCAAAAATCAAAACATCGTTCAACTTAGCTGAAATATCATCGATTTTATCGTTTAAATCATCTGAAACAGAACCACCAAGAGATTCAGCAATAGATTTCAATTGCTCTGAAAGTTCAGAGTAGTTTCTTCTCTCTTCAGATGCCATATCGACATTCAAGTTTTGAAGTTCAGTTAGCTTATCAAGTAAATTATTTGCCAACATAACCGTTTCTTGAGAGCCTTGATTGTTTGATTTTAAGATATCCTCAAGCTCTTCTGAAGAAATTTTATCAGAACCTGATGTAATAATTTTTGAAATTTCATTAAGAAGATATGTCTTGATGTCGGATATATTTGTATTTAATCTTTCCAGCTTAACATTCATTTCATTGGACTTATCCTCAAGAGTTTCGATTTTAGAATCAAAATCCGAAGAATTATCAGCCTGAATATCGCCAATTTTATCTTCAATTGCAGAACTTAAAGAATTTAATCTTTCAATTACATAAAGTTGCTTATTTTCAAGCTTAGAAGCTAAATTATCAAGCTTTTCATCCGTAATTTGAGCAATAGCACTATTTATTTCTGCAATTTTATTTGTTAAATCATCACTTAAATTTCTATCTTTCTCGTTGATTTCAAAAATAACTTTGTTAAAATCAGATAAAATTTCATTTTGGCTTTGCGCCATAATTGAGGCAACCTGCTCAGGAATTTGAGAAACATTATCCTTAAATTCTTCAACAGCATTTTTGTTTTCAACAATTTCGCAAGTTAAATCACTTATCACTTTGCCATTGTGCTCAATCATCTCAACAGCCTTATAAGCAACCTCATCTCTTGTTTGGCTAATTAAATGATTAATAGAATCTTTAATTTCGCCAACTTGAGTCTGAATAGCATCAAGCGAAGTGGTATTTAAGTTAGCAAAATCTTCTCTTGTGATTGTAATTAAATTTGTGACAGCTTCTTTTAAGTCTTGAATATGAACGTTAAACTCATCAAGAACTCTGTTATTTGCCTTTTCAAAATCAGTTTTGATATCAGCAAAATAGTCCTCATGCTTTGTCACAAATTCTTCTAAAACTTTTTTAAGGTTTTGTGTATTTTGGGTGTTTTCATTTGATAAAATTGAGCGAAGAACATCAATTTTTTCGGAAATTGCAGGTATTGCGTTGTTGATTCTTTTGATTGTATCTACATTTGAATTTTCATCAATATTTGCAAGATGTTCATTCACCTTATCAAACGCTGTTTTTACGGTTTCAAAATTTTCACCGACAGAAAAAGCCAGCTCTTGAATCTTGCTTCCAATTCTAAGGTTTTCAATGTTTAGTATTGCAGCTTCGATAAGCTCCTTAACAGATGTTACTGTATCATTGTTAACACCGGATAATGTACTTGTAAAAATTTCAACTTTCTCAACAAGAGCGGCGATGTCATCTTTGACAATATTAGAAACAGATGAAACATTTGTGTTTAAAACTTGCGTAAAGTTATATTCAAGCTCATCCGCCTTATTTCTAAGCTCAGTTTGAAGACGGACAAAACCATCATCAGTAAGCTTTGAAAGTGAAGTTTCGGTGCGACCCATTTTTTCATCAAAATTATAAATTGCTTCCAAATAAGGCTGCATTGCGGCAATGGTTACTGAAAGTTGTTTATAGTCTTCATCCAATTTTTGCCTGAATTCAGAATCATCAAGAGAGCTGATTATATTTTGGATACCCGAAAGCTCACCTTGAAGCTTTGCAAACACTGCGTGAAGCTCTTGAGAATTTTGGTTAAATGTGTTTTTAATTGCTTCTTCAAGCCCGTAAATATTATTTTGCAAACCTGAAACAGATTGTTCCATATTGCCAATATTAATGAGCAAATCTGCTTTGTTTGCATTTGCATTTTCGGTACAAGTTGAAATAACTTTATCCGAGATGCTATCATTTAAATAGTTAACACTTGTTTGTAATTTATCAGATAAATCATTGATAATATTTTGAACATTTAAACTGCTTTTTTCATCAATTTTGTCTGTAATTTGGTTAGCCGAAGTTTGAACATTTTCAGCAACATTTTGCATAATTTGAGTTGATAAATCATTAATTCTGTTTGTGATATTGCCTGTTGTTGTAAGAGAAGAAGTTTGCAAACTGTCAGAGAAATTATCAGATAATGCAACAATTCTCGAATCAAGATTTGAAGTCAAATCCATATTCATAACAGAAACATTGTCTTCAATCTTTTTCACCAAATCCACACTGATAGAAGACAATTTGGTATCAATTTTATCCGACAAAATCCCTTCAAAATTTGTGAATTTCAAATCAAACGATTGGTTAAGCGCAGTATTAATGAAATCAAACTTTTCTTCAATTGCACGATTTAAAGTTGTTAACAAAAAGGACATTTGTTGCTTAATTAAATCAGTATCATCGAGAGTTAAAAGCTTGGAGTAAATATCAGTTTTGAGTTCATTTATAACAGCAACTGTTTCTTTTTTAATTTGCTCGATTGTAACAATCCCGTTCATCCTGTTTGAAATATCGGAATGCTTTTCATGGATTAAATCTTTGATTATATTGTGATTTTTATCATCTGAAAGTCTTTGAACAATAAGTGTTGCAACCTCTTGAAGATTAAGAACTATATCTGATTTTAAGCTTTCAAACTTATCAATTTCAGCAAATTTTGTGTTAATATTATTTGCTAAAATTTCAGCTAGAGTTGAGATTTTATCATTCAAAACATTAATCTCTTCGCTGGTTGATTTCCTATCAAGATTTGAATTTACAATTGCAATTTGAGAAGAAATAGTATCATTCATTTCTTCAAGCTTGCCTGAGATATTTAATCTATCGACAACGACATCAATAAATTCAGTTATTGTGTTCGAGATAAAGTTGTTCATTTGAGCAAACTTTTGCTCGATACCTTCATAATGGTCAGTGTTGATAATTTGAACAAGCTTACCATCAAGCGTATTTACCGCTTCTTGGAATTTTTCTCTAAATTCATAACCGGCACCGTTCAATGCGTTAAAATTATTGTCGATTTTTGTTGATAAATCATTCAAATAATTGGCAAATTCAAGCACTGAGCGATTTTGCGGAAGTGTTTGAATTTGTTCAGACATTTCTTTAATTTGTTTTGAAATGTTGGTAAGCCATTCAAGCCCGCCAAGATATTTAGACTCATTTTCAGCAAGTGTGTTGATTATTGTGTGCAAATTTTGATATTTATTATCAATAATTGAAAGTGCAGAAATAATCGACGCGGTATTATTGTTAATAGCGTCAATATCCAGAGAAAGCTGTTTAAACTCTTCTTTAGAGCTATATTGCTTAAATTGAGTTATAAATTCCGCAAAATTAGAGTTGATTGTAGAGGTAATTGCATCAAAACCGCGATAAAAATTCGCCATTTCATTCATAATTTTTGAAATTTTATCACTGTCAACACCGGTATCAATTGCCGAGATTAATTTAGCAATGTTTTGCAACGAAACATCTTGAGATGTAATTTTTGCGTAAACAGTATTTAAATCAGAGGAAATTCGAGCAGTATCAAGAAGGAGTTTTTCATTATCGGAAGCTTCTGCCATAGTTTGCAAAACGTTTTGGAAAGTATGAAGTCTGCCTTCAATTAATCTAAATTGTTCAGATACGATTTTTTGCACATCGAGAACTGAAAGTCCTTCTCTTTCAGACTTTTGAGCAACCGAAGAATCGAAAAGATTATCAATTCTTGATTTAAATTCATCCAACTTATTATCGAAATTATCTGCCATCTTGATATCCTGATTAACTCTACAAAAACATTTTACTACAAAATCAAGAATAATGCGATTTTTAGGAATATTTTAACATTTCTTTAATGTTGGTAAAAAGCGCACCATTGAAGAATTTTAACGATTTGGGTAAAACCAAATTGCAAATTGGAAAAACAAAAAAGCGCGAAAAAACGCGCTCATTTTTAATTGAAAATATAGATAAACCTAAGACTTGTATTCTTTTTCAAAGCCAAATAATGAAGA
This sequence comes from bacterium, assembly GCA_017505585.1. Lineage (GTDB taxonomy): Bacteria > Cyanobacteriota > Vampirovibrionia > Gastranaerophilales > Gastranaerophilaceae > RGIG1918. Next base: position 6,770 of record JAFVOZ010000089.1, read on the forward strand.
TACGCTTTGGTCATCGTGAATTCTGGAAATTGCTTCACCTAAAAGCGGTGCAATGCTAAGTTGGGTAATTTTTGTTGGAACAAAGTCATTAGAAAGCGGAATTGTATTTGTTACAATAACTTCTTTAATTGGTGCTTCATCCAATCTCTTAAGAGCAGGGCCGGAGAACACAGGGTGAGTTGCACAAACATAAACCTCTTTTGCACCTTTTGCCATAAGCAGTTTTGAAGCTTCGCAAATTGTGCCCGCAGTATCAATCATATCATCAAACATAACACAAGTTTTGTCTTGAATATCACCAATTACATGAGCCGCAATTGCTTCATTGTGCTTATCGCGACGTTTGTCAATGATTGCAAGAGGAATATCAAGTTGCTTTGCAAAAACTCTTGTTCTTTGAACGCCGCCTGTATCAGGGCTTACTGCAACAACATTATCCATATTTAAGCCAAGTTTTTTAATGTAGTTTACAATAACAGGCGTTGCATAAATATGGTCAACAAGAATATTAAAGAAACCTTGAATTTGACCCGTATGGAGATCTAGAGCAAGAACTCTGTTTGCGCCCGCGGTTGTAAGCAAATCTGCAACGAGCTTCGCCGTGATTGCTTCTCTGCCCGATGTTTTTCTATCTTGACGAGCATAGCCATAATATGGAATAACGGCAGTAATTGATTTTGCACTTGCTCTTTTAAAAGCATCAATTATAATTAAAAGTTCAACCAAATTTTCGTTTACCGGTTTACATATCGGCTGAACAATAAAAACATCATCACCGCGAACAGACTCTTCAATTTGAACATAAACTTCGCCGTCAGAGAAGTTTTTAATTACCAAAGGTGCAACATGAGTTCCCAGATATTCCGCAATTTCTTGGGTTAATTTGCCATTTGAGCGACCCGAAAAAATTTTGATATCATGAGTAGGCAAAATTTCGCGCTCTCTTCTGAACAAAGTATCTGTTTCTAACTTCATTTCTTGCTCCTTATCCAATTTTTAATCTCTTTTTGCGGTGCCCTTGTAATCACAAGAGAATTTTCTTCAGCACTTTTTGTAACAACCGTGCCTGCAGCAACAAAAGCGTTTTCACCAAGCTCAACAGGTGCAACAAGCACAGAATTTGAACCAATTGAAACGCCGTCTGCTAAATATGATTTTTTCTTTTCTTTTGTAACGGAATTATAATTTGCAAAAATTGTTCCCGCGCCAATATTCACATTTGAGCCTATTTCAGCATCACCCACATAAGTTAAGTGAGCAATGTTTGTATGAGGCTTAACAGTTGCATTTTTAAGTTCAACAAAATTTCCGATTTTGCAACCTTCACCAATTGTGCAATTACCTCTAAGGTGTGCCATAGGGCCTATTTTGCAACCACTTGCAATATAGTTTTTGTTTTCAATATAACAAGAAGGCAAAACTATTGTATCTGCTTCAATTTCGGTTTCAGGCGAAATATATGTGTTATTTGGGTCACAAACAGTAACGCCTTTTGTCATCAAATAATCAATATGCCTAGCATTCATAATCTTAAATGCAGCAGCTAAATCTTGCTTAGAGTTAACACCAAACACTTCCTCAAAGTTTTTAATGCAGTATGCGCTCGGTTTCAAACCATGTTTAACGGCAAGAGAAATTATATCCGTTAAATAATATTCGCCTTGATTGTTATTGTTCTTAATTTCAGACAGCAAAGGCACAATCAATTTATAATTCAAAAGATAAACGCCTGTATTGATTTCATTTATTTCAGCTTGTTCTTGAGTGCAATCTTTTTGTTCAACAATCTTACTTATACAGCCAAAACCATCACGAACAATTCTGCCATATCCGTATGGATTATCCAAAATTGAAGTCATAACCGAAAGTGGGGATTCTTCGCGATTATGATATTTAATAAAACTGGTTAAAGTTTCGTTTGTAATTAGCGGTGTATCACCGCATAAAACAAGAATGTTTCCGCTAAAATCATCAGGAATTTGGCTTACGGCACAACTTAATGCGTGCCCTGTTCCTAACTGCTCAGCCTGATATGCGGTTTTAACGTTTTTATCCTCAAGATAAGCTTCAACCAATTCTCTTCCAGAGCCAGTTACAATAACTGATTCAATATCCCCTAAAGATTTTAGAACCCAACCGAGAAGCGGAATGTTAAAAATTTCATGAAGAACCTTTGGGGTCGAGGACTTCATTCTAGTTCCTTTTCCTGCTGCAAGAACAACTGCAATTGTGTTTTTAGAACCTGTATTCACTTTTTGTTGTAAACCTTAAATTACATCAAAATTTTCTCATAAAAATATATCTTTTCGGCTAATTTAAATATAAATTTTTACAAAAGTTTATCTTAAAATTTTGCGCACGTAAGAATAGTATTCGTTATCTTTATATTTTTGGATATAACTTAATAAAGTTTTTTTATCAGCAAACTTCATTTTGTATGCAATTTCTTCAAGGCAAGCGATTTTAACACCTTGATTTTCTTCAATCGTTTGAACATACATACCTGCTTTTAAAAGTGAAGAATGCGTACCTGTGTCAAGCCAAGCAAAACCGCGCCCAAGCTTTTCTAGTGCCAAATTACCATTCGCCAAATAAATATTATTTAAATCAGTAATTTCGTATTCTCCACGAGCCGAAGGTTTCAAGGATTTTGCATATTTAACAACATTTTTATCGTAAAAATACAGTCCGACAACAGCATAACTGGATTTTGGAACTTTTGGCTTCTCTTCAATTGAGATAACTTTTCTGTTTTCATCAAATTCAGCAACACCAAACCTTTGAGGGTCTTTTACTTTATAACCAAAAATTGTTGCCCCGCCTTCATTTTCAACGCGATTTTTTGCACCTTGAAGCATTGAAGAAAAATTGTGCCCATAGAAAATGTTGTCACCTAAAACAAGCGCACACTCATCATCGCCAATAAATTCTTCACCTAAAATAAAAGCCTGCGCAAGCCCGTCAGGAGAAGGTTGAACCTTATATTGAAGCTTAATTCCGTATTTTGCGCCATCACCAAGCATTTTTTGAAACAATGGCAAGTCTTCAGGGGTTGAAATAATCAAGATGTCATTAATTCCCGCAAGCATTAAAGTTGACAAAGGGTAATAAATCATCGGCTTGTCATAAATCGGTAAAAGTTGCTTCGAAACAACTTGAGTCGAAGGAAACAACCTTGTGCCTGCGCCGCCTGCAAGAACTATACCTTTCATATTTTCTCCTTATTTTGCCAATTGAAGTTTTTTATCTTCAATTGCTTTAATCCAATCTTGATTATTCAAATACCAATCAATTGTAAGCTTAATACCCTCTTCAAAAGTAATTGAAGGCGCCCAACCGAGCTCAGTTGTAATTTTATCATTAGATATTGCGTAACGCCTATCGTGACCCAATCTATCTTCAACATATTTGATTGAAGACTCGTCTTTACCCATAGCATCTAATATCAAATGAGTTATTTCAAGATTCGTTTTTTCGTTATGTCCGCCAATATTATAAACTTCGCCGACTTTGCCTGAGTGCAAAACAACGTCAATTGCTTCACAGTGGTCGTAAACATATAGCCAATCGCGAACATTTAAGCCATCGCCATATACAGGTACTTTTTCGCCTTTTAAAAGTTGCGAAATAAAAAACGGAATTAATTTTTCAGGATATTGATAAGGACCGTAGTTATTTGAGCAACGAGTGTTTAAAACAGGCATTTTGTATGTTTCAAAATAAGCTCGAACAAGCATATCTGCACTTGCTTTTGAAGCAGAATAAGGACTATTTGGCGCAAGCGGTGTTGTTTCATAGAAATAACCCGTTTTGCCTAAAGTTCCGTAAACCTCATCTGTTGAAACCTGCAAGAATCTATCAACCCCTAATTCTTTTGAAACCTGAAGTAAATTCAAAGTGCCTTGCACATTTGTTTCAACAAAAATTTCAGGATGCTTAATTGAATTATCAACATGGGATTCTGCTGCAAAATTTACAACACAATCAACTTCTGAAATCAATTCTTCAGCAAGTTTTCTATCACAAATATTGCCATGCACAAATGTGTGATTAGGATTATTTTTTAAATCATTAAGATTATCCAAGTTTCCGCAATATGTTAATGCGTCTAAATTTATAATTTTGTAATCAGGGTGTTTTTTTAACACGTGACGCACAAAACAACTTCCAATAAACCCTGCACCGCCTGTAACTAATAGTTTCATAATAGCTCCTTAAGCTCTTGAAGTGTTAACCATTTTTTATCTTGCTCGGAAAGAATAGGGTTAATTTCACCCCATTCAACGCCAATTTCAGCGTCATTCCAAATAACGCCGCAGTTTGCAGCAGGCGCATATTCACCGCTCACTTTATAGCAAACTTCGGCATCTTCAGACAACACCACAAAACCATGAGCAAAGCCGCGCGGAATAAAAAATTGTTTTTTATTTTCAGCACTAAGATTTAAGCCATACCACCTACCAAATGTTGGGGAGTCTTTTCTTAAATCAACAGCCACGTCATAAACTTCACCTTTTATGCAACGAACAAGCTTATCCTGTCCGTATGGTTCTTTTTGAAAATGAAGCCCGCGAAGAACACCTTTTTTTGAATATGATTGATTATCTTGCGAAAATTCAACATTAATTCCGTTTTCAAAAAACAAACTTTTTCTGTATGTTTCCATAAAGAAACCACGGTCATCACCAAAAACATCCGGCTCAATAAGAACTAAACCATCGATGTCTAATTTAGTAAACTTAAATCCCATAAATCACCAAAAATAAATTATGCATAAACAATAACCATTATATGTCACACATGCATAATTGCAATAAAAAAGGCTCAAAAAATGAGCCTAAACTTTTCCTATCCCTATCCATATTTAAAAACCTAAACTAAGCTAATTTAATTGCACCTTCTTGAATGCTATCTGAAATTGCTTGACCGTATTGGTCGTATTCAGCTTTCGCTGCTTCAAGTTGAGTTTGAATTTGCTCTTGTTGCATCTCTAAATAAGATTCTTTTCTTTGAGCTTCTCTCAATTGTTGTTGCTCAAGTCTTGTAAATAGAGATTCATAATATTGTTGTTCAGTTTTTTGTTGTTGTTGATATTCAGTAATTTGTTGATTTATTTGATTTTGTTTTGCTTGGCTTGTGCTTGAATTTGCCGCTTGTCTTGATAAAGAATTAATAATGTAATTGTATTTATTATCAATGTTTGTCATAATTTCTTGCTTATTGGTTGCAAGCATTTCAGCCTTGTATGTTTTCATACTTTGAAAGGATTGAAGTTCAGACTGGATTTGCATTAAACGATAATTCAGACTTTGTCTTCTAGCCTTTAATGTTTTCTTTCTTAGCGAGTATGTCACCCAGCCCATTGTTCTCTACCTCATGTTTTTTGTTCTCTCTCATTAATAAAAAATATTTGTTCAAAATAATTGCCTTTTTTATTCGTAATTGTAAATTTATGTTAAGTTTTATAAAAAATGTGTTACAATTAAATGGTAAAAAAAATCAGAAAGGTGCTTATGGCAAAGATAATAGGGATTTCGGGCAAACAATATTCAGGCAAAGATACCGTTGCAAAAATCTTACTTGAAACATTTGATGACTTCAAAAGAATCGGGATAGGTGATGCAATAAAAATTGAATACGGCAAAAAACATGGCCTGACTTTTGAAGAAATAGAGAAAAATAAGCATTTATACAGAGCTGATCTTATCGCGCTTGGCAACTGGGGCAGAGGAATTCATCCTGATTATTGGCTAAAAACTATAATCAACATGGAAGGAAATTTAATTGTTCCGGATTTAAGAGTGATCCATGAAGCACAAGTGCTCTCTGCAAGCGGTGCATACCTTATAAGAGTTGACGCAGATGAAGAAATAAGGGCAACAAGAGGAACGATTGTAAGCGGAAACGATGATACCGAAACTGCGCTTGACAACTATAAAGATTGGAACTATATAATCCAAAACAACGGCACATACGAAGAGCTGGTTGAAAACACGGAAAAACTCGCATGTGACCTATATCAATGGATTAATTTATAACGGAAATTAAAATTCACTTTTCTTAATAAATAAGCAAATTTCATTCTTTAGGGGTTATATAAGCACATAGGTGTAAAGGAAGGAAATAGGTATGAATATTTCAAAAATTAGCTTCGGCATGGGCTCAACATCAAAGTTAATGTATGAACCAAAACTTGGTGAACAACCAAAAAAAGGTTTCCACTGGGAACACGACATTGACCGCGACCGCTTTTATGCAGTTAAAGACGGCTATAAACTAAACGCAGACGGCGAAGCTGTTTCTTGTGCAACAAAACCAACCGCTGAAAATTTTGCAGCATACGCGCAAGTTAAAAAAGCAGGGCAAGCAGAATTAAAATATGAACCAAAACTTGATGAACAACCAAAAAAAGGTTTCCACTGGGAACACGACCTTGACCGCGACCGCTTTTATGCAGTTAAAGACGGCTATAAACTAAACGCAGACGGCGAAGCTGTTAAATGCAAATAAAAAATCTAAATTATAAAATTCAAAAGGCGAAGTTTTCTTCGCCTTTTTTGTTGATTATTGTAGTATCAATTGATTAAAAATATTTTTTGTTATACATTAAACACATACGGTTATTTAAATATTTAAAAAGGAGTTAAATATGACTGAAAGAAAATTAGTTGGAACAAATGAAATGTTCAAAAAAGCTCTTGAAGGCGGATACGCTATCGGTGCTTACAACGTAAACAACATGGAAATCCTACAAGCAATTGCGGAAGCAGCTGAAGAAACTCGCTCACCAATCATCTTGCAAGTTTCAGCTGGTGCTAGAAAATATGCTAACCAAACATATTTAATTAAACTTGTTGAAGCAGCATTAGCTACAACAACAGTACCTATCGCACTTCACTTAGACCACGGTGCAGACTTTGAAATTTGTAAAGCTTGTATCGACGGCGGTTTCTCATCAGTTATGATTGATGGTTCCAGATTCCCATTTGAAGAAAACGTAGCGCTTACTAAAAAAGTTGTTGAATACGCCCATGAAAGAGGAGTTTCGGTTGAAGCTGAGCTCGGCAAATTAGCAGGCGTTGAAGATGGTGTTAAAGTTGATGCTAAAGATGCTAAATACACCAACGTTGCTGAAGCAGTTGAATTTGTTAAACAAACAGGTTGCGATTCACTTGCAATTGCAATCGGAACATCTCACGGTGCATACAAATTCGCAGGCGAAGCTAAATTAGACTTCGAAAGATTAAAAGAAATTAAAGATGCATTAAAAGAAGCTGGTTTTGGCGATTACCCAATCGTTCTTCATGGTTCTTCTTCAGTTCCTGCTGAATTCGTTGCTAAATGTAACCAATTCGGTGGTAAATTACCAAACGCACAAGGCGTTCCTGAAGATATGCTAGCTTACGCTTCTAAAAACGGCGTTGCAAAAATCAATATCGATACAGACTTAAGACTTGCAATGACATCTACAATCAGAGAATTCTTCGTTGAACACCCAGACAAATTCGACCCAAGAGAATACATGGGACCAGGAAGAACAGCAGTTAAAGAAATGGTTAAACACAAAATGGTAGATGTATTAGGCACAGCAGGTCACGCAGACGA
>JAFVOZ010000090.1 GCA_017505585.1 bacterium
AATGCGCCCTTGAACTTGTGTTGTGTATTCGATAAGCTCATCAATTGCACTTATGCTTTCTCTTGAACTATCCCCAGACATTACATCTATTCTTAAATTATCAACACCAAAACTTAAATTAATATCTAAAGTGTTTAATGAGCCTGCATTTACTCCAACTTGGAATGTGAGATTGCTATTTAAATAACTGTAATCAAAACTATCCCCAAGAATGCCCGCTAAATTATTTCTGCTTTCAAACCAATTTGCATCTTTTCCTGCTGTATCATCTGCGCCTGTGGCGTTAGTTGCACCTACCCCCACACCAGCGCCCGAGCCAACAAAAGAATAGTTGCTTAGAGTTGCTGCTCCTTCTGAGACCCCAATAAAACCGCCCGTTTGGTCTGTACCTCCTGTCGCGTTACCCGTGGAATAAGAATCCTCAATACTTGTCCGGTGGCGTCCGACAAAACCACCCACAGAATGGCCTGTTCCGGTTACATTTCCGGAAGAATACGAACTTTTTATAGCTCCAATATCATTCAAGCCAACAAAACCACCAACATAACTTTTTCCTGTTACTTCTCCTGTTGCATAACATGCATTAATACTTCCTCGTTTCCAACCAACAAAACCACCTATCTTGCCCGCAGCAGTGCCAACACCGCGTACATCTCCTGTTGCGTAGCAATATTCTATGTTGCTGTTTGAATTTGCAAAACCAACAAAGCCACCTACGTTCTCTCCACCTGTTACATTACCCGTTGCATATGAATTTAGGACATTGCCTTTGTTGTTATACCCGATTAAACCACCCACGTGTCCCCCATTACTTTTTACCTCACCTTTTGCATAACAATTAATTATATCTCCGGCGTAATTTATACCAACAAGACCACCTATTTGCAAACATTCATTTGTACTTTCAATATTTACATTTGAGCCACAATTAGAAATATTGCCGTAATTATAAGCAACAAGCCCGCCAATAGAATGCTCTCCGCTGCTTTTTATAATTCCGTCCACAGAACAATCTGTGATTGTGCCGTGATTTTCTCCAACAAGCCCTGCTGTGCGATTCCCCGTATTTTTTATATCGGCATTTTTAATATTTAAATTTTTGATTGAACTGCTTGTGGCTGTATAGCCAAATAATCCCTGATAACCACTCGTCGCATTTATCTTAAGATTTCTGATTGTGTATCCGTTTCCATCAAGCGTGCCCTTGAACTGTGTTGTGTCGTTGCCAACCGCCGTCCAATTAGACCCTGTTGCATCAAGACCCAGATCACCAAGGTTAATATCTGCCATAAGCATAACTTTGCAAGAAGAATCTCCTGCAACAAGAGCATCTTTTAATTCTTGTGCAGTAGTGACACAAGTATAGCCTTGAGCTTCTGCTTCTGCTTTAGATACTTTTTGAACTTTATATGTCCCAACAGCTCCTGTTGTACCCGCGCTTACGTTTGTTTTAATCGCAGGAGATGTGTTACCGTAAAATAACTTGTAATCATTATATCTTGCTTCGTCTGTTTGTCTTTTAATTTCTTCTACTAAAGCATCAACTTCTGATTGATATGCTCTTCTTTCATCTTCAGAATATATTCCGTTTGCAGATGATAATGCTATATCTCTTATTCTTTGAGCCATTGATGTTATTTCAGATAATGAACCGTCTGCAACGGTTAATAAACTCTTTGCCATATTTGCATTATCATTGCAAACACTAAGACCAGAGATTTGTTTTTCTAAACCTTTGGAGAGCATAAGCTCAGCTGCGCCGTCTGAAGCTGAATTTATTCTATAACCTGTTGATAATCTCCCCATAGCCGTTGCCAGCCTGTCACTTGTTCTGTTCAGGTTATTTATGAGTATTAAGTTTTCTGAGCGAACCTTAATTGTCATTTAATGCACTATCAGTGGTTTTGGAAGTACTTGATACGGTTATCTAATAGTGGTGACTAATTAAAGGTCTATACTGGTTTTTTCGGCATTATTTGAAACAAGCTAAACAAAAACATCAGAAATAATGCTTTTGGGGTAGGGGTTATGTTAGGATGTGCACCTGCACAGTTATATTTAATTAAATGTTAAGTATTGTAACAAAAGAAAAAAGTTTTGAAATTCAGAAGAGTATATATACTTTATATACATGTAAGCACTGAACACAGAGGTAAACGAAATGGCAGTTAAAGATAAAACAGATTTACAAATCCGCAAACTATACTACCAAAAAGTTACGGTTAACTTGGATGCCAAATCAACACTTTCACCGGAAGACTTCTGGAGCTCAATGCACATCATTGCAATGAACAACAAAGCGGTAATTAACTTCAGAAAATAAGTTTGATAAAGTTAATCGGTAAATTCGATTAACACGGAGATATGGAGAATGAGTTGGTAGTTTATACCAAAAGGAATTAGCCCTCGAATTTACGAGGGATTTTTTTTATGGTATATTTTCTGTATGGAAAATATGTTAAAAATTGCAATCCCAAACAAGGGAAGATTATCAGAAAAAATTTACGATTTACTAAACAAAGCAGGTTTAAACCTTGATTCAAAAGACGACAGAGAATTAAGTGTTACAACTTCAGACGGAAAATTCTCCGTAATTTTTGTAAGAACTCAGGATATTCCTCGTTTTCTTGACGCTAAAGCTGCTGATATCGGCTTCACGGGGCTTGATATCGTTGAAGAAGAAGGTGTTGAAGTTGATGTTGTAAAACAATTTTCTTTCGGCAAATGCGATATGGTTGTTGCAGTTAAAGAAAAAGATAGCTATCAAAGTTCTGAGGACTTGCCTGAACATTTTAATATTGCAACAAGTTTTCCAAACATCGCAAAAAGATATTTCGAAAAAATTGGCAAAACCGTTAACATCATTGAAATTTCAGGCGCGGTTGAAATTACGCCAAGCCTTGGCCTTTCAGATGTTGTGGTTGATATTACCTCAACCGGCACAACATTGAAGCAAAATGGTTTAAGGGTTATTGATAAAATTTTAAGTTCTTCAACCGTTTTAATCGCAAGAAAAAATTTAAATGAAGAAAAAGCGAAAAAACTTGATTCTTTTCTTGTTGCAATTAATTCGGTTCTTGATGCTCGCGAGAAAAAATATTTAATGGCACATGTGCCAAAAAATAATTTAGATAAAATCAAAGAAATTTTACCTGGGTTATCTTCACCAACTCTTACAACTCTTTACGGTGATAACGAAAACGTTGTAATTCATGTTGTAATAAACAAAAATGAAGTCTTTGAAAGCATAGAAAAACTTAAAACATTAGGCGGCAAAGGAATTTTAATTCTGAGCGTCGACCAAATGGTAAGATAATTTAAAATCGGAGATTATTTTGTTAAATAATACAAAAAAAATATTAGTTGTTGGCATGCCTGATATGGTACATATTGTGCTCACAAGGCTAAAAAATGCCGGTTTTAATATTGTTGGACTTGTTCCGCCTGCAAGGCACAACCCCTCATTTGGCAATGCCGTAGCTTGTGCTAATCAACTTGGAATTCCTGTTTATCCTTTTGAAAATTCCATAAACAATATCGAATTTATTAAAAAAATTGCAGAACTTGAAGCAGATATCGGTCTTATCTGCTCATATGATACAAAACTTTCAAGGGATTTTCTGAAAACCACTGCAAATGGTTATATTAACTGCCACCCTTCGCTTTTACCAAATTATAGAGGCGCAAACCCTTATTATCACATAATTAAAAATGGCGAAACAATGACAGGCGTTACTCTGCATTTTGCAGACGAGCATTTTGACACGGGCGATATCATTATGCAAAAATCGCTTCCTTTGGAAAAAGGCGAAACAATGGGAACATTGTTTAACAGAACAAATTATATGATTGCAGATTGCCTTGTTGATGTGCTTAAAAACTTTGAAATTAACGGTTATATCAAAGCAAAATCTCAAGAATGGGGCGATTTCCCTAAAGCTCCGAGAGTCCCAAACAACATTTTTATAGATTTTTCAGAAGACATTGAAACAATTGAAAGACAAATCAGAGCAGCAAACCCGTTTTTCAATATTGTTGCATTTTATAGAGGCATAATGATTAGAATAATCACTGCTGATGCTCGCGTTGAAGAACATGATTTTATCCCGGGGGAAATCACAAAAACATTAGGTGAAGTTGAAATTGCTTTCAAAAACGGTTTCTTGCTTCCAAAAATAATACAAGTCGGCACTTGGGGCATTTTTGATATAAAAGATTTTATTGAAAAATTCAGCCCAAGAATTGGGGAAAGAATAAACGGAAATGGATAAATTGCATTTTCTAACAGCCGGAATCCCAACAATCGCAAAAGATTATAAAAACGCTTGCGATAGTTTAAGGAATTTGAATTTAGACGGTTTCGAAATTGAATTTGTGCATGGCGTAAGGTTATCGCCTGAAAATCAAGAAAAATTAATCGGTGATAAAAAAGGTTTAATTTTCACATCTCACGCACCATATTATATTAATTTAAACGCAAAAGAAGAAGAAAAAGTTGCAGCATCAATTAATAGAATTTTACAAACTGCAGATATGGCAAACCATTTGGGTGGCTATTCAATTACATATCATGCGGGTTTTTACCTTGGACAAGATAAAAAAAC
>JAFVOZ010000091.1 GCA_017505585.1 bacterium
AGATATGAAGCAAGTGTACCGCAGATGAGTGCTTTAATTCCTAGTTTTGAAAGTTTTTTTCTAATGTTTGGTGCAATTTCCCCGATGCCGCCAATTTGCATTGCAACAGAGCCGAAGTTTGCAAAACCGCAAAGAGCAAATGTTGCAATAATAAAGCTTTTATCTGAAATCATATCTTTAACTGCAATCAAATCCATATAGCCGATTGTTTCATTCAAGATAAGTTTTGTTCCCATTAATTGTCCGACAACATCGGCTTGCGACCAAACAACGCCCATAAACCAGGCAAACACTGCGAAAACTTTACCAACAAGCATTTTAAGCGATAAATGTGTTAAATCGATTCCGATTCCGGCTAGGTTCAAATGGCATACATTGCATAAGAATAAACCGATTTTATTTAAGAAAAAGTCAATCATTGCAATAAGCGCAACAAGTGCTATAAGCATTGCAATAACGTTGAGTGATACCTTCATACCTTCAGCTGCACCTTTTGCAATTGCGTCAATTACATTTACGCTTGTTTTTTTTCTGTCAACTTGAACATCTTTCATAGTTTCAGGTGTTTCGGTTTCAGGGTAGACAATTTTTGCGATTACAATACCACCCGGAATTGCCATAATTGATGCTGCAAGAAGGTAGTCTGCAGGAATCCCCATTCCTGCATAAATTGCCATAACGCCAACCGAAATACATGCCATAGAACCTGACATTGAAGTTAGAATTTCACTTTTTGTAAGGTTAGGAAGATATTGTTTAATCATCATTTGCGCGCTAACTTGACCAACAAAAGGGCTTGCAACGTTAGAGAGTGCTTCCGCGCCAGATATATCAAGCAATTTGTTCATAATTTTGCCCAAAAATGCAACCGTTCTTTGCATAATTCCGTAGTAATAAAGAATATTTACAAGCATCATTACAAAAACAAAAGTTGCGATGAGTTGAAGTGCGAAAACAAATGCTCCGCCGCCAAATACTTCATTTAGTTTTTGCGGATTATTTGTAAGGAAGCCGAAAACAAAATTTCCGCCTTCAAGTGAGAACTGAAGGATTTTTTCTATAACTTTGCCAAGTTCACGAAACATTGCTTGCCCGAATGGTACTTTTAAAATAAATACGCCAAGCAAAATTTGCAACCATAAACCAACCATGACTGTTTTTAAATTGATTTTTCTTTTGTTGTTAGACATTAAATATGCCGTAAGTAAAATGACAAAAAATCCAACGTAGCTCATATTTCTCCTTAAATTTCTTCCAATTCTTTTTTTATTTTATCAATCGCAGAGTCTGTATTTTCGTTTAAGATTAGATAACTTTCAATTGATTTATTAATCATATCATTAATTTCTTTTTTGTTGAGCGGTGAAAACTCTTTTTCAATCAAATTATTTAATTGTTTTGCACTTATTGTTCTTGCAATTTCAAGCGGGTCATTATTTTTTGCGGTTTTAAAATAATCATCTTCAAGTGCAAATTTGTTTGCAGGAAGCACGTTTGTTTTACGTGCAAGCGCTAGCTGACTTTCTTTGTCTGTAAGCATTAGTGCAAATTCTTTTGCAAGTTCTTTGTGTTTTGCTTTTTTTGGAATAAGAAGATTCATAAGTGAAACATCGTATTTTCCGCTTATGCCCGTAAGTTGTTCTGATACGGCACTTTTAGAATATACATTAAGTGCATTTTCTTGAACGGATTTTATAAAATTTGTGCCGACAACAACAGTTGCAGCATTTTCTGCCATATATTTTTCAATCACTTCTCTATGATTCATTGTGAGGCATTCTTTTGAGATAAAACCTTTGGAATATAGAGTTTTGAATACTTCATAAGGTTTTTTGCCTTTTTCTTTTAGGCTTTTGGGGTCATAAATTCCATATTTATTTAAGATTTTAGGGAAAACTTCGCCTTCATTTAAGTTTATTGATAGCGTTTCTGTGTTTGCACATTTTTTTAGTTTTTCGGATATTAAAAGCAATTCATCATACGTTTTGGGTGGGTTTTTGATGTCGCATTTATTGTATATTTCCCCATTATATAAAGTGACGGGCGATGTTGCATAAAATGGAACAGCAAATGCTCTGCCTTCAAACCTTAAAATGTTTTGGAGATTTTGATTGAAATTTTTTGTGTCTTCTTCTTTAAAATATTCAACTGCGCCGTGGCGAGCAAGAAGATACGAAAATTCAGGGTTTAGGTTAACCAAATCAGGCGGAGTGGAAGATAGAGTTGAGGCTAAAATTCTTTTTTGGGTTTCAGCAATTGGGATATCTATCCAAACAACTTTAATTTCAGGGTGCTTATCTTCAAAGGCTTTTATGTTTTTTTCAATTATTTCATCTGCAACACCTTTCAACTGAATTGTCCAAAAAACAAATTCGTTTTCATTTTTTTTAGGGCGCAATAAGCACACCTCGAACACCAACACTAAAATTATCGAAATAATTAAAAAAACTTTTTTAATCATGCTACAATTATACAATGAACTTGTTTGATAGCCTAGAAGAAAATAACAGACAAGCACCGCTTGCAGAAATTTTAAGACCAAAAACTTTAGAAGAGTTTTTAGGGCAAGAGGGCGTTGTGGGCATTGGTTCGCCAATTTATAACCTACTTATGTCGAAAAGATTATTTTCTTTTATTTTTTACGGACCTCCAGGTTGCGGGAAAACAACATTTGCGCGCCTAGTGGCTAAATTCCATAATGCTGATTTTATTGAATTATCTGCCGTAACATCGGGTGTAAAAGAAGTGAAAGAAGCTGTTGAATCAGCTCGCGAGAGCTTAAGGTGCGGAAGGCAAACGATTTTATTTATTGATGAAATTCACAGATACTCAAAAACTCAGCAAGATGCACTTCTTCCGCATATTGAAAACGGAACCTTTCATCTTATAGGCTCAACCACAGAAAACCCTTCGTTTCAGGTGAACCCTGCGCTTATCTCAAGATGCAGAGTAGTTATGATGAATGGTTTAAGTGCAGATGCTATGGGAAAAATTTTAGATAATGGGTTTAATTATTTAACAAAAACTTTCCCGAACGAGGTAACGCTCGAAGAAGCCGCAAAAGAAAGCATTATAATGTTATCTGGCGGAGATGCTCGTTATGCCTTAAATGTTCTTGAAGAGAGCTATTTTGCAATTTCGAAAGATAAAAAAATAACAGTTGATTTGGTTGAACAGTTAACCAAAAAAAAGACTCCGAAATATTCTAAAGATACACACTATGACCTTGCAAGCGCGTTTCAAAAAAGCCTACGTGGCTCAAACCCTGATGCTGCAATTTATTATATGGCAAAAATGCTACTCTCTGGTGAAGACCCGAGATTTATCGCAAGAAGGTTAATGGTGGTTGCAGCAGAAGATGTCGGCTGTGCTGACTTTAGAGCAATTCTTGTGGCTGATGCTGCATATCGTGCAGTTTTGGAGCTTGGAATGCCCGAGTGCAGAATAGCACTTGCTGAAGCTGTTGAATTTATTGCAAGAGCAAAAAAATCAAACAGAGCAATTATGGCAATAGATACCGCTATGACTGATATTAAATCTGGGCTTGATTATCTTCCTCCAAAGCACTTAAGAGATGCGCACTATAAAGATGCTTCAAAATATGGTGCAGGAATAGGATATATTTACACGCACGATAATCCTGATGCTTATCAAGAATTTATGCCAGACGAGCTTATTGGTAAAAAATATTTTACTTAACAAGTTTGAGGAAATCTTCAACAGTTAAAATAGTAAATGCTTCAGCGTAATTACAACCCATTTGATAGCCTCTGAAGCGATTTAAGCCTTCAATAATTTCAAACCATTTTTTGTTTGAAGTTCTTGTTTTATATGAATTGATTAAATCGTTTTTAAGTTTTAATTTTGAGGTTATATCAAAATAATAATTTGGTGCGATTAGTGTTGAATTCACTTCAAAGAATACGATTTTTAAATTCTTTTTATATTCTGTTTCTTCAAGCAAATTTGCAACATTATCTAAAAGCGCAATGTCGTCTGGGTTTCTGCTAAATATATTTGGCAAGAATAAATAATCAATTTCAGAAATATTTATTTTTTCAAATATTCTTTGTGCTTTGTGGATGGCACCTGCTGGGATATCGAAAATCTTATAACCAAGCGGACGGAGTGTTTCCATTGCAAATTTAATTTCATCTGAAATTGCAACATGGGAAGCAATGCCACCAATTGTGCCTTCATCCGTATAACCTGTTGTCATTAAAAGAATTTCAAAGTTTTTGGGGTATGTGAGCATTAAACCCGCAAGCCCTATTGCTTCATCCATAGGATTTGAAACAAGCACTAAACACTTGTTATCAAGCGTCATTTTCAATTCTTTTGGAGTTATTTTAGTATCTAAAGCAAGCTTTGCTATTCTTGATGAAACAAAGCTTGCTAAACGATTTTTTAATTTTAGATAATGTAGATACATTTTCTAGCTACAACCTGAGTAACCGCAGTTTAGACAAATAAAGCAACCTTCTGCCATTTCGATAGTGTTACCGCATTCTGGGCAAACTTTCTTTTCGATTTTTACTTCAAATTCAAAATCGTCTTTAACAGTTTCTGCTTTAGTTTCTTCAACTTTTGGTTCTTCTTTTTTCTTTTCTAAGTTCATTGGTTGAGCAAGTCTTGAGTTATTTCTATATACTGTCAAGCCTTTAAGACCTGCTTCGTAACCTAAAACATAAGCATTTGCAATATCTTCTTTTGTTGCGTGTTCTTCAAAGTTTACTGTTTTTGAAACAGCATTGTCTGTGTGAAGTTGGAATGCAGCTTGCATTTTAACGTGATATTCAGGTGTCACATCGTGAGCTGTTGCAAATGTGTTTTTAATATTATCTGATAAGCCTTCGATGTGAGCAATTGTACCATCAGTTGCAATTTGTTCCATAAGTTCTTTTGAATAGAAGTTATGTGCTTTTGCATAGTTTTCAAAAATTGGGTTAACTTCAAGAAGTTTTGTGCCGTCCATAATGTCACGCATAAACACGAGTGAGAATAATGGTTCAACACCACCTGAGCAACCAGCAATCATTGAGATTGTACCCGTTGGCGCAATACAAGTTGTAGTTGCGTTTCTAATGCCAACTCTTGCAATTTTTTCATCAAGCGCTTTCCACATATCATCAGAAATAATTCCTGCAGATTTACCTCTGTATTTGTTGTATAGATAATTTTCTTGAGAGTAAATTGAACCTTCAAAGTTTGCAAATTTACCTCTTAATTCACTTAAGCGAATTGATTCAACTTTAGATTGGTAATCAATAAATTCCATAATTTTTGAAGCAAGTTCAATACCTTGTTCGCTTTTATATGAAATGCCAAGAGTCATAAGCATATCAGCCCAACCCATAACACCAAGACCAATCTTGCGGTTATCTTGAACCATTTTTTCGATTTGTGGTAGTGGGTAGTTATTGCAAACAATTACGTTATCTAAGAAGTGGATTGCTGATTTTGTTGTTTTTTCGAGTAGTTCCCAATCAATATCAAGTCCACCAATTTGATTTCTTTTAATCATTTTTGCAAGGTTGATTGAACCAAGGTTACATGCTTCAAATGGAAGAAGTGGAACTTCGCCACATGGGTTAGTTGATTCAATTTCGCCAATTTGTGGTGTTGGGTTATCATAGTTCATATTGTCAATGAAAATAACCCCAGGTTCACCTGTTTGCCAAGCGCCTGTTACAATCTTGTCAAATATTTCTCTTGCGTTTAATCTTTTAACAACTTCTTTTGTTTTTGGATGAACTAAATCATAATCTTCGTTGCGTTTCACTGCGTCCATAAATTTATTTGTGATAGCAACTGAAATGTTAAAGTTTTGTAGTTTTGTGATATCGTCTTTGCAGTGAATAAAATCAAGGATATCTGGGTGGTCAATTCTTAAGATACCCATGTTAGCACCTCTTCTTGTGCCACCTTGTTTAACTGCTTCAGTTGCAGCATTGAATACTTCCATAAAGCTTACAGGACCTGAAGAAACACCCATTGTTGATCTTACAACATCATTTTTAGGACGTAGTCTTGAGAATGAAAAACCTGTTCCGCCACCTGATTTATGAATTAAAGCTGTATTTTTAATTGTTTCAAAAATACCTTCTAAACTATCTTCAACAGGTAACACAAAACATGCACTCAATTGACCAAGCTCTCTGCCTGCGTTCATAAGGGTTGGAGAGTTTGGCATGAAATATTTATTTGCGATGAAATTATAAAATTCTGTTGTTGTTTTTTCAATTTCTTCATCACTTGCGCCAAACACTTTATCTGCACGAGCAATAGTTGAAGCTACACGTAAAAATAAATCATGTGGAGTTTCTGTAACATTGCCGTCTTTGTCTCTTTTTAAATACCTTTTTTCAAGAACTTTTACAGCATTTTCAGTAAGTTCTAGCTTAGTTTTTTCGTCCATTGTAAAATTCACCTTTTTCTCCTCACCTTAGATAATCAACTTATGAGTAATCATATCAAAAAATATGAGCATGGTTCAAACATGTGAACCCCTTTTTTGGTTAAGACATGTTACAATTTTTTTTAAATTCGGCAAATGTTGTTTTTTGATATTTTTATATTATATATATGGTATGTAAGTACCATTGGGTTAAGCACGGTAAGAGAATATGTTTAGAGTTAATAGCATAGGTTCATCTATAAATTTAGGGTTAAACGGCTCAAGCATTTTTACAAAAAGAAGAGCAGTTGATAACTCTGAGTTGTATATAAAAAGTTCTCTAAACCGAATTTATAAACAAACAATTGCAGATTGTTTTGTTAAAGAAAAACTAGGTACAATCAGAAATTTTGTTGACGGCAATAAAAAAATAATTTAATTTTTAATATTTTTTCTTGTGTTATTGCTTCCTTTTTTGTAAAATACCTTTGAAAGAGGTATGTAATTTATGATTGAAATAAAAGATGTTGAGCATGTTGCAAAGCTTGCAAGACTTGAATTAACCGAAGAAGAGAAGGTTAAATTTTCAAAACAATTAGGCGATGTGCTAGGTTATGTAAACGCCATGAACGAGGTTGATACGACAGATGTTAAACCTATGAGTCATGCTGTTGAATTTTCAAATGTAATGAGAGAAGATGTCGAAATATATGAACAAACCAGAGAGGAGCTTATGAGCAATGCTCCTGATAGGGAAGGCGACTTCTTTAAGGTTCCAAAGATAAGCGGTTAAAAGCGAAGGGTTGAGGAGATGACAAAATATATTTTTATTACAGGCGGTGTAGTTAGCTCTCTAGGAAAGGGAATAGTTGCCGCCTCTTTAGGTAAGTTGCTTCGAGCAAGAGGTTTTAGTGTTGCAAACCAAAAATTCGACCCATATTTAAATGTTGACCCAGGCACAATGAGTCCATTTCAACATGGTGAAGTATTTGTGACAGACGATGGTGGTGAAGCTGACCTCGACCTTGGGCACTATGAAAGATTTACAGGCACATCTTTAAGTAAAATCAATTCTCTTCCGGCTGGTAGCATTTATTCAAATGTTATTAATAAAGAAAGAAGAGGAGAATATAATGGTGGAACTGTGCAAGTTGTTCCGCACATTACAAATGAAATTAAAGCAGGCATTCAAAGAGCTGCAAAGCAATTTAAGCCTGACTTTTTAATTACTGAAATTGGTGGCACAGTAGGTGACATTGAAAGTTTACCTCATATTGAGGCAATCAGACAATTTAGAGCTGAAGAAGGTTATGACAAAACTCTTTCAATTCATGTAACATTATTGCCATTCCTTCAAACATCGGGTGAACTTAAAACAAAGCCTTCTCAACACAGTGTAAACACTCTTCGTGGTTTTGGTATTCAGCCAGAAATTTTGGTTTGCAGAACATCAAAAGCAATTCCAAAAGAAGAAAAAGATAAACTAGCACTCTTCTGCTCTGTTCCAAAAGATTGCGTTGTTGAATGTGTTGATATGGCAACAATTTATGAAGTTCCACTTGCGCTTGAAGAGCAAGGGCTTGCAAATGTTATTTTGAAAAAATTAAATATGCCAAATAAAAAACCAGACCTTGCAAGTTGGGAAAAAATTGTTGAATCAGCAAAAAATCCAACAAAGACATTAAGTGTAGGTATTATTGGTGAATGCGATGAATTGAACGACGCATACTTATCAGTTGTTGAATCACTAAAGCATGCTGGTTTTGAGCAAAGCGCTAAAATTCAAATCAAATGGATTGCATCAGAATACTGTAAAGACGAAGAAAAAGTTAAAGAAAGACTATCAGACGTTGAAGCAATAGTAATACCTGGGGTTGATGGCGCTAAAGGAATTGAAGGTAAAATTAACATCTTAAAATATGCAAGAGAAAACAACATCCCATTCCTTGGCATTTCACTTGGTTTCCAATGTGCGGTTGTTGAATTTGCAAGAAATGTTGCTGGACTTGAATGTGCTAATAGTTCTGAATTTGAAAGACAAACTCCGCACCCTGTAATAAGCCTTATGGAAGACCTTAAATCAACAGTTGGTCAAAACAGCATGTTAAGGCTTGGCGCTTGGGAAACTGCATTAAAAGCGGGAACAAAAATTAAAAAAGCATACGGCGCAGACACAATTTCAGAACGTCATAGACATCGCTATGAATTAAATAATGATTATAGAGAAGCACTTGAAAATGCAGGACTAGTGATTTCAGGCACAACAACAGACGGAAGGCTTGTTGACACAATTGAATATCCTGCTTGCGATTGGTTTGTTGCTTGCCAATATCATCCTGAGTTCAAATCTCGCCCTGAAACCCCTCACCCGTTGTTTGTGGGCTTAGTGAAAACTGCATTAAAGAAAAAATAATTTGAATTATATTGAAGCAAAAAAAGCGCACATTGTGCGCTTTTTTTGCTGAAATCTTTATTTTACTGAAATGTGAAATTATTTTTTTACAAAGAAAGAAATAATTTTATTTAGCAAGCCTTCGTCTTCGGTTTCGGAATCAGAATATTCTTTCGGGTCTGCATTTTGTGGTTTTTCTTTTACTTTTCCGTATCTTGCAGCCATTGTGTAGTCGCCTTGTTCAAAATAAAAGTTTCCGAGTTTATCTTTTGCGTAATCGTTTCCGTCCAGTTCATAATCTTTTTGCCAAAAGTCAATTGCCGTATATTTATCTCCTGTTTGATGATATAAATTAGCAAGTTCAATTATCGTGTTTTTATCTTTTGGATTTTCTCTGTGTGCGTCATTAAATTCAATAATTGCTTCTTCGAGCTTTCCTTGTGCTTTTCTGCAGTAGCCCCAGTTGTATGAAGATTGGAAATTATCTCCTTTTCCGTCATAAATAAGGGCTTTCATCTGATATGAAATCGGGTCGTTTCCTTTGATTTCAGCATATTTTTCAACAAGCTCAAGTGCTTTGTCGAATTCTTTTTTAGTATAATAAAATTGTGCTGAAAGTACTAAATATTCAGCTTTTTCATCACCTTTCAAGTGCGCTTCATTAATTGTTTTAATTAATTCTTCTGCTTCATTTAATTTTTCAGCTTCAATTAAAATTTTAATTTTCAAATTCTTATCAAGAACAACAGAAAGTGCATTTTCATAGTCTGAAAGTTTATAATAAATTTTAGCTAGTGCGTTGTTAATTTCTTCCACATCTTTGTTTTCTGCAATTTTTAGTGCTTGGTTAAGCGTGTCTATAGCACTTTCTTCCGTTCCTTCAAGAACATATAATTCTGCAAGTTCTTTATATGCTTGAATATTTTTTGAATCCAAATCTAAAATTCTTGTGTATGTATCAATTGCTTTCAAATTTTTGGCATTTGTTGCGTATAATCTTGCAAGTTTGATATATGCAACAATTGACTCATTGTTTTCGTTTATTGCTTTTTTGCAGTCATTTATTGCGTGTTCATATTTTTGCTGAACAATATTAAAATTTGCTCTTGAGAGATAATATTTTTCTCTGTTTGTATTTTCGTATATTTCCATTAATTGTTGGTGAGCAATTTCATCGTACGGAGCAATTTCTATAATTTGCAAGTATAAGTTTTCTGCAACATCGAATTTTTCATCAATCAATGCGTTACTTGCTTTTTGGTGTAAACTTTGAACATCTGCCATATTATTTTGTCCTTATTAACATATTTGCAAGTTCTTCGCATTCTGGGAACTTGCGTTCAATAATTTTATCATAAGCTTTTTTGTTATCGTATTGCACAAAATGGTGAGTAAGTTGAAATTTGCCTTCACCAAATGTTTCAAGAAGAACATAAACAGGTCTTTTGTCTTCTTGCATAGGGCGTCCGACACTTCCAACATTTACAACTGTTTTGTTTGAATTCAATTGAAAACCACATGGAAGGTGCGTATGCCCGTTAAAAATTAAATTTGCATTAGTTCCTGCGACCATTTCTTCAACTGTGTTTACAGGGGTGTCCGGAAACATATTTTCGTTTTGCCTTCTTGGTGTTCCGTGGCATAAGCAAATTTTAATGTCGTCAAGCTCTAATTCTTTAGTTTCAGGAAGTGATGCCAAAAATTCCACATTTTCTTTTTTAGTGATTTTGACGTCATCAATGAGTGCGTGCGCCATGTAAGCACCGTGCGGAATGTCTTTTACCCTGTTTATAATTTCAGGGTCAAATTCAACAATCATTTTGTCAGTGTTACCTTGGATAATTTCAAGGTTCGGAATATTTTTTATTGTTTCAATGGTGTAATTTGGGTCGTAGCCTGCCATTGCAAGGTCACCAAGGCAAAAAACTCTCTCAACACCATTTTTTTTAAAGCCTTCAAGCACTGCATCAAGTGCTAAAGAATTTCCGTGTATATCTGATATAATTCCTATTTTCATGCCATAATAATAGCATGGAAAAGAAACAAATCAAAATCGGTGATGTAAAAATTGGTGCAGGTGCGCCTGTTTCTGTGCAGTCTATGACAAACACAAAAACAGATGATATTGAAGGAACATTGGCACAAATTAATGAACTCACAGGTGCGGGTTGCGAAATCATTCGCCTTGCAGTTTTAAACAAAAAATGCGCGGAATGCATAAAAGATATTAAAAAGAAATCGCCAATTCCAATTGTGGCAGATATTCATTTTGATTACAGGCTTGCGCTCAAATGTTTAGAAGGCGGAGTCGATGCTCTACGCTTAAACCCTGGCAACATCGGCGGAAGAGAAAATGTTAAAGCCGTTGTAAAGCTCGCAAAGAGAAATAATGTTCCAATAAGAATTGGAATAAACGCTGGTTCTCTTGAAAAATATTTATATGAAAAAGATGCACCGCTCCACGAAAAAATGGTGGAGAGCGCAATGAATCACATAAAAATTTTAGAAGATGAAGATTTTGATTTGATTAAAGTGTCTTTAAAATCATCAGATGTTCAAACAACAATTGATGCTTACAAAATGATTTATAATATGATACCTTACCCTCTTCATGTCGGGGTCACGGAATCTGGGACACTCAGAGGCGGCGCAATTAAATCTGCAATCGGGATAGGCTCACTATTATCACAAGGAATAGGGGATACAATCAGAGTTTCGCTTACAGAAAACCCAATCGAGGAAGTTCGGGTAGGTTATGACATTTTGCGTGCTTTAGGTTTAAGGCAAAATGGGGTTAATTTTATTTCTTGCCCTACTTGCGGAAGATGTCAAATAAATTTGATTGAGCTTGCAAAGCAGGTTGAGCAAAGGTTTAAAAATCTGGATAAAAATATAACAATTGCCACTATGGGTTGCCCTGTAAATGGTCCTAATGAAGCGCGCCATGCAGATTTTGGAATAGCAGGTGCTATTGGTGAAGGTTATATTTTTATGCACGGTGAACTTGTGAAAAAAGTACCACAAGAAAACTTGCTCGATGAATTTGAAAAAATAATCATGCAAAACATTTAATTTCGCATGATTATTTGATTTTATTATTTTGTTTTAATTATTTTTTGTCTTTGTATTCGTGAATTGTAAGCGGTACGCATATCAGAATGCAAACAACAGCCGATGCTATCCAGAACCAAACTGCGCCAAACCAATTGAATTTATCTATCATAAGCCCTGTGCCCATTGAGGATAAAACAGCACCGACATAACCAAACACACCTGTGAAACCAATTGATGCCGAAGCAACTTTTTTGCTTGAGCTTTCAACTGCACATAAACCACCAATTAAAAGTTGAGGTCCTGCCGTGCAAAAACCTATGATTGAAACGAGTGTGTAATCTAAATAATTATTTGAGAAAGGTAACATAAGTGCAAGAAGCGCCACTACAATACCTGCTAAATAAATTAAGTTTACAGGCATTCTTTTGCCTTTAAATACGGCATCAGAGAATATCCCTGCAAGAACTGCGCCCAAAATTCCAAAGAAAGCTAAGAAACTAAGTTTTTGTGTTGCAAGGTCGATAGTGTCACCTTTTTGTTCAACAAAGAATTTAATAAGCCAATCTTCTGTGCCGTATCTAATAATATATACAAACACATAAGCAAGAGCCCAGAACCAAAGGGTTTTGTTGAAAAGAATATATTTTTTAAATATTTCAACATAGCTCATATCTGCTTCAGTATCAATATCAGCTTGACGTTTTGGTTCACCTTTATATTCTTCAACATCTGGTAAACCAAGTGTTGTTGGTTTATCGCGAAGACCCCAGAATAACCCTAGAGCAACAAGAATACAAATTACTGCAGGAATTAGGAATATTCCATAAAAGCCAAAATGTTTAACAGTGAAACCTGATAAAACAACTGCCACAAAAACACCAATTTGGTGGCTTGTTGACCAGATTGCCCATTTTGTTCCACGTTCAGAGTTTGAGAACCAATATGTTAAAGATTTTGCAATTGGTGGGAAGCCCATAGATTGGAACCAACCATTTGCGCCCCAGAAAAATGCTAATAACCAAAGTAAAATTGTAGCACTTGGTAAGCCAAAGAATGTGAATTCTCCGGGAGTAATAAATAATGCACTAAGTGCGAAGCAAATGTTTGCAATAGCACTCATTATCAACGCTGTTGGCATAAAGCGACGAACGTTAGCGTTGTCTGCTAAAATTCCGTTTACAAATTTACCAATACCATAAGTAAGATAAAGTGAGCTACCAAGAATACCAACTTGTAAATTAGTGTAGCCAAAATCTTGCGTTAAATATGGAATTGCAACTGCAATATTTTTTCTTGTTAAGTGGAAAATAATATAGCCAATAAAGCATGAGAAGAAAATATTTCTTCTAAGCTCAGGATACATTTTGTTTATTTCTTCCGGCGTTTTATTCACTGGAATTTCTTGTGGTTGTGCAAAAAATGCAAAAAATTTCTTTAACATTATTTCTTAATTCCTCTTCCTTATTAAGGTATTATATCTTAAATATTTAAAATTTTGTCATATTCTGCTCTGTATTGCTTAGCACTTGCTTCCCAAGTGAATTTTGTATTAATTGCATTTTTGATGAGCAGTTTCATATCGTCTTTTCTATCGTAATATGTCCAAATTGCATTTTTGATTTCATTTACCATGCTTTGTGCATCATAGCTTAAGAATTTGAAGCCGTTTGCTTTTTCGTTTTTATAAGCAATGATTGTGTCATCTAGCCCGCCTACAGCTCGAACGATTGGAATTGAACCGTATTTCATTGCAACCATTTGTGAAATTCCGCATGGTTCAAATAATGACGGCATTAAGAAAAAGTCTGAGGCTTTATAAATTTCCTCGCTTAAATCTGCCTTAAAATCAATCCAAGCACGGATGTTTGAAGAATTATTTGAGCTCCAAATTAGCATTCTTTCATATCCAAATTCGCCAGTTCCTAAGAAAACAAAATCGCAAGGCAAATTCATTAATTCAAATTTTGCAAAATCGACTAAATCTAAACCTTTTTGATAAACAAGTCTTGAAATCATTGCAACAAGCGGTCTATGCGGGTTTTTTGGAAGCCCAAATGTTTCTTGAATTTTTTCTTTATATTTTGCTTTTTCGCTTGGGTCAAAATCTTTTTCAGGGTATTTTGTACCGTTTAAAATACCTGCAATTTTATGTGTTTGGCCTCTTAGGGTGTAGTCCATGCCTTCTCCAAATTCGCCACCTAAAATTTCTTGAGCGTAGCGAGGTGAAACGGCAAAAATTTTATCTACCCATTGGAGTGCGCCTTTGACCCAATTAACTCTTCCATAGTGTTCAACGCAACCGTCATTGTACACATTATCCCAGCGCATATTTGCAAAATCTATAATGCTTTTATCAACTGAGCCTTGATATGCTAGATTATGAATTGAAAAAGCAGTTTTTGTGTTTTTATAAAATTCATCGTTTTGATAATTTGAGCGAACGTAAATTGGAAGCATTGCGGTGTGCCAATCATTAGCGTGCAAAATATCCGGCTTGAAGTTTAATAATTTTGCATATTCTAAAGTTGCGAGTGAAAATGCAACATATCTTTGTGCTTCATAAATTTCATCAACCCATTGAGGATAAACGCAGTTAAAGCAAGAAAAATATTTTGGGTTATCAATAAAAAATACATTTATATTTTTTGAATGCGGAAGTTTGCAAGTTTTGAGTTTAAATATGTGTTGAGTGTGCCCCATATTCATTCTAAGCTCAGAATTTGGAAGTTCTTTAATATCCCATTTTTCTTGGTTGATTGAGCCATAAAGCGGGGTAAAAATTGCAATCTCGCAGTTTTCGTCTTCAAGATAAATCGGAAGTTCGCCGACCACGTCTGCCAGTCCTCCAACTTTTGAAAATGGTGCCACTTCCGCCGAAGCGAATAAAACGTTTAATTTTTTTGTCATAACCTTATCCTTTTCTATCCGTTCGAGAGCAAGCTCAAAGCTTCTCTTAAAAGTTCTTGCGTGTCGTCTGTGGACACTTTATCTTGAGTGTTTTCAAGTGCAAAATCTGTTTCTTTTTGCGTGTAGCCAAGTGAAATTA
>JAFVOZ010000092.1 GCA_017505585.1 bacterium
AGAATAGCATATACTTGTTATATTTTCTACTTTTACCAGCTTGTTATCTGGGTATAATAAAAGAGCTAGCAACTAAAGTCACTAGCTCTTTTATGGGGCGGGTAGTGGGGGTCGAACCCACGCATATCGGAACCACAATCCGAGGCCTTAACCACTTGGCGATACCCGCCATATTAAAAATATCAAATCTACAAATTGCTTTCAAAGTCTAGCAATTGAAGCTTCTTATTTTTTTGTGCAATATGTGATAATATCTTAAAATTACTTGTTATAACTCAGGGGGTTAAAATTACTAAGTGGAAAAGATGTGAAGATAGGTTGGAATTTTGCGAGATTTTTAATGGTTGGGTTTTATTGTTTTGCCGTGACTCAACAGTAAGATACCAAAAACAATTAATGCAAAACCGAATATGGCATTATGAGCAAACAAGTACGTACAAACTCCTGTAATAATTGATAACATCCCAAGGAATATTATCGGCATTTTGCCGTATTTCATTGAGTTTTCTGTAAAATTTATTACTTTGTCGTTGTATGCCATTATTTTTTCATTCCGCTTTATTTGTTCGTAAGACATTTTAATTAGTTCGGCATTTGTTTTGGATTCTTCATTTCCTTTTTCAATAATCATACCCTTGTGCGTATCCATGCACTCTAGGCATAAGGCTTTACCCGAAGTAAAATCTATTCCGAAAGCATCTCTGTCGTTATGGTTATAACACTTCATAATTTACTCCTTTTTATTCATTCATTATAATTATTCTTCAATTTTTATCAAGCATAAAAATAATGAAAAGTTATTTCAATAATTTATATGCATTTTTGTTTATTGTTTTAAACTTTTTTATTTATTGGGAGGCTGAAAACTCTACCTAGAAAAAAAATTGACGTGATAACAGTAATATTAAATTTGTTATGCTTGCGCTTTAAATCTATATTCTTAATCCGTTAAGCTATAGTTTGTTCTTCGCCTTGCTCCTTGCGGGAATTACTCCTCGCTTACAAAGTTTCGTTTTGCAAGGGTTTAATATATTTATCAACATAATAAAAGAGCCAGCAACTAAAGTCACTAGCTCTTTTATGGGGCGGGTAGTGGGGGTCGAACCCACGCATATCGGAACCACAATCCGAGGCCTTAACCACTTGGCGATACCCGCCATATCCTTAAATCCGCTTATTAAAAACGAACACTTTTAAGATATTTCAAACATGATAAAAAATCAAGAGCTCGCTTTTAAAAACAAAAAGTACACCTTACCTGTGGTTAAATCCATGCTAAAATTTCTTGATTATCTCTATGTTTATGTCAAAATAAAATTTATAGAAGTATTATTTTAAAAAGGAAAAAACTATGGCAAGACAAACACAACTCGATAAAGTTCGCAATATCGGTATTGCAGCTCACATCGATGCTGGTAAAACAACTACCACAGAACGTATCTTGTTCTACACAGGTAAAACTCACAAAATCGGCGAAACTCACGATGGCGCAGCAGTTACTGACTTTATGGAACAAGAAAAAGAAAGAGGTATTACAATTCAATCTGCAGCAGTTACTGCATATTGGAAAGGTCACCAAATTAACGTAATTGACACCCCTGGCCACGTTGACTTCACAATTGAAGTTGAGCGTTCACTCCGTGTGCTTGACGGTGTTGTTGCAGTTTTCTGTGCTGTTGGTGGTGTTCAATCTCAATCTGAAACAGTTTGGAGACAAGCTAACCGTTACGAAGTTCCTCGTATGGTATTTGTTAACAAAATGGATAGAACCGGTGCTGACTTCTACAGAGTTGTTGACCAAATTAAAAATAGATTAGGTGCCAATGCTCACCCAATCACTCTTCCAATCGGTTCTGAAGATAGCTTTAAAGGTTTGATTGACTTGTTCAGTATGAAAGCTGAAATCTATACTAACGACCTTGGAACAGACATTAAAGAAGAAGAAATTCCTGCAGATATGCAAGAAAAAGCTCAGTCATATAGAGATGCTCTTGTTGAAGCAATTGCAGAAACAGATGACGCATTAATGGAAAAATATTTTGAAGATCCAAGTTCAATCACTGTTGAAGAACTTAAAGCAGGTCTTCGCAAGGCAGTTTGCAACAACTTAATCGTTCCTGTTACTTGCGGTACTGCATTTAAAAACAAAGGTGTTCAAATTCTACTTGACTACATTGTAGAATTAATGCCATCTCCACTCGATGTTAAAGCTATCGAAGGTGAATTAGAAGACGGTGCTAAAACTGTTAGAAAATCATCAGACGA
The DNA here is from genome assembly GCA_017505585.1 of bacterium. Lineage (GTDB taxonomy): Bacteria > Cyanobacteriota > Vampirovibrionia > Gastranaerophilales > Gastranaerophilaceae > RGIG1918. The sequence goes on from JAFVOZ010000092.1 coordinate 2,266, forward strand.
TGAACCATTTGCTGCTCTTGCATTCAAAGTTATGACAGACCCATATGTTGGTCGTTTAACATTTATGAGAGTTTACTCTGGTAAATTAACTTCAGGAAGCTATGTTATGAACACAGTTTCAGGCAAAAAAGAAAGAGTTTCTCGTCTGGTTCAAATGTATGCTGACCAAAGAAACGAAATCCAAGAAATCTACGCTGGCGACATTTGTGCGGCAGTTGGTTTAAAAGATACAACAACAGGTGACACATTATGTGATGAAAAAGCTCCTGTAATCTTGGAAAAAATGACATTCCCAACACCGGTTATCTCGGTTGCAATTGAACCAAAAACAAAAGCTGACCAAGACAAAATGGGTATTGCATTGCAAAAACTTGCTGAAGAAGATCCATCATTCCAAGTTAAAACTGATACTGAAACAGGTC
>JAFVOZ010000093.1 GCA_017505585.1 bacterium
ACTCCAAGCAAATTTATATTTATCAAATTTTTGATTTTATTTTCCAACTCTGCTCCCAGGTTTAATAATTTCTATTCCATTTGCGCACAATGGGCAATTTTCAGGCTCATATAAAACAGGTTTCATTTGCATAATTGATGTTATGTTGAGCCCTGTTTTACCTTCGGATCTATCAACAATGCACCCCACACCAACAATTTCAGCTTCAAAATCTTTAAGAGCTTCTTTTGTTTCAAAAATTGTTCTTGCGGTTGTAATAACATCTTCGATAATTACAACTCTTTCGCCTTTTTTGAGCGTGTAGCCTCTTCTAAGTTGCATTTCACCATCTTTTCGCTCAACAAATAAATTTCTTTTGCCTGCTTGTTTCGCAACTTCGTAACCAAAAATTACCGCACCGATTGCAGGAGCAACAATTGTGTCAAACTCAATACCTGAAAGCTTTTTAGCCAATTCTTTTGCAAAAGCTTCAACATGACGCGGATATTGGTATAATTTTGCGCATTGAAAATAAGTGTCACTGTGAAGCCCTGAAGTTAGGCAAAAGTGCCCGGTAAGCACGCCATCTGTTTCTTTTAAAATTTCAAGTGGGTTAAATTCCATCTCTTAGTATCTCCTTTAATTCGTTAAAATCTTTAAATCCATGCGCCGACATAAATTCTTCGAGTTCCGTTATAATTTTTGAAGAAATATCAGGGTTTGTAAAATTTTCAGTTCCGATTTGAACTAAGTCAGCACCAACTGCGATAAATTCAAGGACATCGTCCAAACTTGAAATACCGCCCATGCCAATAATAGGTATGGTTACAGCGGATTTAATTCGCTTAACACAAGACAGCGCGTGCGGTTTAATACATTTTCCGCTCAAACCACCCTCTACAAGCGTTTTTCGAACATTCTTGCCCGAAAATTCAAGCTTCAAACCAACCCCTTTTAAAGTATTAATTGCGCTTATTGCGTCAGCACCTGCATTTTGAGCTGCTTGAGCAAGATTTTCAATTCTGGTTACATTAGGGGTAAGTTTAATTACAAGGAAACCTGAAAAAGCTTGTCTAATCTGACCAACAAGCGTGCCAAGCGCGGTTTCATCCGTTCCAAATTCAAGACATCCCGCTTTAACATTAGGGCAGGAAACATTAATCTCAATTGCGCTAACTCCTGCATTTCCTAATTTTTCTGCAACGTAAACATATTCATCAGGCGAACTTCCTGCAACATTTACAATAAAATTTATATCATTTTCTTGAAGTTCTTTGAGTTTTACCTCACAAAATTTATCAACACCGACATTTTCTAAGCCGATTCTGTTTATCATACCTGATGAGGTTTCGAAAATCCTTGCGCCGTCATTTCCCGCTCTTGGTGCTTTTGTAATTGCTTTTGTTACAACCGCCCCAAGTTTTGAAACGTCAAAGAAATCAGAGTATTCTGTTGCATAACCAAAAGTTCCACTTGCGGTAAGTATTGGATTTTTAAATGAAACTTTACCGAAATCTTGCCCGAGCAGATTAAAATATTTTATTCCCATACAACCTCCGAAGCATTGAAAACAGGACCGTCATGGCAAATTGTGGCGTTTTGAATTTCTCCGTTTTTAATAACTTTTATCACACAACCTTTGCAAACCCCAATGCCGCATGCCATCGTCTTTTCCAGTGCCACTTCTGTTTCAATTTCATATTTTGAAGCAATTTCAGAAATTTTCTTAAGAACAATATCAGGTGCGCAAGCATAAATTTTTTCAGGATTGAATTTCTGAATATAAGGCTCAACAAAATCAAGAATTGTTCCACCATATTGCGCAAAATCAGCTCCTTTAATTTCTTCTTCTTTTGACCTAAAGCCTGCAATAAAGTATTTTTCAATACCTTGCATATTTAAAACATCACTCAAATACAAAAGCGGAGCAGTACCGACGCCTGCACCAATTAGAAGCGATTTTTTGCTTTCAATATTAAAACCATTGCCAAGAGGGGCCGTAAAATGAACTATGTCGCCTGATTTTAGAGTTGATAAATATTTTGTGCCGTCACCCCTAAGTTTAAAAACTCCTTTTAGCACGCCGTTTTCAAATCCGGCAGCACCAAATGGGCGGCGCATGGTTTTAGGCGGACATAAAACTTGGAAAAATTGCCCTGCTGAAATTTCTTTCAATTCGCTTTCAATTTTAATTTCAAAAATTTCTTTTGCAATTTCTGTTATGCTTAAAATTTTTCCTTTAAGATTTTTTTTCATATTCCCCGCATAAAAAAAGAGAAAGACAAGAATGCCTTTCTCTTTTTTATATTATTTAACTTTTAGTGAACTTTATCATACTTTTATTATAGGTCTTCAATATTGATTGTCAAAAAGTTTAAATTTCCTTAAATATCGCAATTTCATAAGGTTTCAGGCGGCAAATATCAAAGTCATCAACCTGGTTATCCAAGTTTGAAATAATCTTTTTCCATGACAGATTATTTTCAGTTTGCGGGAGCGCAAAGTACAACTCCTCAGACGAGCCAGAAATTGCAACATAGAATTTGTTTTCACCCTCATTTGCAATGTAGCCCAAAAATTGTTTTTGATATTCTTTGAAATCTAAAATATTGTCAAAAGATGCAGAATAATATTTGCGAACCCAATTTTGCGGCTTAAATTCTTTTCTGAAATTGAGAGCGATTTGCCAAAAATCATAAATCTCTTTCAATTTCGGGGATTTTTCAATATTTGAAAAATTAAGGTAGTTAATATCTGAATCATCTTGATAAGAATCCGCTTTGCCTCGTTTTGTGTGACCTATAAGATCGCCGATTTGAAGCATAGGGGTGCCCGTTGCCAAGGCTAAAAGCAAAATTTGCTTTTTGATTGAGCGCATTTGAGCAAGTGTATCTCCAAAATGATCACCGCAAATTTCCCAACCGTCTTGATAATATGTGTTCAAATCACGCAAAGTAAGCCCATCATGAGAAGCTATATAATTTATAGAGCGAGAATGCTCGCCGTAAACTTGCTTTGAGCCTTCAGTTATATTATACAAAGCTTCAGGGTTCACTTCATTTGGTCTGATTGTTGAGCTCCTGATTACATTTCGCGCTATATCGTTCCACTCATAGACAAAATTAGGGAATTTTCCAAGCGCATAAGAACCGCTTCCGCCACATGTCCAAGGTTCAGTAATAATTAAAACGCCTTCACTGCTGCCATCTGAAACCTTGACACCTCTTTTTTCAAGAAGCTCAGGTAATTTTGCAAACAGGGAATTTTTGTTATCATAACAAGCTTCACCAACCTCAGACGTATCCATAAGCGCAAGCCCTAAGTCAAAGCGGAAAGCATCCACTCCAAGATTTGCAAAATACGCAAGAGAATCCGCAACCAAACTCCACACAGCAGGGTTTGTCATTTTAATATCGTTTCCACAACCGGAGTGGTTCAGGAAATTTCCAAGTTCGTCAAATTTATAATAGTTTTCACCGTCAATCAAGCGAAGAGAAGCATTGTTTGCACTGTGGTTAAACACCATATCCATACAAACTTTTATGCCGCACTTATGAAATTCATTTATCATATCTTGAAATTCTGCAAGCATTTGGGCAGATGTTTCTGCTCTAAAATATTTTTTCAAAAGCGCAAAATAACTAAGCGGCATATAACCCCAATAATTTGAACTGTCGTCAAAATCATTCAAAGGCAAAAATTCAACCATTGTAAGCCCAAGCTCTTGAAGTTTTTTTGCATACTTTGAAGCAGCATGGCATGTCCCTGCGAATTCAAATCCTGAGTTTATGGTCAAATCCTTAATATGCACTTCTCCTATCACCTCATCTGCAATTGGGCGAGTTGGAACTGGCGTCACAAGTTTTGGTTCATATAAGAAAAACTCAGATTTAATTTGATAATTACTCTTTGTTTTGTCGTAGCTCAAAGCGCGAGCCCAAGGGTCGTACGCAAGTTTGTTTTCATCAAAAAATCTGCCACGCCCAAACACTCTGTAAGCATAGTAAAAAGGTTTGTGCAAATTAAAAAGGGCATACTTTTTAATTGACGTTTCCCAAACATTCTCCTCAGTTTTTTTCAAAGGGAATATTGCAAGAGGTTCGTCATCCGAGGCGTTTTCAAAAATCTCAAGCACAACCGAAGTTGCCCCAATGGAATGCAGTCTGAATTCAACTGCATTAGCTTCAGGGTTATACGTTATGCCAAGTTTTTTGGTTATCTCTGCCATAGAGGGTTAATTACAACTCCACTTAATAATTTTGGATAGAAATATGTAGATTTTTGAGGCATTTTATAGCCTGCACCAGAAATTTCTCGAATGTCTTGCATTTTAGGATAAGCCATAATAAAGCTCGCCTCTGCAGTTCCCATATCAATTGCTTCAAAGGCTTCTGCTTCTTGTTTAAGGTATTTTATTCCTATTTGACCCATTTGTTCTTCTTTAGTGTAACCTAACTCTTTTGTGATTATCAATTGATGAAGAACGGTTAAATCAAGTTTTTTCAAAACATCCGGAGCGTCAACTTCATCCAGTGCTTCAGGTTTCAGCTTCAAAATAAAGAATTTATTAACATTTTTCATATACAAACCTGTTGTGATTTGTTTTTGGTTTTCTTCTTCAATGCGAGCTAAAAATTCAACTTTAGCTTCTTTTTTGTTTTCAGAATTGAAAATAATTTCTTCAATATCATAGTATTTTTTAACACTTTCAAGAAGCACATAAGGTTCAACCCATTTTGTAATAATTCTGTGGGTTGGGAAAATTATCAAGTTATCATCCGATAAGTTTGTGAAATAACTCATAACATATTGTGCTTCAGGATTTGTATTGATTTTTGAGTAGTTCATTGCAGTTTCATATCTGTGGTGACCATCTGCAATAAGAAGAATTTTATCTTCCATATTTTTTTGAATTAACTCAATATCAGCTTCATCATCAATAATCCAAACAAGATTTTGAACCCCCTTGTCGTCAGTAGTGTCGATTAGAGGTTTTGTTTGCATAACTTTTTCACCAACAACTTTGTCAATCGTTTGTTCTTTATCTTCATACACCATAAATACTTGAGAAAGGTTCGCTTGAACTTCGCTCATAAGGTTTAACCTGTCTGCTTTTGGCCCGCCCATTGTAAATTCGTGCGGAAGAACTTTGCCTGATTCAAAAGTTTCAATTTTGTTTCTCGCGATGAAACCACGACGCGAAACTTGTCTTCCGTTTTCAGTTACGTAGTTTTGAACAATGTATAAAATGCAAGGTTTTTCAGTTTCTTTTAAGATGCCATCTTTGAGCCATGCGTCAAAATCACGTTTTGCACTTTTATATCTATCCTCCTCATTTGATAAAATGAGGCGCACAAAGTTATATGGTGAACGTTCGTATAATTCTTTTTGATATTCAGAACCTATAACATCATACGGAGGAGCGATTACCGCTTCCATATCAACTTTATCTTGATTATAAATAATTGCATTAATTGGTTTAATTTCCACTTTTATATCTCCTTGTAATATTCAAATATTATACATTTTTCAGCAGTTTTGAGGTAGTTTGTTAAGGATTGTAACAAAATAAGATTAATGTGCAATTTTTAAATGAATATATACTTTATATATATGTAAGACATAAACAAAGAATTTTTCATAAAATCGCACTTCACACTAACCTTCACTTCACAAGAGAGACTACTGAAAAGTATTCTAGGGGCATTTTAAAAAATGCTCTTTTTTTTGCCAAAATTTCGAGTCGGGTCATTTGAATTCGAAAGAATAATCTCTTGATATTCAGCCTTATCAATATTTAACCCGGTTATTTTTATTTCTCGTTTTTTCTTTTTTGGCTTGTTTTCTTGCATTAGCCAAGTTCCTCTAAGATTTCATCCGAAATATCAAAATTTGCATAAACATTTTGAACATCGTCATGCTCTTCAAGTCTATCTATTAATTTCAGAATTTGCTCAGCTTTTGCTTTATCCGTAATCGGAACAGTGTTATCAGGAATTTTTGTAACTTCTGAAGTGAGCTCCTTGTAGCCTAAATCTGCAAGCCCGAGAGTCACCTTCTCTAAATCTTCAGGTTTTGTTGTAATTACAATATTTTCTTCGCCAGCTTCAATATCGAGTGCGTCAAGAGAAATTGCGTCTTCGAAAAGCTTATCAAAGTCCGTATCCAGTGAATATGTAATTTGGCCAAGTGTTTTAAACATCCAGCCAACACAGCCTGTTTCACCCAGGTTACCGCCGAATTTTGTAAAATAGCTTCTAACGTCACCTGCTGTTCTGTTTCTGTTTTCAGTCATTGCTTCAACAACAACCGCAACACCAGATGGACCGTACCCTTCATAAGTGATTTCTTCATAGTTATCGGTAGTGTCGCCACCTAAACCTTTTTGAATTGCGCGTTTAATATTGTCATTAGGAAGTCCGCCCGCTTTTGCTTTTTCGATTGCAGTTCTTAATCTAAAGTTGCCGTTTGGGTCACCACCCCCGAGTTTTGTTGCAACAATAATTTCACGGGAAAATTTCGTAAAAACAACACCGCGCGCCGCGTCTGTTTTTGCTTTTTTATGTTTAATGGTTGACCACTTGGAATGTCCTGACATAATTACCTCATTTGTTTTCTATAAGACTATTTTAGCAGATTTATCAGATGTGTAAAATAAAAAATTCAGCAAAAGCCTAAAAAATGCGCTTGCATTTCAATTATGCTTGTGTTTTGATATACATAAGTTAGATACCAAAGGAGAAACTACATAGTGGTTAAAATCAGATTAAAAAGATTCGGTTATAAGAAAAACCCTACTTACAGAGTTGTTGTAATTGATTCACGCAATAAAAGAGAAGGTGCGCCAATTGAAGAACTTGGTCACTACAATCCAAAAACAAAAGAAATGAAATTAAACAAAGTTCAAGCTGAAGCTTGGCTCGCTAAAGGTGCTCAAGCAACAGACACAGTTACTTATTTAATTAAAAACTGTAATGAAGATGGCACTTTGAACTATGTTAAAAAAGAAACAGTAAAATTATCTAAAAAAGCTCAAGCAAAATTAGCTGCTGAACAAGAAGCAGCTGCCGCAGCCGCCGCAGAAAATGCAGAGGCTGAAAGTGTTGAGCAAGCATAAGTTTTAAGAGAAGAACACTTTATCGGGCCTTAAAAATTTTAGGGTCCGTTTTTTATTATGTAAGGAAATTAATGAATACAGGAGATAAAATACTCGCTATATTACCACACAGCATTGCAGGCAGACTCATTGTTTCAAGCATGGCTGATGGTTTTTTATCTCTTGGTTTTCAAGTTGATGTTTTTGATGAACTTTTTGGAAGTGATTTCAAGGGCGCATTTGAGAAAGAAAATTACAAATATCTTACAAGTTACGATTTTTGCGCAATTAATCTAAAAAGAAAAAATGGTATTGAGGCAAAAACTCTTAATTTCTTTGGCGATGAAATTCAAGACCCGCATAGCGGAGAAGGCTGGAATTTATTTTATGAAGATTTAAAGGATAATTCTAATTTATCTTATATTTGGGATAAAGAATTATTTGATAACGAAAATAATCCGAATATGACGTATCTTCCGCATTTTGTAAACACAGATATTTATAAAAAACTTGATACAGAAAAAAAATATGATGTTATGTTTATGGGAAGATTGGATACAGATTTCAGGCTAAACAATTTCAAAAGAATTTTAGACGAAATCCCTTCCCTTGCGTTTTATTGCATTGAAAGACATTATCAAGATGCACTAAATAGGCTTGACGATGCCCACAAACCGCTGCTTAAAAAAGCTTACAAAGGTTTTATTGACAACGAACCTGATATGGCGCGTGCAATTAACGAAGCGAAAATTGTTATTAATTTTAACGCACAAGGCGTAAGTTCACTAAATTACAGAGCAATTCAAACTATGGCATGCGAAACATTGCATATTTCAGACGAACGTGGAGACGGAACAAAATATTTTGGCAAAAATTATATCAGCTTTAAAAACCTTGATGAGATGTTCAAAAAGATATATTATTATTTAAAGAATAAAGAAGAATCAATTATCATCACCAAAAACATAAGACAGATTATTGAAACAAATTTTTCTCATCGAGCGGGAGCTGAAGCTATGATGAAATTTGCCAATAGTAAAGATTTTTAACAGAAGGAAGTAAAATAAAATGGAAACAACAGAATTTACAATAAAACCGTCAGATAGAATTTTAAAATTACCAAAATATATTTTTGCCGAACTTGATGAATGGAAAGAAGAAGCAAGAGCAAAAGGTGTGGATTTAATTGACCTTGGGATTGGAAACCCGGATGGTGCAACACCTGAGCCTATTGTTGAAAGCGCAATTGAATCAATTAAAAAACCTTCAAGCCACGGCTATCCAAGCTTCAGGGGAAAATTGGAATTAAGAGAAGCAATTTCAGACTGGGTTAAAAGAAGATATAATATTGATATTGATCCAAAAACAGAAATTCAAACCCTTGTTGGCGCAAAAGAAGGGCTTGCAAATATAGCCCTTGCCTACACCAACTCTGGGGATATTAATATTGTTCCTGATCCGTATTATCCTGTATTATCAAGAGGAACTTGGGTTGCAGGCGGAAAAATTCACCACGTGCCACTTCTTGCAGAAAATGATTATTTGCCTGATTTGGATTCAATTCCTGAAGCTGTTGCAAAAAAAGCAAAAATGTTTATCATCAACTATCCAAATAATCCAACCGGAGCAACTGCGCCTGTATGGTTCTTGGAAAAAATGGTTGAATATTGCAAAAAACATAACATCCTGCTTGTTTCAGACTTGGCTTATGCAGAAACTTGCTATGACGGATATCGCCCGCCAAGCATTTTCTCAATTGAAGGTGCAAAAGATATTGCGGTTGAATTTCATTCCTTCTCTAAAACATTTAATATGGCAGGCTGGCGCGTTGGCTTTGTTTGTGGAAAACAAGAGTTTATTGATGTGATTTACGCAATGAAAACAAATATGGACTACGGCACATCGACAATTGTTCAAGATGCTGCAATATCCGCTCTTAATTGCGATATTAAACATGTTCAAGAAATTATGGATAAATATAACGCAAGAAGAGAAATTGTTGCAAAAGGATTTAAAAAACTTGGTTGGGAAGTTAAAAGAAGTTCTGCAACAATGTATTTCTGGCTCAAAGTTCCAAAAGGATATACTTCAAAAGAATTTTGCAAAATGGTTATGGATAAAACTGGCGTTGTGTTTACACCAGGTATTGCATTTGGCGAAATGTCTGATGATCATTTCAGGATTTCAATTGTTCAACCACCGGAAAGGTTGGCTGCTGCAATTGTAAGACTCGAAGACGCAGGAATAAGATTTGAATAACCAAATAAAAAAGAGCCTCACTTAGAAGGCTCTTTTTTTATTATTATAATTTATTTCTTCTTGTTCTATCTTCTAAATTGTTCAATTTGCAGAACGCTTCAAACGAAACAATTTCTTTGTTTACTAAATCAATATAGTGCGGAATGTTTAAAATTTTTGCAAGAGTTTTTGTTTTCTGAAGAAGTTTTTTTGTTTTAGCTGATAGTTCGCGCTTTTTAAGGTCATCAGCTCTAATTATCAGTTCGCGCATAATAAGGACTCTTGTTCTGTGGGTGAGCACTTGCAAGAATGAAATATTGTTTTCATTTGAAAGCTCAATCGACATTTCATTATACATTTTTGCGCTTTCAAAATCACCTTGAGTCATGTAACATTGGGCAAGAAGCTCTTGGAAAAGTGCCGTAAAGAACATTGAATTAATTTTTGAACTTTGTGCAATTTTAAGCGAATTTTCACAAATGTTAATTGCTTCTTTAGGGTTGTTTGTTTTAAATGTCGCATTAGCGCTTACATACCAAGAAAGCATTGCACCGAGGGCAAGTTTTTCTTCCGCAAAATACATCATTTGTTCTTTGCTAATACTAAGTGCTTTAATATAATTTTCTTCTTTTAACAAAACATAAGAAAGAAGTGTTTTAAACATATTTTTATTAAAAGAATCACCACAGTTGTTTGCAAACGCAACAGCATTAAACAACTCTTCGCCAATGTTTTCATAAGAGCCTGCAATAACCTTATTCACAATATCAACAAAATTCCAACGGGATACAATGAGCGGATCTTTTATTGCCCAAGAATAATTTTTTACAATGTTTTGCAGAATTTCATCCGACATTTGCAAGCTGCCATGAACTGAATAATTCAAAGCGCGAACAATCAAAAAATCTATTTTGATATCAATATTATCATTTTTATCTGAAGATTTTTTAGATTTAAAAAGCTCTTTTTCAATATCAGCAAGAAGCTCTCCGGCAACTGCACTGCCTTGATAAGTGTAAGCAAGGGCAAGCGCAATGTTTGCATACATCCAAGTATTATAGATATCTTTATATGTTGCAAAATCTATTTTCTTTGGCTTTTTAAGATAATCTTGGAAAATTGGCGTGATTTCATTATTCACGATTGATACAACTTCTTCCCAGTCACCAATAGCATTAAGAGCGTTGAGTTTTCTTGATTTAATAAGAGCTCTTTCTAAAATGAATTTAGGACCTTTATAGATTTTCAAGATATTATCAACCGCTTCAATTACACCATGATAATTTTGAATGATAGAAGCGCTTGTAATTAGGTATCCTGTAAGTTCAACAACTTTTGGAATATTGTTATCAGATTCTGCAAAATTGATTGCTTTTGATAAGTAGTTTATGCCGTCACGCGGATTTTTGGTGTAAACAAGCTTACCAAGTCTTTCTGAAATATTTTTCCTTGCAACTTCATAATCTTTATGATTTTGAGTTATATTTTCGAAACTTTGTTTTTGAGAAGTAATATAAAGCCCAATATCACCAACATAAGAGGCAACTTTCAGACTTTGCGTCCAAAGGTCAAAAGTGAGTTTTTTATCTCCCGTATTTTGTGCAAGCAAGGCTTTAATTGTTGGCGTTGCAACGGTTGAATTTATAATATTGTTTAAAAACTCTCTGCCTAAATCTTCAATTAAGCTGTCATTTTTTGAAAAGTCATAGATGTATGTCCAAACAAGATTATTTTTGAATGCGTATGTGTTTTTATAAAGTTTCACAATGAAATTAGCATCAATCAAAAATTGAGCATATTCATCAAACTCGTCATCGTTAAAGTGGAGAGTTTTAATTATCGAATTTTTATTAAATTTGCCACCAAGATATGACGCAAGCCCAAGTAATTTAAAGGCATTCAAAGAATTTTCACGAAGAAGAACGTACCTTTGTTTTAAAATTTCATCAAATGTTGGCGGAACAAAATAATCAGAATATTTTCTGTCAAATTCAAGTGCATCGCCTTCATTTGACACAATTTCCATATCCACTAAATGCGACAAAGCTTGTTCTAAATATGCAAAATTTCCGCCAGCATTGTTTATCATCTGGCTCAGAACAATGTCAGGAATTGTTTTTTCGGGGTTAAATTTATCAACCAAAAAATCCCTCATTTGAGATAATGAAATTGGCGCAAGCACAACATCTAAAACTTCGTGTTTATCAAGTTTATCCGTGTTTATATAATTCAAAACAGAACCGTCCCTGCGATAAAGAAGAATAAGCTTTGAGCCTTCCTTAAAGAAGCCTGTTTCAATTAAATACTTAAGAAATTCATAACTTGTTTCATCAATCAAATCAAAATCATCGACAACCATAACAACCCTGTTGCCTGATTTGATGATATCCAAAATTGTTTTTAAATCTTGGAAAGTTTTTGTTTTGTTTGCATGAATATTTTCATATATATCTTCTCGGACAGGGTAGAGAAGATTTATAAGCGTATCTATTTTATCACTTGTTATATCAGGATTTTTAGAAATTGCTTTTTGTAATATACTTCTTATTTCTTTTAATTTTTTCTCGTGCCTGTTAGACAAAAACGAAAGATTAAACAAAGTGATAAAAATATCTTGAACAAGCCCGATTGGACTAATTTGAGTAAGAGCTGTACAGCGTCCGCGAAGGAACAAGATATCTTCTTGCGAAAAAGAAGTTTGCAAGCAATCCGCAAGATAGGTTTTTCCGACACCTCTTGGTGCACTAACCGAGATGACAGAAATTGCACTGGCTTTATCTTTTAAAATATTTGAAATTGTTTCAAGTGCTTTAGAATCTGAAACTTTTTTAGAATTATTATCCCTTTTGATGTCTTCAAAAAGCATCATTTTGTATGTTTCAGGGGAAATTTTAATTAAATTCATCTCCCACTTCAGAATATCATAGAGAGCATTCGTTACAATTACGTCGAAATTACTCCCAGCTTGTTTGTTTTGGGTGATATTTTTAAATTGTTTTTTATCGTCTTCTGCAATTATGATTTTATACAAAATGCGCTCACCCAAGGTTTCTTGCAAAATATCATTAAATTTTTGCATTTCAGCTTTGAATTTTGCAATTTTTTTAGAGATTTGGACATTCTTTTTGTATGCAATTTTAAAGTGTGCAAAATTTGGCGGAACAAAATCAGAAGGCACGCCAAAAGCGATTTTTATGGCGGCACGAATATTTAAAATGACTTTTTCTTTGAATTCTACATCTTTAAATTTTGAAAACGTATGAACAAGATTAATGAAATCTACAAACACTTGGAAAGTTTGACTTGCCTCTTTTGGCTTAGACTTAATTTCCTCATTAATTTCCGGAATTTCTTTAACAGGAGAAGGCGTTTGCGCTTGTTGTTCCTGCACTTGCTGTTCTTCAACCTCTTGCGTTTTAGAATTTAGTTCTTCTTGAACTTCTTCTTGCTCTTTAAATTCGTGATAACATTTTCTACATTGCTTTGCACTCAAGTAATTTGCACTTCCGCAACTTTCGCAAAATTTAACAAACACGAAACTGCATTTAGAACAAGACGAAGACCCTATCCTTGTTTTTGAACCACAACGAGGACAAGTAACAACCAAATGGGTATTACAATTGGGACAAATCGCTTCTTTGGGGTTTACTTCCGTTTTACATTTCGGACATTTCATAATCTTGACTTAGTAAATATTTACATTTCTTATTATATAAGAAAAATAAAAATAGTCTAGAAAAATTATGAAAGATAAATGCTACTTTTAGGACAAATATTCAAGGGCAGCAATTTTCATTTTGTCGACATCTGGAGTTTGGCCAGTCCAAATTTCGAATGCTTTTGCGCCTTGATAAATTAACATACCAAGCCCTGAAATATATTTCTTTCCGCTTCTTATAGCTTGTTTTATAAGCTCAGTTTTGGCAGGGGTGTAGATAATATCGTAAACATAACCTTCGGGAGGAAGTGTTGCAACTATTTCATCCGTCAAAATCGAATTACCTTGGCTATGACCAGACATACCGATTGGAGTAGTGTTCACAACCATTTTGTAAATACTTAGATTATATAGCATTTGATATTGATATAGATTAACTTTCAAATCTTTAAAGCGAGTTCTGATTCCTTCAACGTCAATGTGAGAATCAGCCACATTTCTTGAATACATATCAATTCTTTGAACACCAAGCTGATAAAGAGCAGCACAAACACCTCTTGCTGCACCGCCTGTTCCCATAACTGCAACGGTTGAGCCTTGAAGGTTGCAATTTTGAGGAATTGCTCGTATAAAGCCATAGACATCCGTATTATAGCCATATAGAGTTTTTTCATCTGTAATTTTAACAGTATTTACAGAGCCCGTAACATTTGCATAATCATCAAACTGTTCAAGAAAAAGAGTTATTGGAACTTTATGAGGAATTGTTACGTTAAATCCGTTATAACCTTGAGATTTGAGCATTTTAACGGTTGAAACCAAGTTCTCAGGACGAGTTTCTATGATTTCATACGTGCCTTCAAGTCCGACAGACTCCAACGCTGCCTTTTGAATAACAGGGGAAAGCGAATGTTTAATTGGAAAACCTATGATAGCAAATTTATGAGACATTTTTACTCCTCTTCAGGCATTGGCTTTGTATATTTGCATTCTTTGGAAGAACATGCAAAGAAATTACCCTTTTTCAAGAATTTTTTTACTAATATACTTCCGCAATCAGGGCATTTTTCTTTTATTGGCTCGGACCAAACAACAAAATCGCAATCAGGATATTTGGAGCAACCCCAAAAGTATTTACCGTATCTTGACCTTCTTTGAATGAGTTCGCCATCACGCCCTGCTTCTTTGCATTTAGGGCATTCAACACCCGATGACACAACAATACCTTTCCTTGCCTTACATTTATCATTCAAGCATTGGTAATATTTGCCGTATGGGCCCGTTTTAATTACCGTTTTGCCGCCACATTTTTCGCATTTTACATCAGTTTCTTCGTCAGGTGTTTTTTCGATAACTTTTCCTTCGCCGTATGGCATCATTGTTTTGCATTCAGGATAACCCGAGCAACCAAGGAATTGTTTTCCAAATCTACTTGTTTTGACTACCATATCACGACCGCAATTCGGGCATTTAACATCCGCTTTAATTACAACTGCACCCATATTTTCTTGAGCCGCATTTAAAGTCTTTTCAAAAGGTTTCCAAAAATCATTCAAAACTTTAACGCCATTTGCTTTATTATCTGCAATATTATCAAGTTTAAGCTCCATATCCGCGGTAAACTTATAGTCCATAATTTTTGTGAAGTGTTCAAGGAGCTGAGTGCAAATTGTGCGCCCAAGAATCGTTGGCTTCAAGGCTTTTTCAAGTTTTTCAACATAACCTCTTTGCTGAATTTTTGTAATAATTGATGCGTATGTTGAAGGCCTGCCGATTCCGTATTCTTCAAGCTGTTTAACAAGCGTCGCTTCGGAGTATCGTGCCGGAGGTTGTGTGAAATGCTGAGTGGAATCAAGAGAGATAAAATCAAGCACGTCACCTTCTTTTAAATCCGGATGTTTTTGTGGTGGTGTTTCATCTTCTTCATCTGTGTAAACTTTCAAAAAGCCGTCAAATTCAATTTTTGAAGAACCAATTTTAAATATATAGCCCTCGGCATCAATATCAATTGTAATATTTTTAACCGCAGCTGCTTCCATTTGAGATGCCATAAAGCGGGACCAGATGAGTTTATATAACTTAAATTGCTCAGGAGTTAAGAATTTTTTAATACTTTCCGGAGTTTTTTCAATATAAGTTGGCCTTATTGCTTCGTGAGCATCTTGCACGTTTGCTTTTTTCTTTGCTTCATAAGAATTTGGTGTTTTTGGATAATATATATCACCATAGTTATATGTGATAAATTCCTTCGCAGCAGCCACAGCATCATCAGATACACGAGTTGAATCTGTTCTCATGTATGTAATCAAACCAACTGCACCGTCTTCCCCGAGTTCAATACCTTCATATAACTTTTGTGCAACTTGCATTGTTTTTTGTACACCAAAGTTAAGTCTTGAACTTGCTTCTCTTTGAAGAGTTGAGGTGATATATGGTGCTTGCGGTTTTCTTTGCGTGTTTCTTGTTGCAATTTTTTTAACTTTATAAGCTGCGCCTTCTAGTTCTTTCAAGATTTTTTTCGCTTCTTCTTCGGAATTAATTTCAAGCTTTTCATCTTTTGCGCCTTTTGCAATTCTTTGAAGCTCTGCTGTAAACGGAAATTTATCTTTCTCAAGATTTGCCATTATTTTCCAATATTCCTGAGGAACAAATTTATCAATTTCATCTTCGCGCTCACATATAATTCTAAGCGCAACAGATTGCACGCGACCTGCCGAAAGTCTGAAATTCTTTAATTTTTCCCATAAAATCGGACTGATTTTAAAACCAACAAGTTTATCCAGAATTTGGCGAGTTTTTTGCGCTTCAACTTTTAACATGTCAATTTCATGAGGGTTTTCAACCGCTTCGCGCACAGCTTTTGGGGTAATTTCATTAAAAACAATTCTTCTGATTTTAGATTCCGGAACTTTGAGCACTTCTTTAATGTGCCATGCAATTGCTTCTCCTTCGCGGTCAGGGTCGGATGCAAGGAGAACGGTATCTGCTGATTTTGCAAGCTTATTTAATTGGGTAACAACTTTTTGCTTTTCAGGGATAATAACAAAAGTCGGTTCAAAATTGTGTTCAATATCAAAACCAAGCCCTTTTGGTGCTAAATCCCTAATATGACCGTAACTTGCTTCGATTGTATAATTAGAACCTAAAATTTTCTTGATTGTTTTTGATTTTGCGGGTGACTCCACTATCACCAAGGTGTTTTCGTTTTTAGTTGACATTTTTAATCCGTAATATAATATTTTCCCCTCGTCTGTTTTATTAAACCCTTTAATTCCAACGCTGTCAAGTACACCATTAATTGCGAAGGGTCAATTTTTGTTTTTTCAATAAGATTTTCCAATGTTTGTTCTTCGATTTGCAAAACAGAAACAATTTTATCTTCGTCCTCAGTTAAATTGACTTCTTTTTTGGAAGAAGAAAAATCAAGCCCAAGATATTCAAAAATATCTTCAGCACAAGTCACCAACCCTGCGCCAGTTTTTAAAAGCTTATAAATTCCTTCTGTGTTTGGATTTGTTATAAGTCCCGGGATACACATAAGTTCCCTGCCTTGCTCAAGTGCAAGGTTGGCACTTATCATTGCCCCACTCTTAAGAGCAGCCTCAGCAACAAGAGTACCCAGAGAAAGCCCTGTAATAATTCTGTTTCTTTGCGGAAAATGGTAACTTATTGGAGGGACACTTGGCAGATATTCTGAGATTATAAGATTGTTTTCGGGCATCTCTCTGTATAAATCCGCATTTGAAGAAGGATACTTATGGTTTAAACCGCTTCCGATAACGCCTATTGTTCTGAGGTTTAATTCAAGCGCAAGGCGATGTGCTGCGGCATCGATTCCGTACGCAAGACCAGAAACAATTGTAATCGGCGCATTTTGCATACCTGACATCACTCTTTTCAGAGAGCTTTTGGCGTTCTCGCTTGCGCGCCTTGAGCCAACAATTGCGAGCGTGTTTTCAAAAATTTCAGAAGAAAATTTACCTTTATAATAAAGAACACAAGGGTAATCTTGAATTTCTTTTAGGATTGAAGGGTAATTTGGGTTTTGGATTGTGACAAATTCAAAACCTGAAGAAAGGACTTCTCCATAAATTTTATCTACATTTAATTCCTTAATTTTTGCAAGAAAATTCCTTGGAATTTTAATTTCGGGGTAATTTGATGCAAAA
Organism: bacterium; assembly: GCA_017505585.1. Lineage (GTDB taxonomy): Bacteria > Cyanobacteriota > Vampirovibrionia > Gastranaerophilales > Gastranaerophilaceae > RGIG1918. Next base: position 17,141 of record JAFVOZ010000093.1, read on the forward strand.
AGATTTAGGTCGTCTTCATTTAAATTAATGAAATTGACAGGATTCAGGTCAAAATATTCAAGCAGGGCGGTTTTAAGAACAGGCGAAATTTCGCTCAGCGAAGATATTGCAATATAGTATTTATCGAAATTTTCATCAAGCATAATTTTTTCTTGAATTAAATGAGTTTCTGACATTTTTTATGCTCGCTTAAAACTGTGCTCATGTTATATGTAAGAGTGCTTGCGCAAGTGATTGCTTTTTCAAGATACTGAAGACGCGCTTGTGGGTTTTCAAGCTTTTCTTCGCATTTTGATAGGGCATAATAAATATCACCATTATCTTCCAGAATTTCTATTGCATGAAGTAAAACCTCTTTTGCGGTCTGAGGATTTTCCAACTGCAAGTGAATTTTTGCAAGAATTTTATAAGCTTCGATATCCTTTTTATTTTTTGAAAGACTTGCTTCTAAATTTCGTATTGCAAGGGTAAGCTCTCCTCTTTCATAATAAATTTGCGCAAGGTTAAAATATGCCCAGGCATAATCTGGTGAAAGCTCCAAAACTTTATTATATTCATCTATTGCAAGTTCAATATTTCCAACTTTTTTATATTCTTGAGCAAGGTAAAAATGCGCGAAATAATCCCCGTAATTATACTGAATTGCTTTTTTGAAACATTTTATAGCACTGTGTGAATCTTTTTCTTTTACAAAAATACAGCCGATGCAGAAAAATGAATTATAATCTTCAGGGTTAATGCAAATCGCTTTTTTAAATTGATATTTGGCTTCTTCTAATTGCCCTAATTTTTCATACACAAGAGCAAGATTGAAGATATAGTCGATTTCATTAGGTTTAAGCTCAATTGCCCTTTGGTATGCCTTAAGTGCCATTTTATCATTCTTTAATTTTTCCCAGCAAATGCCAATGTTAAAAAAGATGTCCGCGTCTTCTGTAAAAATTTGAGAAAGCGAATTAAACTGGTTAAGGGCAACTTTTTCATAACCCATATCCATACATAAAACAGCAAGCTCGCGCCTTGCTTGAAAATTAGTCGGGTCGTTTTCAATGGTTGTTTTTAAATTTTCAAGTAATTCAAAATCGCTCATTAGTTATCAATATCGTTAATTGAGTCAACGTCAGGTGCGCCGCCTGAAAGTAGGTCTAAATCCAAAAGCAAGCTTTTATCAACATTATCGCTTTGAGGAGCAATTGAATCGTCTTCAGAATCATCATCTTGAATAATTTTTTCAATAACAAGCTGCGCCATGTCGATTGCTACTTTTTGTCTTGTAGCAGGAGAACATTTTTCAAGCATTTGAATTGCTGTTCTAACCGTTGAATCAATATCATACCAACGGCAATTTCCTCTTTGAATTATTCCGTTTTCAACCGCATCAACAATATCTTCAACATTGTTAAATTCGTGTTCTTGAATTGAATGCTCGATAATTATTTTAATCAAATTCAGGGCAACCGAAATTTGCGTTGCGTCATCTGAAGTTGATAATGTTCTCATCGACATTGAGAGCACCGGATCTTTGTCATACCATCTTGAAAAATACTGATTCATTTTATCTCCGCTAACTATACTTATAAACTACGCCGTAACCTGATTCAGGGTAAGACCAAGTGATTGCGCCCTTAGGACATGAAATTTTACAAACACCGCATTCCAAACAGTTTTCATATTCCACCTTGATTTTACCGTCAACTTCTGAATAAACCCTTGCAGGGCATACATAGAGACATTCTTTCGTGGTACATTTTTCACAAACCATTTCATCAACGATGATGTGTGAATTTTTATCAGATTTGTATTTCACATGTGAAAGCTTATCTTCTATAATTCTTTTATTCAGCTTGTCATTCATTATTTTAACACCTCTAGCACTGTTTTTGCAATCTTTGGAATATCGGGTGCGACAGATTTAGCCGTCTTAAATGCAAAATCTCTATATTTAACCGCCCTTGGAATAGTGTCAACCATATTGAATAATGTGAAAAATTCATCCATTTTTTTAGGATATTTTAAGAAAATTGAATTTGACATTTTGCGAAGCATTGGAACCACATTTCTGTATGAACGCATATCTTTATACATAAAGCTCTTTTTGAATCGCTTTTCATATCCTGACAAAACTTTCTTTGAGGCATTGTTTGATTTAACTGCTTCAAGCGCTGTTTCGCCCGCCAAAATGCCTGAATATATTGCATAATTTGTGCCTTCAAAATGAACGTTATTAATAAGCCCTGCAGCATCACCAACAAGCATTGCGCCGTTTGTATACAGCTTTGGCAAGTGATGAAAATCGCCTTCAGGAATTGTATGCGCACTGTATTCAATACTTCTTGCATCATCCAAGTAAGGAATGATATCCGGATGAGCTTTTAATCTTTCAAGGAGTTCGTACGGAGTTTTTTTCATTTTGATTAAATCTTCCGCATTTATTCCGATACCAAGTGAAATATGGTTTTTGAATGTGTATAAAAAGCCCATTGCAAAAGGGTAACCTGTTGTTTTATCGTCTGAAAGACCACCAAAATATTCACAAAGCATTCCCTGATTTCCGACAAGATTAAATCTTTCTTTAATTTTTGAGTTTTCAAGGTAATAAGTTTCTTTAACGCTTAAAATTAAATCTTTTGGTTTTATCGGTTTTCTGAGTTTTAGAGTTTGCGCCAAATTTGATTGAACACCATCAGCCAAGATAACAACCTTTGCTTTTAATTCTTCCGTATCGGTTCTAACACCAATAACTCGTTTATCATCCAACAAAAGTGCGCGAACCGTTGTTTTAGGGGCATAAAAAACACCCTCTTTTTTTGCTTGCTCAATAAGCCAAGCGTCAAATTTTGGTCTAAAAACAGTTGCAGCCGAAGGGTAATTCAAGGTTTTATGATTAATTTCAACTGATGATGATTCAGTTAAAAACGAATATCTGTTCTGGCTTATATAGCTCTCGTAAGGAGCTTCTTCCCAAGTAAGCGGGAATAAATCTTTTATGGAATTTAAATAAACCGCACCACCAAACATGTTTTTAGAGCCGGCCAAATCAGCTCTATCAATCATAACAACAGTCTTGCCACCTCTTGCTACCGTAACCGCGGCTGCAACACCGGCAGGACCAGCACCTACAACTATAACATCAATTTTTTCAACATTTTGCATGAAATTATTATACTATATTTTTTGATTTTTTAAAATCAGCATTATGAGTATATAATTTCAAAATTATTTTAGCCTGCAAATCCAGCAACAATTTGTGTCATTCCTGAGCTTTCCATTGCCATACGGACATAATAACAAGTGAAGACAAACAACACAAAAGTTATTGCGATATATGAAAATACTGCTGTATTTATGAGTTTATTCTTCTCCATTTTTCTCTCTCTAATATTTGTTTACTACCAATTTTTCTGCCAACAAAATGATTCTGATTAGTTTATGCCCCTTGCGCCACCTTAGGCGGCGTCAAGGCACAGACGGTTTCCGAGCGACGGATCTGTAATTGGTGGTTGACTTGACATTGCAAGCACCGCAGAAACATCAGCCCCTGCCTGTTCCTGTTTATGCTTCTTTTTATTTTCTGCAATTATGGCAGCTGTATCTACCGGAGAATTATTTTTAACATCTTTAGAAGCAATGTCGTTACCAATGCCGGAAATAAATGGGTTATTCATAATTTCTCGGTTTTGTGCAACAACAGCAGCAACATCAGGATTTTTATCCTTTAAGTCTTGCAACTTAAGTTTGCTATAATCTTGTTGTAGATTACCTTGAATCGCTAGTGCCATAATTATATCTCCTTATAATATCGTGTTTCTAAGTTCTACAAATATATAAAAACGATATACTTTATTGAATTTCAATTTTTATTTTTTTTGTTACAATACTTTACAATTCCTGAAAATGCGCTTATGGCAAGGGTAAAATAAAAAGGCAAACAGAAAATTACATCTGCTTGCCTTAAAAGTTATATATTATTTTGTATATACTAATAAAATTCTTAGTATGATTCGCCTTCTTTTTGCTTATTAATCAAAGATTGAATTTTATCAATAATTTCATCGCCTTTCTTTTGTACTTCTTCCAGTGCTGTGTCTGCTTTATCTTGAATTTGACGAACTGCATCTTGCGCCTTAGAATATTTTTCTTGTGCACTGTTTTTAATATCTTCACGAGTTTCTTCGCCTGATTTTGGCGCATATAAAACACCAAGAACCGCGCCAACTGCACCGCCCACTAAAACACCTGCCATAAATCTTAATACTGACATAATTTTCCTTTCTTACTTTCTAAATAATTTAATACCTACACTAATGCCACGCGCCACACCTGATAGAACAGATTTAAGTTTTTTTGTAACACAGGTTGTCTTTTCTATGGCACCAAAAAAAGTATTCTTCAAAGAAGTCAGTTTTTCATCAGCCGTGTTGGTAATAGACTTCACACTAACTGCAACTTCCTGAAGCTCTTTCAGGGTAGGTTCAAGTTCGTTTTGAATAAGCTCTGTTGCAGATTGCGCCGCACGAGCAAGATTTGATAAATCAAATAACAATTTAACCAAAAAGCCTGCAACAACAAGCATAACAACAACTGTCGTATAAACCAAAACAACTAAACTAACATCAATTTGAGTCATAATAATACCTAATAACTTTCTAATTCATTTTCGCGCTCTTTAGCTTTTGCCATTTTTTGAGCTTTTATTGTATCGTTAAATTTTTCATATTGTTTTTCGAGTTTGCATTTAGATTCCTCGATTAAAGCAACTGCTTGCTTTTTAGCTTCATCAAGCTCCGGAGAAATTTTATCTTTAAAATCATCTATTGCATCTTTTAATTTTTCTCTGGTTGTTTCTCCTTCGCAAGGAGCAATAAGGGTACCGATAAGAGCACCTGCAAGCACCCCGAATAAAATACCTATACCAAAATCTGCACCATTCTTTGACATTTTTACCTCAATAATATTATTTGCACTTTGATTATAGCATTTTTTTTGCGTTTCACAATAGCTCGCACGAATAAAAAATTGATTAGCAGAAATTATTTTGATAGAATAAAAACCATGGATAAACTTATAAATTACAATGAAGTTATGAAACTAATTCCTGAAGGCGCAAGGGTTTTGGACCTTGGCTCAGGAGATGGATATTTACTTGAAGAACTTATTAAAAGAAAAAAAGTAATCGGAACAGGTGTTGAAATCAATCAAGATTTAGCGATTGAATCTATGCAAAAAGGACTTGCAATAATCCAGGGTGATATTGACGAGGACTTAAAACAATTCCAAGATAAAAGTTTTGATTATGTTATTTTAAATCAAACTTTACAATCAACGGTGAAACCGGATTTTGTACTAAAAGAAATTTTGAGAATCGGAAAAAAATCAATTGTGAGTTTTCCTAATTTTGCCTATTGGAGAGTCAGGTTTTATCTTCTTTTTAAAGGCAAGATGCCTAAATCCAAGATGCTGCCTTATGAATGGTATAACACTCCCAACATCCACTTACTCACAATTAATGATTTTCATGAATTTTGCAGTAAAGAAAATATCGAAATTCTTAATTCAATTTACTTCACTTCAGGGCTTAAAAAAAGCTATCGTAGTAACTTAATAAAAGCAAACAAGCATATTGCAAATTTCTTCTCGTCTGATGCAATTTTTGTAATACAAGAAAAAAATAAATAATTGAGCTTTTTAGCTTGTGTTGTGCGCTTGTTTTATGTTAATATTGTTTTGTATTTAATCAAGGGATAGATAATGTTTGAAAGATTTACCGAAAAAGCAATCAGAGTCATAATGTTAGCCCAAGAAGAGGCAAGACGCCTCGGACACAATTTTGTGGGCACCGAACAAATTCTTTTAGGGCTTATTGGCGAAGGCGCAGGAGTTGCCGAAAAAACATTAAAGTCAATGGGCGTTACTTTAAAAGATGCTCGCGAAGAAGTTGAAAAAATTATTGGCAGAGGCTCCGGTTTTGTTGCGGTAGAAATTCCTTTCACTCCAAGAGCTAAAAAAGTTTTAGAACTTTCTTGGGATGAGGCTCGTCAATTAGGGCACAACTACATTGGCACAGAACACTTGCTTTTAGGATTAATCAAAGAAGGACACGGTGTTGGTGTTAAGGTTCTTGAAAATCTTGGCGTAGATTTAAACAAATGCAGAGCAAATGTTATCAAACTTTTGGGCGAAACGAAAACATCTGACACACAAAGTCAAACTTCAAGCGGAAGGGCTGTTGCGGCTGCAGGCAATGTGGGCTCATCAAAAGCAAAAACACCTTCTCTTGATGAATTTGGTACAGATTTAACACTTGCCGCATCAGAACAAAGACTTGACCCTGTTGTAGGGAGAGAAAAAGAAATTGAAAGAGTTATTCAAATTCTTGCAAGAAGAACTAAAAACAACCCAATTTTAATTGGTGAACCCGGTGTTGGTAAAACTGCAATTGCAACCGGACTCGCAATTAAAATTGTTGACGGCGAAGTTCCCGATATTTTAGAAAACAAGAAAGTAATTCAACTTGACATGGGCCTTCTTGTTGCAGGCACAAAATACAGAGGTGAATTTGAAGAGCGTCTTAAAAAAATTATGGACGAAATCAGAACCGCAGGGAATATTATTATTATCATCGATGAAATTCATACACTCATCGGCGCAGGTGCAGCAGAAGGCGCAATTGATGCTGCAAACATCTTAAAACCTGCTCTTTCTCGTGGCGAAATTCAAGTAATCGGCGCAACAACACTCGATGAATACAGAAAACACATCGAAAAAGATTCAGCTCTTGATAGACGTTTCCAATCTGTAATTATCGAGCAACCAAGCAATGAGGAAGCAATTGAAATCATCAAAGGTTTAAAATCTAAATATGAAGAACACCACAGATTAAATATTTCGGACGAAGCAATTGTTGCTGCGGTTGAGCTTTCATCAAAATTCATTACGGAAAGATTCTTGCCTGATAAAGCAATTGATATTATTGACGAAGCAAGCTCAAAAGTTCGCTTAAATGTTTCAAGTTTACCTGAAGAAGGCAAAGAGCTTGAACAAGAACTAAAAGCCACAATTAAAGAAAAAGAAGAAGCAATCAGAAATCAAGAATTCCAAAAAGCTTCCGATTTAAGAGATATCGAAAAAGAAATCAAAGCAAAAATTAAAGAATATGAAGCAGAATGGCGCACAACACAAGATATGAATAAGCCGACAGTGGGTGTTGAAGAAGTTGCTGCTGTTATTGCACAAATTACAGGTATTCCTGTTACAAAAATCACTGAAGGCGAATCCGAAAAACTTTTAAAACTCGAAGATACACTTCACCAAAGAGTAATTGGCCAAAGCCAAGCAGTGGTTTCGCTTGCAAAAGCAATCAGAAGAGCGCGCGTTGGGCTTAAGTCACCAAACAGACCAATTGGTAGCTTCATTTTTGCAGGTCCAACCGGTGTTGGTAAAACAGAGCTTGCAAAATCGCTTGCCGAAACAATTTTTGGCTCTGAAGATAATATGATAAGAATCGATATGTCAGAGTTTATGGAAAAACATACAACTTCAAAACTTATTGGTTCTCCTCCAGGGTATGTTGGCTATGATGACGGCGGTCATATGACTGAAATCGTCCGCAAGAAACCATATTCCGTAATTCTGTTCGACGAAATCGAAAAAGCACACCCT
>JAFVOZ010000094.1 GCA_017505585.1 bacterium
CCATGAACGGTTTTTCCCCAATCCATAGTTTTTGGCGCAAAAATAATTTTTAAAATCACATAAAATACAACAGGCACCCAGAAAACAATCATATATAAATTGAAGTTATAAAAGCCATCCAAACGGCTTTCAAACCACTGTAGTGCGAATATTTTTGTAAACTGTAAATGAAACCTGTCCAGAAGAAAATTCCAGCTGCAAGAAATACAAGCATTGAGGATAAAATGTTATTATTGTTATCTCTTACATATCTAAACGCTTGAAGTGCAACTTCTGACACCATCCAAAATGGAAGTAAAAATTCAGAAAGATAAACGATTAAATCAAATCCGCAACGAAGCGACATATCTTTTGATGTGAAAATTTCTTTTGCAAATTCTAAATATCTGCGAATTGAACCCTCAACCCATCTTCTTCTTTGTTTAATAAGCGCAGTATATGTCAAAACTGCCTCTTCAAAAACAATGGCATCAGGGCAAAATCTGATATCCCAACCGTTAATGTGCAAACGAGTTGACATATCCAGGTCGTCCGTGATTGTTTCTTCATTCCAACCGCCAATGTCATCTAATGCTTTTCTTTTTATAAGTTCACCGTTTCCACGAAGCTCAACCGCACCTTTTACCGCATCTCTTCCGATTTGAACATAAGTATCAAAAATTAATTCATTATATTGGCAACGAGTAAGCAAATTTTGTTTTGCGTTCATAACTCTTTTTTGAGCTTGAACCGCTCCAACATTATCCGGCTCAAACACAGGTAATAATTTTCGAATAAAATCAGATTCAACTTTTGCATCAGCATCGAAAACAAGAACCGCTTCAGAATTTGTCATCTTAAGTGCATCATTTAAAACGGCGGATTTACCTGGGAAAGCGTCTTGTTCTCTGATTAGACATCTGACATTTGCATATTTTTCAGCAAGCTCCTGAACAACAATTTTGGTATCATCCGTACTTCTGTCATCAATAACAATCACATCAAAATTCTCGTAATCTAATTTTAAAATGTTTTCAACTGTTTTTTCAATAACACAAGCTTCATTATGAGCAGGCACCATAATGGTAATTGATGGTTTGAAATCAGGATTTTCTTGAATAGGGTTTTTGCGAAGCTTTCTTCTTTGGTGCTTGATAACGAAATATGTATAAATCATATACAACGCAACAAGTGCAAGAACAAAAATTATTCCCCAAAATGCATCAAACCAGTTTTGGAAAATATACAAAAAGCCAAGCAAGGCGATTATTATAATTAAAAGTGAAATTCTAACTTTCAATGCAATACCCAATAAACTCTGATACTAAAAATAATTCTAATCTAAATAAAAATATTATGCAAAAAGATTAAGTTTTATACTTAAATTTTTGTTTCAAATTTTAATATATAATGGACTTTTTATTTTATGTGCAATATGTTAAAATTAAGCTATGCAAAGATCACACAGACAAGAATTTATCATCAAATCTTGCCCGACAGATGACACAGAAGGGCTTGAATACACCCTAAACACGATGTGTAAGGAAGGGTGGGAACTATACACCCTGCTTGAAGGCGAAGGCACAAAAGGAACGCAATTTAACTGCATTTTTGTGCGCGAAGTTTATAATGATGACTTGTCTGACACAGACGATGTTTCAGGCTTCAAGAGCAAAATGGAAAGAATGTTCGACACAAAAGAAGAACCTTATGAACTTGCTAAAAATCTTCAAAAGAAAATTTGTGAAAAAAGAGATAAAATTCAAGAAATAAAAAGATTTTTAGAAACCGCAAGAGAAGATGAAAGAGCAGTTTTAAACAGTGAAATTTCAAACGAGCTTGAAACTTTAAATTCTCTTAAAAAACAATTAAACAAACTTCTCTCACCGCATAATATGACAAGCACACTCGGAGAAGAAAGGCTTTCAATTAACCTTGGAAGCAACGCTTATGAAATTTATTCTGTTGATGTTGAAAGAAATCTTTTGTCTGAAACAGTGCGCATAAGACAAGAGCTAGCGGAAGAGCTCGGCTATATTCTTCCAAAAGTTGCGTTTATTGAAAACCCATCCATAGAAGAAAACAGGTTTTCAATTAATATTCATGGCATTCCTGTTGCCGAAGGTTATGTTTACCCTAACCACAAAATGTATTTTGCGGAAGATTTAAACATTAAAAATTACCCGAAAGGCTCAATTAAAGAACAAGATTTTATCACAAGCAAAAAAATTGTTTGGATTCCGATTGAAGAGACAAAAGATTACTGGCAAGAGGGAATCGAACCTGCTGAATACGTCGCAATTTACTTGAAGTATTTCGCAGTTAGAAACGTTTTTGAAATATTCAATTATGCGGATATTAACCGCTACATTGAACTTGTAAGCGAAAATAATGCTTTTCTTGTGGATAGCATTTTAGGTGATTTTATTACAGTTCCTGAGTTGAAATATATTTTCTGCCAATTAATTCGCGAAAGAGTAAGCATTAAAGATATTATCTACATTTTTGAAAAAATTAACGATTTTGCAGAAGATGAATCAAAAGTTGATTTACTTGATAAAATTCGTGTAGCACTTTCCCGTCAAATAAGTCATTCTTTAGCAGATGAAGACAGAGTTATTTTGGGCTATGAAATAAATGAAGCAACAATTGCGCAAATTGAAAAGCAAACCGAATACTCTGAAGATGAAGAAAGCTCGATTGTCAGAATCAACGGTTCAAAATTTAATAAATTAATTAAATCAATTACAAAAATTTCAAATGAAGACAGAGTTGTACTTGTTGCACCACAACATTTAAGACAAATTCTCTTCGCGCTTATTTCAGAGCTTTACATTGACATTCCAATCATTTGCCCTGAAGAAGTTTCTTTGGAATATGACCTGAAAATTATCGGAACAGTTTAGAATTATTGAACAAAAACACCAAGTTTTCTAAATCTGTCGTATCTTTGTTCTTTTAATTTTTTATGCGACATTCCTTTAAATTCTTTAAGTGCCACCAAAATCGCCTCTTTAAGCTCTTCTGCCATAGCTTCAGGATCGTGGTGCGCACCGCCTTCAGGCTCATTAATTATACTGTCCACAATTCCAAATTCAAGCAAATGTTCTCCCGTAATCTTGAGGGCATCCGCCGCATCTTTCGCACGTGTTGCATCGCGCCATAAAATTGAAGCGCAACCTTCAGGCGAAATTACCGTGTAATATGCATATTCTAAAATCATTACTTTGTTTGCAACTGCAAGCCCAAGAGCACCTCCTGAGCAACCTTCACCTGTAATAATTGAGATAATCGGCACATCAAGTTTTGCCATTTCTCTAATATTTACGGCAATCGCCGTTCCTTGCGCAGTTTGCTCCGCCATAATACCGGGATATGCACCGGTTGTATCCACAAGAGTGATAATCGGGAGTGAAAACTTAGAAGCGTGCTCCATAAGTCTTAACGCCTTTCTATAACCTTGAGGTTGCGGCATACCAAAATTATATTCGAGGTTTTCTTTTGTGGTTTTACCTTTTTGGGTTCCTATAATCATAACTGGTTGCCCTGCAATTCGTGCAACGCCGCCAATTATTGCTCTGTCATCAGAACCTGTTCTATCCCCATGGAGCTCAACAAAATCCTCTGTCATCAAATTCACATAGTCAAGAAATGTTGGCCTATCTACGTGACGTGCTATTTGCAATTTCTGAAACGGTTCAAGTGATGAATAAAGTTCTTTCTTGTATTCTTGCGTTTGCTTTTTCAAAATTTTGATTTCCTTATTATAATTCATTTTGGTTTCACCCGAAACCGCCTCAAGTTCTTTAATTTTTTCTTGCATGATATAAATTGGTTTTTCAAAATCTAAAATATGGCTATTTTCTTTTTTCATTGTTTTATCCTAGATGAATTTTGAGAATTTTCGAAAGTGTGGTTTTCATTTCTTTTCTTGAAAGCACCATATCAATCTGCCCGTATTTAAGTAAATATTCTGCAGTTTGGAAATCCGCAGGAAGCTTTTCTCTGATTGTTTGCTCAATTACCCTACGCCCTGCAAAACCTATTCGGGCACCTTTTTCAGCTATCATAATGTCGCCCAATGTTCCAAAACTTGCGGTAACACCACCGAATGTCGGTTCACATAAAACAGTTATGTATAATAATTTAGCTTCGTTTAATTTTGCAACTGCACAACCTGTTTTTGCCATTTGCATAAGAGAAAGCGCACTTTCTTGCATTCTTGCACCACCTGATGATGTAAACACGATAACCGGCAGTTTTTCTTCAAGCGCATATTCCATGATTTTGGTGATTCTCTCACCCACAACAGAACCCATAGAACCGCCCATATAATCAAAATCCATGATAGCGGAAGCAACGCGTGTTCCTTCAATTTCGCCTGTCCCGACAATTACTGCTTCATCGAGCTCCGTTTTTTCTTTTGCTTCAACTTGTCTTTGTTTATATGTTTGTGTGTCTACAAATTCAAGGGGATCACAAGGAAGAATATTTTTGAATTTTTCTTCAAAAGTACCTTCATCAAAAATAAGTTTAACTCTTTCTTTTGCCCCGATTCTAAAATGATAATCGCAATAAGGACACACATTTAAGTTATTTTCTAAATCACTTTTTGGTAATTGCGCGTTGCAATTGTAGCAAAGTGTCCATAGTTTTCCGATAGAATCATCTACCTTTACTTCATTATCTCTTGCGGCAATTTGCGCCGTCTTACGTGCATTAAACCAATCGGCCAGAGTCATAACTCGCTCCCGTTAACCTCATTCGACAATAATAAACCACACAAATTCAAAAAGTCAATAATATTAAGAGCATGTGCCCAAAAGGCACAATGCCAAAAGGATATAGACTTTTGGCAGAATTGACAAGCCCAAAAAAAATTTATATAATTTTCCTTGAAAAAGGAGAACAAAATGGCATTTTATGGTTTATGGATTATTGCAAGTTTAATTTTTGCTTTTGTTGAACTTTTCGCACCTTCTATGTTTTTTCTTCATTTAGCAATAGGTGGTCTAATAACCGCTGTGGCAGCTTATTTCGGGGCAACTTTAACAATTCAAATCATTGTATTTGTTATAATTTCTCTTGTTAGCTTGTTGTTCGTTCGACCAATTTTTATGAAAAAGAAAGAACAAAAAACAGAACTTGAAGAACAATATTTAGAAAAAACCGCAGAAGTTATTGAAGATATAGGTGCTGAAGGCACAAGCGGTATCGGAAGAATCAAAATTTATGATGAAGTTTGGAATGCAAAAAGCACAAATAATTGCATTTTCAAAACAGGCGAATTTGTAAAAATTACAAAAATTGATAGTCTTACAATGTATGTAGAAAAAATAGGAGAAGAAAAATGTTCGGAGTAATATTCACGGTAGTTTTAGTTCTTGCAATATTGGTGTTCATCCAATCTGTTAAAATTATTCGACAAGCACAAGTTATGATTATCGAAAGACTCGGTGTTTACCATAGAACCCTAAGTGCCGGCTTCAATCTTATTATTCCGTTTTTCGATGTACCAAAAGAACTCCACGTGCGCACAACCGTTAGAGGTATAGACGGAAGACATCATTCAATCAATTCTTTAACTCCTATAATCGACTTAAGAGAAATGGTTTTCGATTTTCCTCCGCAAAAAGTAATTACAAAAGATAACGTAACAATCACAATCGATGCTCTTTTATACTATCAAATTATAGACTCAACAAAAGCTGTATATGCTATTGCAAATTTGCCTGAAGCAATTGAAAAATTAACTCAAACAACACTCAGGAACGTAATTGGCGAAATGGAACTTGACGCAACGCTTGTTTCTAGGGACCAAATCAACGAAAAATTAAGAACAACACTTGACAGCGCAACTGATAAATGGGGTGTAAAAGTAAACAGGGTTGAGCTTAAAGACATTAACCCGCCTCGTGAAATTCAAGATTCAATGGAAAAACAAATGAAAGCCGAACGTGACCGTCGTGCTACAATTCTTGAAGCTGAAGGTCAAAAGAAAGCTGCAATTCTTGAAGCTGAAGGTTACAAAGAAAGTTTGATTAACAAAGCAGAAGGTGAAAAACAATCAGCAGTTCTTGTTGCAGAAGGTGAAGCAATTGCTCGTGTTAAACAAGCGCAAGGTGAAGCAAGTGCAATTAAACAAGTGATAGAAGCAATTGCTGGCAACGGGCAACCGGATAAATACTTAATTGCGATGAAATATCTTGAAACTTTGAAAGGTATTTCTTCTGGTCAAAATAACAAAGTAGTTTATATGCCATACGAAGCAACAGGCGTTCTAAGCTCTATTGACGGTATTAAAGAGATGTTAAATGCAAAACAATAATAAAAGAATTTTAATAGTTGATGATGAAGAAGAAATTCGCGACCTGCTTGAGTTTGATATAGCACATTCAGGCTATATTACAGACACCGCCTCAAACGGTGAAGAAGGTTTAAAAAAAGCTCTTCAGAACAATTATGACTTAATTATTCTTGATGTTATGATGCCAAAAATTAACGGTTTCGATGTGTGCAAGAATATTCGTCTTGCACACATTGATACACCGATTTTGATGCTTACCGCAAAAGGCACAATTGATGACAAAACTCAAGGTTTTGAAAAAGGTGCGGATGATTATCTTGTGAAACCTTTTGATATTAAAGAAGTGCTACTTCGAATCAGAGCACTTCTTCGAAGGAATGAACCCGAAGGCGCAAGTGCAAGTGGTCCAAAAGAAATTTTAAGAGCGGGGGATATTGAAATTCTTCCCAATTCTTTGGAAGCCGTAATTGTTGATAAAAAAGTAAAATTAACGCCAACTGAATTTGAAATTTTATATTGCCTTATGCAACATTTGAACAACCCCGTAAGCCTTGCCGTACTTCTTGATGAAGTTTGGGGCTACGGAAGTGACGAAGATGTCAGAATGGTAAGAGTTCATGTAGGCGGATTGAGGCAGAAAATTGAACCTGACACAAAAAATCCAAAATATTTGCACACAGTTATAAACATTGGCTATAAGCTTACTCCGTTTGGTTTTGAAGATGATAAAAACGATAGCAAGTAAATTAAATTTAAAAAGACCTAAAATTGTTGAACAAATTGTAGTCGTGCTGTTTTTTGCGGTTTTAATCCCGTTTGTCACAATCGGTTTTATCATATCTAACGTATCTCAGCACACAATTAGAAAAGAGTTAAACTATTCTGCAACAATGCTTGCTCAATATGTAGGCGAAAATGTTTCTCTTTATCACAAACTCGCATCGAAAGATTTTGAAAGCTTTGATGTCATTTTAAACAAAAAACTCTCAGGTGAAAAAAGAGAAATCTTTGTTATTGACGAGAAAAAAAATATCGTTGCGACTAACTCTAAAAACAAGGAAAATGCAAAAAAACTTATTGACGACTTGCCTCTTATTCAAAAAACGGAATCGCCCGAATTATACGGATATATCAAAAACCAGCCGATGGCATATTATAAGCTAAAAAGCCCTGAATGGACAGTTATTGTTAACACAACGGAAAAAATCACAAAAAACACAATCAATATTGCACGCTTTAAAATTATTCTATCGCTTTTGCTTAGTATGGCATTCATTTTCTTTATCGTAGGGCTTTATGTTTTTTATCTATACCTTAATATGCGTCAACTTTTAAAAGGTGTAACGGCAATATCCAAAGGGAATTACGAGCGCAAAATCAGGCTCATTAAAAACATTTTTTCGCCATACGAAATGTATTTTTTAACTAAAGAATTTAACTACATGGCGCGCAAAATCAGCACTTCATATAAAGATTTATCAAAGAAAAATCTCGAACTTGAACGCTCAAATGAATTTCGCTCAAATTTAGTAAGTGCTATAAGTCACGAATTCAGAACTCCGCTCACAAGCATTATTGGCTATTCTTCAAGGCTTATGAGGCAAGACATAGAACTTGACGAGGCAACCAAAAATAAATCTTTAAAAATCATCAAAGAACAAGCGCAATTGCTCTCCAGAATGGTTGAAGATTTACTTGTTGTACCTGAAATCGAAAGCTATAGTTTGAAATTAAACAGTGAACCAATAAACGTCATCGAAATTCTTGAAAAAGCAATAATTTATACAAATCCAAAAAACCATGAAATTAATATCAATATTGAAGATAATATTCCTTACGCAAAGGCAGATGAAGACAGGCTTTTACAGGTGTTATTAAATCTTGTGGGCAACGCCATCAAATATACAAAAGATGAAGAAGCAATTACGATTAATACAAAATGTGAAAGCGGGAAAATTATTGTTGAAATTTCTAACCCACACGAAAAAATAGAAGAAAAAATGCTTGCCATGCTTTGCGATAAATTTATAAGAGCAGATTCAGAACTCACAAGAACCACGCGCGGCACAGGGTTAGGCTTGTATATTGTAAAAGGCTTGACTCAAGCTATGGGAATTGACTTTAAAATTAAAAGTGAAGAAGGAAAATTCACAACAACCCTTATTTTCGAAAGTTGCGAACAATGAACACAACAGAATTTATGCAATTAGCACTGGATGAAGCAAAAAAATCAGGTGAAGATTTACCGATTGGTTGCATTATTGTAAAAAACGTCGAAATTGTTGCCACTTCCCACAATGAAAAAGAATTAACTTCTGACCCAACGGCACACGCTGAAATGCTCTGCATAAAAAGAGCGAGTGAAGAACTTGGCACAAGGATGAATGGGTGCGAAATGTATGTAACACTTGAACCTTGCCCAATGTGTATGTGGGCAATTTTAGAAGCAAGAATTGATAAACTTTTCTTTGGCGCGTATGACACACTCTATGGCGGCTCAACCGTCTTAAATTTAAAAGATTTAGCAAACTCTAAAATTGAAATTAAAGGCGGAATTTTAGAAGACGAATGCTCAACCCTTGTAAAGAATTACTTTGCGAAATTAAGAAATAAAAAATGAAAAATAAACTTGAAGAATTAAGAGAAAAATATGAAACAAAAGATTTCATAAAAGATGACCCGATTCAATTTCCGCACAGGTTCAAAACCATTGAAGATATTGAAATTGCAGGGCTTATTGCATCAAGTTTTGCTTATGGCAAAAGAGAATTATTTATCAAAAAATTGAATATATTATTCAAAATAATGAACGAAAAACCGCTCGAATTTATTTTGGATATTGAAAACAGAAAAAGCGAATTAAATGGGTTTATTTATAGATTTATCAAAGATTATGACCTTGTTTGTGTATTTCGAGCGTTAAACAAATTATATTCCACAAAAAGCAATCTTCGAGAGCTTTTTTATAAAAGCAAAAAAGAATTTAACTCTCTTCAGGGCGTTGCAGATTATTTTTACTCGTTTGCGGACAAAAACTGTTCTCAAGGGTTTTACCACTTTATGCCAAACCCAAAAAATGGGGGCGCTGGAAAAAGGCTAAATATGTTTTTAAGATGGCTCACAAGAGAAGGTGTTGTTGATTTAGGAGTTTGGGATATTTATAAACCCTCTGAGCTTTTAATTCCGCTAGATGTACATGTGGCAAACATTTCAAGAGAATTTAATTTGCTCGAGCGCAAATCAAATGATATGAGAGCGGTTATAGAACTTACTGAAAAATTAAGAACATTTGACCCATATGACCCAGTAAAATATGACTTTGCGTTGTTTGGGTTGGGGGTAAATAACCCGAAAGGCAAGGAGCTATAGGGTGCAATTTATTGTAGCAAATTTTGGAAATTAACTTTCTGTATTTGTTTATGACCTTTCATTTTTCTTTCTTTGACACTCAAACGCCGTAATGCAAAGAAAGAAAAATGAAATTATAAATTACTTATTCAAAATCAAACAAATCTTTAACTTTAACACCTAGATTATCAGCAATCACTTTTAATTTTGTAATAGTAACATCGGTTGCCGCAATTTCTAAAAGACTAATCATTGAACGAGAAATCCCATCAACCCCAATATCATCTTGGGTTAAATCTCTCGATTCTCTTAAACTTTTTAAATGCTTCCCAAAAAGCAATATATAGTCTTTATTCATATACTAATTGTTAGTCTTGCTAGCTAATTTCACAATTAGTACCACTAGCAATTTAATAACTATTTAAAAATCAAACAAGTCTTTGACTTCTACTTGCAAATTATCTGCAATAATTTTCAACTTACTCGCGGTAACATCAGTTCTAGCCAACTCTAATAAACTCACCATTTGTCGTGAAATACCATTTATACCGACATCATCTTGAGTTAAGTTACGTTCCACACGCAATTTTTTAATTTGCTTTCCTAACTTAGTTAAAAAATACTTGTTCATTTTTAAATTGTTAGCTATACTAGCAATAACTACAACTAGCTACACTAGCAAATATTGCAAAATATCGTTGCAGGAGCCAAAAAGAAGGTTTTTTCCAAATGAATAATCACGAGATACTAGATGAAATCAAACTACTAAAAAAGTTAAATAGAATTTTTAGAAGAACATTAAAAAAGGTTCACTGTTCTGTTGAAAAAAATTTCATAAGTCAAGAATTAACATTTAAGTTACACTGCATTACCACGAATATACACGAGGTAGCAATGCCGACCATAAAAGAAATATGCGGACTGTATAACGAAAAATGGCTTGAAAAAGAAGAAACAAAAAACTAAGCCTACAAACTCCTCGGCAACAACAAAACCCCTGCGAAATTTATCTCATCATTTTCAATTTTGAAATCTCTCATATAAATTGTCATTGTGTTCACATCATCTAATGGCACGCGCATTTTAAATGGATTTAAAATGTTTAAAATCGCATACATTGCATTCTTACTTATTCCAAGCGCGTCACTATAGCGAACATCTGAAATCACAATTTTACCGTTTTGCAGCATTAATGCATAATTTGTTTTCACCGTGATTGTTTTTGATGTTATAAAACTCGCAAACGAAACATCGACAGACATATAAATTCTGTTATTTTTGATTTCTACAAGAGGATTGGATAATTTAAAAAACGAAGTGCCAAAAAGCTTAAGATGAACATCGTTTATTGTTTTTTTATATTCTTCAGAAAGAATTGTATTTTGAAAATCCTCATTTGTCATTTTCCCTCTAAAGCCAAAGAGGAAATTTTCCGCAAAATAAACTAAGTCGTCTTTAAGGACAATCCTATTGTATCCGCACAAAGTTTCACCATAGAAATTGCGAAGGTTAATATCATCAGATTTTATTCTTTTTGCAGATAATGTTAATTTTTTGAATTTCCCATCAATTAAATTTTTCCCGCCAAAAGAATAAAGTTCAACGTTAAAATTTGAGTTCAATTCTTTTTTTAAAATGCCCTGAATTGTAAGCTCTGCAAGTTTTGTGAAAGTTAAGTTTACACCTGTGATGTTTGATATTCCTGATGCCACAGCGCCACCCACAGGATAAGGCCTTGGAGCACAATATTTTTCTTCAAAAGTTTGTGCCGAAGCGGGCAACATGAAACACAAAACCAAAACTGTTAAAATTTTTTTGATCATTTTTTCAAACTTTCTCGCTTTTTGAATATATGATACAATAAAAACTATGTTTGGAATATTAAAAACACTCGAAGTTCTGGATTTTCAAATAGATTATTTAATTTTCATACAAAATTTCAGAACACTTACAGAAGGCAAGTTTGATGAACTTTTTGTGTTAATCACAAGGTTTGGTGAAATTCTTATCCCGCTTGTAATTATTACATTTTTTTATTGGTGTTTAAACAAAAAGCAAGGTGCATTTTTACTCCTCTCAACGGGCACTGCAGAGGTTTTAAACCAATTTTTAAAGATGACAGCATGCATTTATCGCCCTTGGGTTTTAAGTGATAGAATTCAGCCAAGCGCAGAAGTTCTAAAAACCGCAGGCGGATACTCTTTCCCGAGCGGACACACAACCATGGCGACTTCTCTTTTTGGTGGTATTGCTCTTTTAAAACCAACAAAATTAATTATTCCCATAATGCTTATAATTATCTTTCTTGTTGCTTTTTCAAGAAATTATCTTGGCGTGCACACAATTCAAGATGTAGTTTTTGGGTTTTTGATAAGCCTTGTTGTAATGTTTTCAATGTTTTGCGCACTCAAAAAAGCAGAAAAACATAAACATGGCGATGTAATTGTGTTTTTGTTGGGTTCGATTTTTGCCTTCGCACTTCTTTTATATATCCACTTCAAAAGCTTCCCGCTGGATTATGTGCAAGGTGAACTTCTTGTGAACCCTGAAAAAATGAAATCAAGTTCGTATCTTTACGCAGGATACGCATTTGGTGCATATTTAGGTTGGTTTATAGAGAAAAAATTAATAAACTTTGAAATGCCAAAGGGCAAAAAAGAAAGCATAATCAGGTTTTTAATCGGAATTATACCGCTTACTATAATGCTTTCTTTTTCAAGAGAAGGTTTTATTTTAGTTTTAGGTAAAAACTGGGGCA
>JAFVOZ010000095.1 GCA_017505585.1 bacterium
ATATATTAAAGAACAAAGCAAAAATCCAAAAGTTCCTGAAAGCGAAATTCTTGAATATAAAGTTGCACTTTTTGATAAAATAGCACTTCCACTTACAACGCTTGTGCTTGCGCTTGTTGGTATTCCGCTTGCAATAACACCTCCGAGGGTGCGCTATAACAGGGGCTTTTTATTCTCTGTTTTGATTATTTTTGCCTGCTTTGTCATAAGGGCATTTTCTTTAAACCTTGGTGAAACAAAAGCAATTCCGCCGTTAATTGCAGCAGCTTTACCTGTTATTATAATTGGTGTTGTAGGTTATATTTTATATAGAAAGAAAGCTTATCATATTTAAATTTGGAGTTTTATGAATTTGAAGAAAATTTTCAGTGTTTCACTTTATGATTTTTCGATTGTGATATATATTTTCGGAATCAAAATTACTTCTTCCGCTCTTTATAACTTAATTTACGGAAACCCGCTTTATGTAAATTGTTCGATTTTGCAAGATATTAAAGATTTAAAACGCAGAGGTACTCAGTTTTTGCACCCTGTTGGAATAGTGATAGCACCTGAGGTTAAAATCGGGGATAATTGTTTGATAATGCAAAACGTTACCATTGGATATGGCATGAGCGAAAAGAGTCAAGGGTATCCTGAAATTGGGAGCAACGTTAAAATTTTTGCAGGCGCAGTTATTATCGGCGGGATTAAAGTTGGAGATGGCGCAATCATTGCGGCAAATTCCGTTGTGACAAAAGATGTTGAACCAAACACCATGGTTGCGGGTGCTCCTGCTGTATTCAAGAAAAAACTTGATTGATTTCCCGTTTTCTAAAATTTTTTATTTGCGACTTGAGAGCACTTTCTTGCGTGGCAATTTTTTTCTTTTAGCTGTTTTGTGTAGTTGTTAATTACATGTAAGGGTTGGAATGTCTGTAAATTCGTTGGGTGTACAAATTCAAACAAATAAAATGCCAAATAATGTGGCTGTTAAACCTGCGGATTTGCCTTATGATCGTGCTCTTTATAATTCAACGAGTGATGCGTTTGTTTCTTCTGATGATAATGCTGTTAATGCTGGAAACAACTCAAAAAGCAAAAAAGGATGGAATTTTGGACTTCTTGTTTTAGGGCTGGCTTCAGCAATTGCTACAACCGGCTTTATACATGAGTTTATATTTACCGGTATGGATTTAACTTTGTCACATGATAAAAGAAAAGTGTTTCGCAATTTTACAAAAGATTCCGCTGAGTTTTTAGGCTTATCTCTGTTGGCTGCATTGGTTATAGCAGTTGTTCTTGAAGTTGGAAGAAAGAAGAAAGAAACGGACGAGTAACAGAAGCTGGATAAAGCAAAAAATCCTTCTGTTTTATAGTGGTATTTTCTCTTGTAAGATGTATTTTGTGTTCGCTATTGTTAATGGTTCGCGTTTGCTGTCGCCCGCTCCTTACCCTTCGGGTACGGTTTCGTGCTCGCCGCCTGCTTCACGCAGCCGTCTTTGCACGTCACGCACCTACGCCCTCAGGGTGTTCGCGTTTGCTGTCGCTTGCTCCTTACCCTTCGGGTGTAAAATAAAGCCACAGTGGAAAAATAACTGTGGCTAACTAACAAGGATGACAATAAATCTATTTATAATTTTTAAATTATATTTAATTTTCTCTCTCTGATATGTTATTCGTCATATTTGATTTTTAGTTTAGTCTTTTGCTTCAAATATCCACCGTTTGATGTAGTTACGCAACAAAAGCCTTGCGGGGCAAGGCTTTTTAAAATGCTATATTATTTATTTGGCGTATATTACGACCGGTTTGTTACGGTTTTTTATGAAACAAAAGGAGAATTTATTGCAATTAATCTTGCAAGCGCACAGAAAACTGCAAAATATACTGCTAAATTTCTCGCTAAATAAAATCTGTACATAAAATAATGCATATTTTGTTTTTTAATTTCTTCCCAATTTTCCATAGCACCCATATACCACCTTGGCTTCAGCTCTTTATTTTCAAGTGCCACATAAGATTTCATAGAGTTTATTAGCTCAACTGCAATTGGGATTGTGATGCACGCAAAAATCATAATTCCGTTTATGTAATAAAGTGAAACAAGAATCCCGAGGTTCAAATACGCGCCAAATATCATCCAGCCGAGTGCTCTGATTGCATTTTGTTTATTTTGACAAACCATTGCAAGTGTTTTTTTGCCGCATTTTTCATCGTTTTCCCAATCCATAATTGAGTGAGCATGTGCAAGAGCTACAATTAAAAGTGAGAGCGAAAGTGAAAAATGTGCTAAATTTAAACTTGTATTCCCGGTCATTACATAAAAGCAGGCATTTGGTAAAATGTACCCAAATAATGCGCCGATAATAAGTTCCGAGGCAAAAAATTTGCTTGAAATTGGGTAAAGCAGAATAAGAATTGCACAAACCAAGGTTATTCCTAAAATTCCTATTCCATAAACCGCAAAGAAATATATTCCGCAAGCAATGGCAATTCCAAAAAATAAAGCATCAATTGCAAACGCTGCTTTAAGCGGAATTATTTTGCTTAAAATCAAGCGAGCTTTTGCACAGTTGCAGAAGTCTATTTCTTCTAGTTTCTCTCCTTTTTTAAGTCTTAATACTACATCTAAAATGTCGTCAAACAAATTTCCGCCAAGGTGCAGACAGATAACGCTAGCGAGCGCAAGAAGCGCGTGCAATTTATTAACTTGTTCATAATTTGCCCAACAAAGTGCCACAAAAAATGCACTGAGTGACACAGGAAGTGAATAAGCTCTTGTGAGCTCTGCGAAGTTTTTAATAATTTTTTTAATCATACTCTATCCCTTTAATTTGCTGTTTTAAAATCTGAAATCTCTTTCTCCTGCTTCAATTTTTTCTAAATTATTCGCTAAAACCTCTTTGACTTTTGATTCCTGAAGTTCTGCAAATTCTTTTTTGATTAATTTTTCGCCCACAATTTTGGTTTCAGGGCTCGCGTAATCTTCAAGATATTCCTTTAATGTTATAAGCGCATTTGGGTGACAGCAATTTTGAATTTGTTTAGATTTACATATCTCCATAAATCTCTCACCTGTTCTGCCTTCCCTATAGCACGCCGTACAGAAACTTGGAAGATAGCCAAGCTCCATGAGCCATTTCATAACTTCATCTAAAGTTCTTGTGTCTGTTACATCAAATTGCGAAGAATCTTCCTCTGTTTCATTTTCTTCTGCATATCCTCCGACAGATGTTTTTGAGCCACCTGAAATTTGGGATATCCCAAGGTTTAAAACTCTGGCGCGAACCGCGGCTGATTCCCTTGTGGAGCATATCATGCCGGTGTATGGCACAGCGACCCTTATGCAAGCTACAATTTTGCAGAAGGTGTCATCGTCTATTCCGTTATCAAATTTCGATGGGTCAATGTCGTCTGCGTGCCTTATTCTTGGTACGCTAATTGTGTGCGGGCCTACATTGTGCACAGCTTCCAAGTGTTCCGCATGCATTAAAAGCCCCGCAAATTCATATTTGTATCTTTCTAAGCCAAACAACACTCCGAGCCCAACATCATCAATTCCGCCTTCCATTGCTCTATCCATTGCTTCCGTGTGGTAAGCGTAATTGTGTTTTGGTCCTGTCGGGTGAAGTTTTTCATAAGATTCTTTATGGTAGGTTTCTTGAAATAGGATATAAGTTCCGATTCCTGCTTCTTTTAATTTTCTATAATTTTCAACGGTTGTTGCTGCAATGTTTACATTTGCTCTTCTTATTGCGCCGTTTTTGTGGTGAATACTATAAATTGTTTTAAGACTTTCAAGCACATATTCAATCGGGTTATGAATCGGGTCTTCCCCTGTTTCAATTGCAAGCCTTTTGTGACCCATGTCTTGAAGAGCAATAACTTCTTTTTTAATTTCTTCTTGCGTCATTTTTTTTCTTGCAATGTGTCTGTTTTGCGCATGATATGGGCAATATACGCAACCGTTTACGCAGTAATTTGATAAATATAATGGTGCAAAAAGAACGATTCTGTTGCCGTAAAATTCCTGCTTGATTTCGCGAGCGAGTTCATATATTTCTTCGTTCTTTTCTTTTATTTCACAAGCAAGAAGAACAGAGGCTTCTCTGTGTTCAAGCCCTTTTTTTAATTTTGCTTTTGCAATAATTTTATCAATAAGCTCTACATTGTTTTTATTTTCTTCAGCATATTTGAGAGTATCCAGTATTTCCTCGTGCGAAATAAACTCCTCTGCCTTAAGTGATTTTTTATCGTACATTTTACTTTCCTTACCTTATATATAATTTTATATCAAAATATAATTGTGTTGAGCATGCTTTTATGTTTATTTTTTAAAATAAATGAGTTATTGAAATTATATTTTTTTATTAAAATTATGGCTTAAAACCCTCGTATAGATTAAAAGTTTAAATTCGCGTTGTTTTATTGTATCAATTAATTTATAAAAATAAACATAATTTATGTTAAGAAAAATTGCCTTGTATGCAAATAAATACTTGCATTTTAATATTGATGTAATAAAATTTTTTTACATTCGTCATTCAGAAAGGTACAAATGGCTAAAGATGATGTAATTGAATTTGAAGGTAAAATACTGGAAGCATTGCCCAGCGCTATGTTTCGAGTTGAACTTGAAAATGGTCATGAGATTTTGGCTCACGTGTCAGGTAAAATCAGAAAGAATTTTATAAGAATTCTTCCGGGTGATATGGTAAAAGTTGAAATGACACCATACGACCTTACAAGAGGCAGAATTACATTTAGAATGAAATAATAATAAGGAATAAAACAATGAAAGTTAGAGCATCTGTAAAACCAATGTGTAAAGATTGCCAAGTTATTAAAAGACGCGGCAGAGTTACAGTTGTGTGCAAACACCCTAAGCACAAACAAAGACAAGGTTAATTAAAGGTAATTTAGGAGAACATAAATGGCAAGATTGGCTGGGGTAGATTTACCTCGTAACAAAAGAATTATAGTAGGACTTACCTATATTTTCGGTATAGGACCTGCAAGAAGTGCAAAAATTTTAGAAGCATGCGGTATTTCACCTGACATCAGAACAGATGATTTAACTGAGGACGATATCAGAAAATTAAGAGATGAAATTTCTCACTATACAATTGAAGGTGACTTGAAAAGAGAAATTACTCTTAACATTAAGAGATTGAGCGAAATTGGTTCATTCAGAGGTATGCGCCACAGAAAATCATTACCATGCAGAGGACAAAGAACAAAAACTAATGCTCGTACTCGCAGAGGTAAAAAATCAGGACCTATCGCTGGTAAAAAGAAATAATAATAAAGGAATATTATAATGGCTAAACCTACAAAAACGAAAAAGAAAGAAAGAAAGAATGTATTACAAGGTGTGGTTTATATTCAATCAACCTTCAATAATACAATTGTAACTTCAACAGACACTCAAGGTAATGCTGTTGCATGGGCTTCAGCTGGTGGTTGCGGTTTCAAAGGTGCTAGAAAAGGCACTCCGTTCGCTGCTCAATCTGCAGCTGAAATCGTTGCTAAAAAATCACTTGATTGTGGTATGAAAAAAGTTGAAGTTTATATCAAAGGTCCCGGTTCAGGTCGAGAAACGGCAATCAGAGCAATTCAAGCAACAGGTCTTGAAATTACATTAATTAAAGATGTAACTCCAATTCCACACAATGGTTGCAGACCACCAAAGAAACGTAGAGTATAAGATAAGGAACTCATAAAATGGCTAGATACAAAGGACCTACAAATAAATTATATAGAAACTTTGGCGTTGTTGATTTATCAAACAGAAAATTAGCAACTTCAATGAGACCTAATCCATCAGGTCAACATGGTGCTAACAGAAAGAAACTTTCTGACTATGCGCTTCACTTAAAAGAAAAACAAAAAATCAGAATGACATACATTGTTTCTGAAAAACAATTTGCTAAATATTACAACACTGCTTCAAGAAAAAATGGCGTAACAGGCACAATCCTTTTACAACTTCTTGAATCAAGATTGGATAACGTAATCTTCAGAGCAGGTTTTGCAATGACTCGTAAACAATCTCGTCAAATTGTTTCTCACGGACATGTTCTTGTTAACGATAAAAAAGTAAACATTCCTTCTTACTTATTAAAAGAAGGTGATGTGGTTACAGTTAAAGCAAAAAGTTCAGACTATATTAAAACTGTTCAAGATTCAATCGATTTAGCTCTTAACTACGCATGGCTTGCGGTTGATGCAGAAAAACAAAAAGTTGTATTTGAAAGAATCCCACAAAGAGAAGAAATGGATCCAAACTTCAAAGAACAACTTGTTATCGAATACTACTCTAAATAATAGTTAGTTAAGGAGAATTGATTAATGGAATTAAAAATTAAAAATACAAGCACAACAGCTGGTTCTGATGGCGCGCAATACGGTAAATTTGTTATTGAGCCGCTAGACAGAGGCTTCGGTGCTACAATTGGTAATTCATTAAGAAGAGTTTTATTATCAAGTCTTGAAGGCGCGGCAGTTACTTCTGTTAGAATCGAAGGAATTACACACGAATTCGTTTCAATTCCGGGCGTTGTAGAAGATGTTGTAGATATTATGTTGAACTTAAAAGGTTTGGTTTTCAAAGTTGAATCAAATGATGTTCATCATTTAAGATTAGACGCTGTTAAAGCTGGTCCTGTTCTTGGTTCAGACTTAGTTCTTCCAGCTGGCGTTAAAATCGTTAACCCTGACCATGTAATCTGTAACTTAGCTGAAGGTGGTTCAATCCATGCTGACTTAGTTGTTGAAACTGGCAAAGGTTACATCACACAAGATATTACAAAAGAACAAAGAAATGGCGTACCAATCGATATGCTTCCGATTGATGCAGCATTCATGCCAATCAAAAGAGTTAGCTACTTAGTTGAGCCTGCTCGCGTTGGTGATGTTCTTGACTATGACAAATTGACTATTGAAATCTGGTCAAATGGTTCAATTGATGTGAATGTTGCGTTGAGCAAAGCTGCAACACTTCTTATTGAACACTTTATGCAAATCGCTTCAATTACAGGTAAACCACAAATTGCTGAACCTGTTATTCAAGTTGTTGAAGAAGCTCCGGTTGAAGCTGAACCAAGCTTCACAATTGAAGACCTTGAGCTTTCCGTTAGAGCATATAACTGCTTAAAAAGAGCAAGTATCAATTCAATGGCAGAGCTTTTGAAAAAATCAGAACACGACTTATTGAACATCAAAAACTTCGGTAAAAAATCTTCAGACGAAGTAATTGAAAAATTACACGAATTCGGCTTGGATTTACAACCAAATCCAGAAGGTATTGATGACTTGGAATTAATATAAGAAAAGGAAATAAAAATGAGACACCAATGCAAAAGAAACAGACTAGGAAGGGCGCAAGACCAAAGAAAAGCGTTACTACGTTCACTTGCAACTGAATTGTTTGTTCATGGCGAAATCACAACTACAATGGCTAAAGCAAAAGCATTGCAACCATATGCTGAACAAATCATTACTTTTGCTAAAAAAGGTGACCTTGCTTCAAGAAGACAAGCTCTCAAAAAAATCTATGATAAAGAAAGCTTACAATACATCAACCTTGAAACAGGCGAAATCAAAGATACTTTAGCAGAAGGCGAAAAACTTCCAAAACTTACTGTTTTGAGACAATTATTCGGCGTTATCGGTAAAAAATATGCTGACAGAAATGGCGGATATACAAGAATTTTCAGACTTCCACCTCGCAGAGGCGATGCTGCTGAAATGGCTTTAATCCAACTTTCTTAGTCAATGCAGAAGTATTTGATATATCTTCAATACCAAGGGCTCGGGTATTGCGGGAGCCAAAAACAAAATAAAAACTTAGAGCCTAAACAAAAAACAATCCAAGAAGAACTCGAAAAAGTTCTTAGCACATTGAAAAAACAAAATATTAGCACTATATTTTCAGGCAGAACAGATGCAGGCGTGAGCGCATATTCGCAATGTGCACACTTTGTATCAGATGAAATTGAAGATTTGGATAAATTCCGATATTCGATGGATTCCCTCTTGCCTGACGACATATCGGTTTTAAAGATAGTTCCTGTGCCCGATGATTTTCATGCTCAAATGAGCGCGAAATACAGGCATTATCAATATAAAATTAAAATGTCGAATGCTAAGCCCATATTTGATTCTTGCTGTTTTTACACAAGGCAAAAGTTAAATATTGAAAGACTAAATAATATGCTTTCTTATTTGGTTGGCGAACATGACTTTAGTGCTTTTAAATCACATTCCGAAAATCCTGCGACTGTTTGCACATTATATAAAGCGGAAGCTCGTCAAGAAAATGATTATATTTACATTGATATAATTGGCAACAGATTTCTTTATAATATGGTGCGGACAATAGTCGGAACGCTTATGATGATTGAGAAAAAGAATTTAGAAGAAAACACAATGCTTGAAATTTTAAATTCCAAAGACAGAACAAAAGCCGGAATGACAGCTGACCCGATAGGGCTTGCGCTTGTTGAGGTCGGATATGAAAATTACAAATAATCAGATGAAAGGTAAATAAATGAAAACTTACAGTGCAAAACCGCTTGAAGTTGAAAGAAAATGGTATTTGATTGATGCTGAAAACCAAACACTCGGCAGATTAGCAGTTATCATTGCTGACATTTTAAGAGGTAAAAACAAACCACAATATACTCCGA
The DNA here is from genome assembly GCA_017505585.1 of bacterium. GTDB lineage: Bacteria > Cyanobacteriota > Vampirovibrionia > Gastranaerophilales > Gastranaerophilaceae > RGIG1918. Next base: position 8,673 of record JAFVOZ010000095.1, read on the forward strand.
ATGTTGACACGGGCGACTTCGTTGTTGTAGTCAATGCTGAGAAAATTGTTGTTTCAGGAAAAAAAGAAACTGACAAAATGTACTACCACCACACAGGTTACCTTGGTGGCTTGAAATCAGAAAGTTTCAAAGATTTAATGGCTAAAAATCCTGTTAAACCTTTAGAAAAAGCTGTTCGTGGTATGCTTCAACATAATACATTAGGCGATAATCAATTTAATAAATTGAAAGTTTATGCTGGTCCTAACCATCCACATGAAGCTCAAAAGCCTATTAAATATGAATTTAAAGGAGAAACTAAATAATGGCAACTAAGAATACGCAAGAAATTATCAAAACAGGCAGAAGAAAATGCTCTATTGCAGTTGCTAAGCTTGTTAAAGGTAAAGGAAGAGTATTTATCAACGGTAAAACTCTTAAAGGATATCTTGGAAATCGTCCAACTCTTGAAATGATGATTTTCAGACCACTAGTTTTAACTGACAACACTGATAAATTTGATATCAGAGTTCGCGCAATCGGTGGTGGCGTTTCTTCTCAAGCAGGCGCAATCAGACACGCAATCTCAAGAGCATTGCTTGAAGTTAACGAAGAAAATAAAGCTGTATTAAAACAAGAAGGTTTATTAACTCGTGACCCAAGAGTTAAAGAACGTAAAAAATACGGTAGAAAAAGAGCTAGAAAACGCTTCCAATTCTCAAAGAGATAATATTATTTATACAATTTTTAAAGGTGATACCATGCAAATTATATTAAAAAAAGATGTACAAAATTTAGGTGAAGCAGGTGATGTTGTAACTGTTAAAGACGGTTACGCAAGAAACTTCCTACTTCCTTCTAATTTAGCGCAAGTTGCAACAAAAGGTTCTCTCGAAGCTCGTGAAAGAGATATCGCTAGAATCAAAGCTAAAGCTGAAAAATTACACGCTGAAGCACTTGAAACTGCAGAAAAAATTGAAAAACTCGAAGTTATTAAACTTTCTGCAAAAGCTGGTGAAAGCGGAAAATTATTCGGCACAATCACAACTAAAAAACTTGCTGAAGAAATTCAAGCACTTTGCGGTGTTGAAGTTGATAGAAAATTAATCACACTTGACAACCCAATTAACAAAGTTGGCAACTTCACAATGACAGTTAAATTAACTTCAAAAGTTAAAGCTGTTGTTGCAGTAAGTGTTGAAGCTTCTGAAACTGTTAAAGAAACAATTGTTGAAGAAGTTGAAGCAACTGAAGAAGCTGCTGAATAGTTACTGCAGCGATGTCTTCGTCCAGCTGGCGGAACTCTGCGAGGACCTCCTTGGACTTGTCGAACATATCCTTGTTTTGATTGTAGAGATCGACC
>JAFVOZ010000096.1 GCA_017505585.1 bacterium
ATCACCTGGCATAACCATTTCGCCTTTGAATTTGATTGAACCAGTTACGTCAGTTGTTCTGATGTAGAATTGTGGTCTGTAGCCTGGGAAGAATGGAGTGTGACGTCCGCCTTCTTCTTTTTTCAATACGTAAACGTTAGCTGTGAAGTGAGTGTGTGGTTTGATTGAACCAGGTTTTGCAAGTACTTGACCGCGTTGGATTTCAGTTTTGTCAATACCACGGAGTAAAGCACCGATGTTATCACCAGCAAGACCTTCATCGAGAAGTTTTCTGAACATTTCAACACCTGTAACAGTTGTTTTCTTTGTTTCAGTAAAACCAACGATTTCGATTTCTTCGCCAACTTTAACTCTACCACGTTCGATTCTACCAGTAGCAACTGTACCACGACCAGTGATTGAGAAGATGTCTTCAACAGGCATCAAGAATGGTTGGTCAACATCACGTTCAGGAGTTGGAATGTAGCTATCAACTGCATCCATAAGTTCCCAAATTTTGTCAACCCATTGGTCTTCGCCGCGTTGAATTTTATTGTTAGCTTGAACAGCTTCTAAAGCTTTTAAAGCAGAACCTTTGATGAATGGGATGTTGTCGCCGTCAAATTCATAAGAACTTAACATTTCACGAACTTCCATTTCAACTAAGTCTAAAAGTTCTGGGTCATCAACCATATCGCATTTGTTCATAAATACAACTAGGTTTGGAACGCCAACTTGTCTTGCCAACAAGATGTGTTCACGAGTTTGAGGCATAGCACCGTCAGTAGCTGCAACAACGAGGATTGCGCCGTCCATTTGAGCTGCACCTGTAATCATGTTTTTAACGTAGTCAGCGTGGCCTGGGCAGTCAACGTGAGCATAGTGACGAGCGTCTGATTCGTACTCAACGTGCGCTGTAGAAATTGTGATACCACGAGCTTTTTCTTCTGGAGCTGCGTCGATTTCATCGAATTTCTTAGCTTCTGCTTTACCAGCTGCAGCCATACAACCAGTGATAGCTGCTGTTAACGTAGTTTTACCGTGGTCAACGTGTCCAACGGTACCAATGTTAACGTGTGGCTTGTTTCTTTCGAATTTTTCTCTTGCCATTTTTTAATTTCTCCTTTTCGTATCGAGAGTGTTTTTATTATTTTTTATTATTGGTTTTTTATTTTGCCCTTGATGAGATTTGAACTCATGGCCTCTCCCTTACCAAGGGAGTGCGCTACCCCTGCGCCACAAGGGCATTTAAGTCTTATCACATGGGTAAAAAAGTTTGGGCAGGGGTGGATTCGAACCACCGTAGTCGTTAGACGGCAGATTTACAGTCTGCTCCCTTTAGCCACTCGGGCACCTACCCATATTCAGTTTTCAAATTTCAGTTTGTTTTACTCGTGTAGGCGCTCCGTGTGGCGGGTTTATTGCTTATTGTTTCCTTCGAAAATGCTCAATGGTTCACATTTTCTCAGGTATTTTGGTTTTGTGCTTACTCGGGCACCTACCCATATTTAATTTTCAATTTTCAATCGAGCATGTCGCTTTATGTTAACTAAAATTGCAACCCTCTTTATCTTGAAAATTTGCCGATGGAGGGAATCGAACCCCCAACCTACGGTTTACAAAACCGTTGCTCTACCATTGAGCCACATCGGCAAATTTAAATTTTACTCTATAATATTATCTTCAACATATTGAACTGTCAAGAAATTTGTATTTTTTGGGGGATATTTAAAAAAAATACAAATCAAACCCTTTTATTATCTATATGGAGATGACTTCACGCCGCGGTGTTTAAACAGGTTTTCAAAGCTTTTTTGCGTGTACGAGTAATTTTCTAATGTTGCATTTATTGACCAATTTGCAAGTGCAAGAATTATTGGTGTTGCAATAATAACGGTTAGTAACACGCTGATAATATGTATCAATGTGAGTTTTGTTTGTGTTCTTATGCCTTGTTTCGTGTTATGTTCAACTTTTAATTCAATGGCATGGTTGATAAATTCATCTCTTTCTTTGGTGTTCATATTATCAATTAAATTTGTAAATTTATCTGAAACAGAGAAAACAAATTTTTTATCTTTAGAATTTTGATTTTTATAAACATCAAATGGGTCTTCAAAATTTTCAGGTCTTGTTTGGGCGGGTGCTTCCTGTTTATTTTGATTGATTTCTTCTTGCGAAAGAGAAGGCTCTTTTGGCATAGCTTCAAATTTTTGCATTACGCTTGTTTCAAGGTTTTGGAGTTCTTTTTCGGGTTCTTCCATTTGAAACATACTAATTGGCGCAACTGCTGGGTAAACCGATGAGTTTTCATCCGGCTTATCTGTCATAAGTTCAAATTTGATACCGTCATCTATTGCCGGTTCCACAACTTCAAAAGCAATTTCTTGAGCGGGTTTAATTTGTTTTGTTTCTTCTTCACTTACAATTCCGAAAGATAGTTCATTGGTTTCTTTTCCGCCGCTTCTTATAAAATCATCTATCTCTTCTTGAGTGAATTGAGGAGTCTCTTCTTCTTTATAGATAGACAAATCAGGCATTTCAAGATTAATTTCAGCGTCTGCTCCGAGTGTTTCTCCTTGGGCAAGTTTTTGCCTAATCATCTCTTCAAGTTCTTCTTCGGAATGTTCGCTGTAACTTTCGTCAAGTCTTAAGAATTCGTCTTCTTCTTGATCAGGATCTGCGTTATCTAAAACTTCGTAAACATCGTGCGAATTGTCAAACATTGACTCAGGAATTTTTATTGCAGAAATGTCAGGTATTGTGACACCATATGCTACAACACTCCAAGAGCAATATAATCTCGGATGATTTTCATTTAATTCGGTTTCTGAATTTTCTTGTACCAAATTTGCACCATAAAATTTGTCTATGGTAAAATTATAATTGATTTAGTAAAAAAATGAAATAGTTGAAATAATGGATAAGAAAAGACTGAAAGAAAAACTCGAGTTGATTAAAGAACCAAAAATTTTGGTTATTGGTGATTTTGCGATAGATGAGATGATATATGGCGACACTGAGCGCATTTCGCGCGAAGCTCCCGTTCTTATTCTTTTGCACTCGCACACGAATATCATTTTAGGCACAGCGTCAAACGCAGCGCACAACATTTCAACTTTGAATTTCGGCAAAGTTAGTGCAATGGGAACATACGGCGACGATTATCATGCACCTATTTTGCTTAATGCGCTCAAGGAAGCCGGAATTTCAACAAAATACATGGTGCAAGACAATTCTCGTCCAACAACAGTTAAAACAAGAATTTCAGGTTGCTGTTCTCAAAGCGTGACACAACAAATGGTAAGAATAGACAGGCAAAGTTCAGCTCCTTTGTCTGCTGATATTGAAAACAAAGTTCTTGAAATGTTAGAAGATGCAATTAAAGAACATGATGGCGTTATTTTATCGGATTACCACTTAGGATTTTTAACGGATAAAATTGTGGCAAGCGCAATCAAGATTGCGAAAAAGTATAATAAAGTTATTGTTGCAGATGTTCAAAAAGATTTTGCAAAATATAATGGTGCAACTGCAATCACGCCAAATCAGCCTGATAGCGAAAAATATGTGGGATATTTTATTAAAGATGAAGAAACGCTAGATTCTGCAGGTTCTAAAATTTTTGAAGAATTAGAGCTTCAAAATCTTTTAATTACTCGCGGCGGTTCGGGAATGGCGTTATTTTCCAAAGTTGACGGAAAAATTAAAAAAGATATTATCCCTGCGTTTAACAAAAAAGAAGTTTTCGATGTGACAGGTGCCGGCGATACCGTTGTTGCAACATTTACGCTTGGCTTGTGCGCAGGGTTGGATGCTCGCGATGCTATGATTTTTGGAAATTTAGCTGCAAGCATTGCTATTAGACAATTCGGCTGTCATAGTGTTTCGTTTGAAGAATTAAAACAAGAAATAAATAATTTAGGAGATAAATTATGAAATTTATAGAAATTTTGAAGAAACTCAGACCTTTGGATATGGCAATTATAGCTATTGTTATTATAGGGTTATTTATAGGTGCGTTGACTGTTTTTGGCAAAAGGCAAACTGCAGATAAGCAAATTGAAGCAAATGTCAGAGTGGAAATTTCAGTTTTCTTTAGAGGTGTGACACTTACAAGTTCTAATTCACCTTTTGTTGTCGGTGAAGAAACTTTTATAACAATAAGAAATGTACCTTACACAAAGTTAAAAATTGTATCTGTTAGCAATGACAGAAAAAAAACTGTTGTTCCAACAATGAGCCCAAAACAACAATTTGTGGTTGTTGATGATGTTTCTGCACCGTTTCAATTTGATTTTGTTGTAACTGTTGTGGATGACGCCAAAATCACAAAAGACGGAGCAGTGATTGGCGGAAACAAAATCAAAATCGGTTTGCCTGTAACTTTTGAAGGCAAAGATTATAGATTTAATGGTGTTGTATCAAATATCACCATTAACAAAGAGCCGACAAGAGAAGAAAATTCCGAATTAACAACACAAGTAAGTGAAAATCAAGATGTTCAATAATGTTAATTTCTTGCTCCTTGAGGGTGAGAATAAATTTATAGATATATGTCAAAATTCTGCAATCGCAGAGTGGGTTCGTTCGTGCCCAATGTATAAATATATTAACGAGATTATTCTTGGGGCACTCGTCGCACTTTTGTTATCTGCAAGTTTTTCAGCCACTGGCACACTTGGTTTGCTTACAATTGTGTTTATTTTGCTTGTGCTTTTGAAAACATTAACTAACAAAGGTGAAAGAATTGAGTTCAGCATTCTTGATTGTCTTGTTCTTATTTATTTCTTGCTCGCTTTTGTGTCGCTTATGGGTTCAACACTTTTTCTTGCAAGCTTTAAAGGCTTTTTAAAAATGTTTTTATACATTACTTTTTATTTTTCTTTTGTTCAATGGTTAAAAGGAAATAAAGATAAAATTAAATGGATTTTTCTTGCTATTGCCGGGGTTGTTGTATTTGAAGCAGTGGTTGCAATTTTGCAAAATGTATCCGGTGTGCAGGCAATTGCAGGCTGGCAGGATATGTCAAAGATTAACCCTGAAGATGTCATAGCTCGTGCTTATGGCACATTGAAGCCATATAATCCCAACCTTCTTGCGGGATATTTAGCGGCAGGGATGATTCCTGTTAGTTATTTTCTTGCAATTTCATTTTTGAAAAAGAATGTTAATTTAATTGTGCTTACGGGTGCAGCACTTGCTCTTTGTGTGCTTGCAATATTTTATACAGGGTGCAGAGGTGCATACATTGCCCTTTTTGCTTACATTTTAGTTGTTTTGTGCGGAATTTGTTACTACATTCAAAATTACTTGGGTGGGTTTTCAGCACTTAGGAAAAGATATAAAAATTTAATTCTGGCTTCTTGTGCTGCGGTTTTTGCTTTTGTTTTTTTAAATCCTGCAATTTACAAAAGGATATTTTCTATTTTTGCGTTCCGTGCAGATAGTTCAATTTCGTTTAGAATGAATGTTTATAATTCTTCTTTTGATATGTTTTTGGGGAATCCTTTGATTGGCGTCGGGCTTGGTAATCAAAATTTTAGAGAAGTTTATGGCTTATATATGATGACAGGCTATGATGCACTGAGTGCTTACAATATATTTTTAGAAACCGCGTGCGAAATGGGAATATTTGGACTTTTGGCGTTTTGTGCTATTTTTGCTCTTGTGTTTTACGGAGCGTTTAAATATATAAAAACAAAGGTATCTTTTGAGAATAAAATTCTTGTTTTACTCTCTGCTCTCGGGCTTTTGCTTCTCTTGTCGCATGGGTTGATTGACACTGTTTTCTATCGCCCGCAAATCCATATTTTGTTTTGGGTTTATGTTGCGGTTGTGAATGTTTATGCTTTTATGCACGCTGAAGAAAAATAAGACTATTCTTCCATAAGTTCAAAAGTTTTAGGTTCTGCTTTTGAAACTTTTGCCATAACTTCATCAAAGCTTATAATCGGGACGAATTTATACCCGCAATCTTCTCCCATTGTTCCGCCAAATGAGAAAAGTTCTTCTTGGGGATAATCTCTGCAAATTTTTTCTCTTTTTTTATGAATTTTGCATTTTCGTGTTTCTTGATCAAGATGATTGCAGCGGAAAATTAAGCCTGTTTCGTCTTTTCCGATGCAGGTGAGCCCGTCATAAAAATTGTGCATTGTTTTGAGTTTGTTGAAAAAATCTTCATCGTCAATTACGTGTTTGCCGTGTTTAACATATATTTTTTCACAACACCTACCGCACATATTGCAAGAGCCCACCCTGTAATATGTTTTTCGTAAAATTTTAGTAAAATACCATGCCTTAAGTTTTTTAAGGGCTAATTTGAATTTTTCCATTATTACATCATAACATCTTCAAGAAATTTTTTGTTGCTGAAAAGTCCTTGAAGTTCTTCATCGTCAAATGAAATTTTACCTTCAAAAATTTGCTTTGCAACTAGTTCTTCGGCTGATTTGTCATCAGGGTCCGAAGTAACAAGATGTGTGAATTTTTTAACATCAAGCTCGCGTTCCCATTTTTGAATTGCGCTTGTTGAAATGTTGCTTTCATCAATCAAATAGTTTTTTCTGTCATCAATCGGATTTGTTTGATAGCTATCCGAAAGCCTTTGAACAGCAGAGCTTTTTGCTAAAATTTCTGATGTAGAATTTTGCTCAATTCTATTTAACATTTAAGAATATACTTCCCCAAAGTTATAGTTTTACTTTGTAATTATGAAGGATAAATATAAAAAATGTATCCATCTAAAGGTTTATTTTTTTTCTTTGATTTTAGAAAATATTTAGGCTTTGTTTGTGGTACATTATATTTAACAAAGGAGAAAATGATGAAAAAAGTTTTATTATGCATTATGGACGGTTGGGGTGTTTCCGAAAAACAAAAATACAATGCTGTTGCAACAGCCGAAACACCAAACTATGACAATTTTTTAAAGACACAATCTTGCACAAAGATTTTGGCAGATGGCTTAAATGTCGGGCTTCCTGAAGGTCAAATGGGAAACAGTGAAGTTGGGCACTTAAACATTGGTGCAGGGCGTGTTGTTTATCAAGAGTTAACAAGAATTAACAAACAAATTGATGAAGGTAAATTCTTTAAAAATGAAGAATTTTTAAATGCTATTAATCATGCTAAAGAAAATAACAGCTCTTTGCATATTTTTGGTCTTGTTTCATCAGGCGGCGTGCATAGTTCATTAAAACATTTGAATGCTTTAATTAAGCTTGCAGCAGATGAAGGTTTAAAAGATGTTTATGTTCATGCTTTCCTTGACGGGCGTGATACTCCTCCACAAAGTGCGGACGGGTTTTTGGCTGAAACCGAGGCAGTTCTTGCTGAATATAACCTCCCAAAAATTGCAACAATTTGCGGAAGATATTACGCAATGGACCGCGACAAGCGCTGGGAAAGAGTTGAACGCGCTTACAACGCTCTAATTTTAGGTGAAGGAGAAACTGCAGAATCAAGCGCTGAGGCAATTAAAGCATCTTATGATAAAGAAATTACTGATGAATTTGTTGAACCGACAATTATTGGCGGAAAAAGAATTTCAGACAATGATTCGGTTGTTTTCTTTAACTACAGACCGGATAGAGCTCGTGAAATAACGGCGGCCGTGGCACTTGCCGATTTTAATGGATTTGACCGCAAAAAAGTTTGCAAAAACTTATATTATGTTTGTATGACTCAATATGATGAAACATTCGGCCTTCCTATTGCTTTTAAGCCCGAGAGAATGACTCACATTTTAGGTGAAGTTTTGGATGAAAACAATGTAAAACAATTCAGAACCGCAGAAACTGAAAAATATGCACACATTACATTCTTCTTTAACGGCGGAGAAGAACAACAAGGAAAGCTTGAAACTCGCAAACTTGTTGCGTCCCCTAAAGTTGCAACTTATGATATGAAGCCTGAAATGAGTGCTTATGAAGTTTGTGATAATGTTTTAGGTGCGATTGAAAATCCTGAATATGGTTTTATTTTGGTTAACTTTGCAAACCCTGATATGGTAGGGCATACGGGTGATATGTGCGCTGCAGTGAAAGCTTGTGAAGTTGTTGACGAGTGTATAGGTAAAATTGCTGAAAAAGCACTTAAGTTTGGCTATGAAATGCTTCTCACTGCAGACCATGGTAATGCTGAAGTTATGTGCAATGAGGAAACCAATGCCCCTCAAACAGCACACACAACAAATGCTGTTCCGTTTTGTGTGATATCAGATAAAAAATACACTTTAAGATGCGACGGTGCGCTGTGCGATATCGCGCCAACCGTTCTTGAATTGCTGGATATAGCGCAACCTGAAGAAATGGACGGCAAATCAATGATTTTAGCTTAATTCTATTGATTAAGCTAAAAAATAGAAATAAAAAATGGGCTCTTGTGAATTGCTTGAGCCCATTTTTTTGTTTGTTTAACTTGATTATATTGTAAGACCGCCATCTACGCCGATTACTTGACCTGTGATGTATGTGCCTTCAGTTACTAAAAAGCGAACAAGGCTTGCAATGTCTTCCGGTTTGCCTAATGTTTTAAGTGGAATATGCTCCGTGATTTTTTCTTCAGGCAATCCTTTTGTCATATCTGTTTGGATAAATCCCGGGGCAATAGCATTAACTCTGATATTTCTTGAACCAAGTTCTTTAGCCAAGCTTTTTGTAAGCCCGATAATACCTGCTTTTGCTGCTGAGTAATTTGCTTGACCAGCATTGCCGTTAACGCCTACGATACTTGACATATTGATAATAACACCCGCTCTTTGTTTAATCATCGCTTTTGCAACAGGGTTAGACACGTAATACGCTGAGTTTAAGTTTGTGTTTATTACATCAAGCCAGTTTTCGCTATTCATCCTCATAAATAAACCGTCACGAGTAATACCGGCGTTATTTACAAGAACATCAATCTTGCCGCATTTTTCAAGAATTTCAGCGACTGCTGTGTCAACCGCTGCTTTATTTGAAACATCAAATTGCATTTTGTATGCTTTCGCTCCTTTTTCCTCAACAAGCTTTACTGTTTCATCTGCTGCAGCGACATTGCCTGCATAGTTGACGATGATATCATATCCTGCGGATGCTAACTCTACTGCAACTGCACGGCCTATTCCTCTTGAAGCGCCTGTGACTAACGCTATTTTATTTTCGCTCATTTTTTTAACTCCTCTATAGCTATATCAAGACTTTCTTTATCTGAAATATTTAGAATTAATGTTTCAGGTGGGCACATTTTTTTGCATAGACCTGAAAGAACTTTTCCTTCACCTATTTCAATAAATGTGTTTACGCCTTCGCTTAGCATAAATTCAATAGTTTTCACCCATTGAACACTTGATGAAATTTGTGCCACTTCTTTTTCTCTGAATTCTTCAGGCTCTGTGGTTGGCTTAGCATCAGTGTTTGTGATAACGGGTGTGTGCGCCTCATTTATTTCAACATCTTCGAAGAATTTTTTAAACTCTTTTCCGGCAGGCTCCATTAATTTGCTGTGGAATGCACCCGAAACTGCAAGAGGCACGATTCTTTTAGCGCCTTTTTCTTTTAGGATTGCACTTAATGCCTCAACCCCTGCAACAGTTCCTGTGATAACCGTTTGCCTTGGCTCGTTAAAGTTTGCAACATCTACATAGGTTGTAATTTTATCTGCTTCTTCTTTAATTATTTTGCTATCAACACCAAGAACGGCCGCCATAGCGCCTTCTTCCGTTGCGGTTTCGCATGCATTTTGCATTGCTTGTGCTCTTGCGTTAATCGCCTTGAAGCAATTTTCAAGAGAGAGTGCGCCGGATGCGTAAAGTGCGCCGTATTCGCCGAGCGAGTGACCCGCAAAATATGCGGGCTTGATATCTAAAACTGATTTCAGAACTTCGAAGCCAACAACTTCAACCGCTAAAAGTGCAGGTTGAGTATTAATCGTTTGTTTTAATTCTTCGTCCACTCCTTCAAAACACAGTTTGCTTATTTTTCTTTCAAGAGTTGTATCAATGCGTTCAAAAGTTTTTTTTGCAACATCATAATTATCGTAGAAACTCTTGCCCATTCCTTGTTTTTGGGCTCCTTGCCCAGGGAATAATATGGCAATTTTTTTCATATTTTCTCCTTTGTTTCTCCTCGCACTTATTATACCATAAAAAAGAGCAGGGCTTAATTTGACCTGCTCTTTTGGAATATGTTTTTATCTTTTTTATTGATAAATTTCTGCAATTTTTCTGTTTACTTCGGTTTCAACTGCTTCTTTTGCTACGCGAACCGCATTTTTAATTGCGTAATTTGAAGAACGACCGTGAGAAATAACGGTAACGCCTTTAACACCCAAAAGAAGTGCTCCGCCAAATTCTTCGTAGTTAATTCTTTTATAAATTCTTTTCATAAACGGTTTAGCTAGTAGCCCAACGATTTGCGCTAAAACATCGCTCATAAATTCTTGTTTTACCAAGTTAAGCAGCATTGTGGTTGAGCCTTCAATGATTTTTAGGGCGACGTTTCCAACGAAACCTTCGCAAACAACGATGTCACAATCGCCATGGAAAAGCTCTTTTCCTTCAATGTTGCCAATAAAGTTAATGCCGTCAGTGTTTTCATCAAGCATTTTGTAAACATTTTGAACAAGTTCGTTACCTTTTCCTGCTTCTTCGCCGATGTTTAGTACGCCAACTCTTGGGTTCTCAACTTTGAACACGTTTTTGTAGTAGGTTGAGCCCATAATTGCGAATTGATATAACATTTCAGGTGTGCAAGAAGCATTTGCGCCAGCGTCTAAAAACATAAACGGTTTTTTCATTGTAGGAAGAACAACTGCAATTGCAGGTCTTTCAATGCCGTTAAGTCTGCCAAGGCCAAATAATGCGCTGCCCATAGCAGCACCTGTTGAGCCTGCTGCAACTACTGCATCAGAACTTCCTTGAGCAACCGCTTGAACCGCAAGCACAATTGAAGATTTGCGTTTTTTTCTGATTGCTTGAGCAGGAGCTTCGTCCATTTCGATAACTTCTTGAGCATGGGTGATTTTAATGTCTAATTTTGAAGTATCGATTTTGATATTTTGGTTTAAGAATTTGAGCAGACCGCCTCTTCTGTGGTGTATGCCTTCTCTTTGAATTCTTGCAAGTTCTTCTTTTATGATATCTTCTTTACCTACAAGTTCAATTGGCACGTTGTAATCTTGTGCTGCCCAAACAGCACCCTCAACAACTGCGCGAGGTGCATTATCTCCGCCCATGGCGTCAATAGCTATTCTTACCATACTAACTCCCCAAACTAATTTTTTTTATTATTCAGCTTTTTCTTCAGTTTCTTCGGTTTTAGCTTCTGTTTCTTCTGCTTTTACTTCAACTGTTTCTTCAGCAACTTCAGCTTTAGCTTTTCTTGTTCTTTTTGGTTTTTCAGCTTTTTCTTCAGTAACTTTAGCAGCTTTTTCTTCTTTTACTTCAGCAACTTCTGCTTGAGCACCTTTAATGTTTACTAATTTTCCTTTGTAAAAACCGCATTCAGGGCAAACTGTGTGAGTTGGGATGATTGCGTTGCAGTGTTTGCAAGTTGTAGTTGCAGGAACTGTTCCTTTCCAGTTTGCTCTTCTATGTGCTTGCGCTGATGCGCCTGTTCTTTTCTTTGGTACTGCCATTTTAAAAATTCCTTATATTAATCTTATTTTAAATTTATTAAATCACAAATAAAAAAATGTGTCTATTGTTGGAGCTTGAATTATAAACTTATTTTAATTTTGTGCATATTTTGCAAGGACATCAGCTTTTGTAGGCATTCTGCCACAACATTTATCTTCGTCGCAATATCCGAGTCTTTCGCATTTTGGAACCAAATGAACTGCAAGCCATGGTTCTTGTTCGATTACCGCTTTGCACATAAGTTTTGCAAGAGTTCTGATTTCAAGCTGTGCTCTGGTGCAGAGTCTTAAATTTGCAAAGTGGATAAGTTCTCTGAGATTTAAGCTCACTGTGAGTGAACTTGCTGTTGCGTTCGGAAGAATTGCTCTTGCATCTTCTGCCGGTATTCCTGCTTCGGTAAATTCTTGGTATTGTTTTGCAACAAGAGCCATAAATTCTTCAAATTTTTTGTTAAGCTCAGGATTTGCTGCAATTTTATGAGGAATAACGTAGTCAATCTCACCTTTTTCTTTCACATATCTTTGAGATTTTTGTGAAAAACTCATATGTCTGTGGCGAACCAGCTGGTGAGTGAGGGCTCTTGATACATTTGAAATTGCAAAAGTTAGTTGTATGTGTTCAATTGTTGAGTAGTGCCCCGATGAAACAACTTTTGAAATTAAAGATAATTTCTTTTCGTCATCCGGTGCTTCGTCAAAAATTTCTTTAGGCAATTTCGCACTGTAGCAAGTTTTGCAAGCAGTATAAATTACGTCCAACAAATTTTGTGGCTTGTGGATTAAATCCACCTTTATTTCTACTGCTCCCATAACTTAGCTCCTTTGTTAAACTTTTAAAAAACTTATTTTCTTTCGTAGCGTTTTTTAAATCTTTCAACTCTACCTTCAGAGTCTAATATTTTTTGGTTGCCTGTGTAGAATGGGTGGCAAGCATTGCAAATTTCAACAACGATATTTTCTTCTACGCTGCCTGTTTCGATTTCATTACCACAAACGCATTTGATTGTAGTTTTTTTGTAATCTGGGTGAATGTCACTTTTCATAATTTTCCTTACCTGATTTTTATTGTCTTTTACTATTATATTTTGTGAAAAATAAATTACAAGTTAAACCCTTTGAGGATTGCGAAGTCTGATATGCAATTCTCTGAGCTGCTCTTCGTTGATGCTTGCAGGAGCGTTTGTCATCAAACACTTAGCTTGTGAATTTTTAGGGAATGCAATTACGTCTCTGATTGAAGTGCTTCTTGTGAGAAGTGCCACAAGTCTGTCAAGACCGATTGCAAGACCGCCGTGTGGAGGTGTTCCAAATTTGAAAGCATTTACCATAAATTCAAATTTATTTTTGATATCTTCTTCAGTTAAGCCCAATGCTTTAAATACTGTTTCTTGAAGATTTGAGTCATGGATTCTGATTGAACCACCGCCGAGCTCGTTTCCGTTGTAGATAATATCGTATGCAATTGAGCGAACATTGCCTTTGTCTGACTCAAGTTTATCGAGGTCTTCAGGGTTTGGCATTGTGAATGGGTGGTGAACACTTACGAATCTTTGATCTTCTTCAGACCAGTCGAATAATGGGAAGTCAACAACCCAAAGAAGGTCGTGTTGAGCGTGGTCAATAAGTCCGAGTTTTTCACCGAAGTATAATCTGAATCTTCCAAGAACATCAAATACGACTTTTTTAGAATCTGCAACAAAGAACACAATGTCGCCTTTTTCGGCATTTGCCCTATTTTTGATTTCTTCAATTTGTTCTTCAGTTAAGAATTTGAATACAGGTGATTTTACTTCGCCTGTTTCAAGGTATGTAACCCAGGCAAGACCTTTCGCGCCGAATGAAATTGCAAGGTTGCGAACATCGTCCATATCTTTTCTTGAATAGTTTGCAATTCCTGGGATCTTGATTGCGCGAACCGTGCCGCCTGCTGCCACAACTGACTTAAATGCTTCAAAAGTTGAAGCTTCCATAATGTCTGAAACATCGAAAAGTTCAAGTCCGAAGCGAGTATCTGGTTTATCTGAACCATATTTTTCCATCGCTTCTTTATAGGTAATTCTTTTAAAAGGTGGTTTAATTTCAACGCCAGCAGCTTCGAATGCTTTAACTAAAAGACCTTCAGTGAGCGCAATTACATCGTCTTGGCCTGCGAAGCTCATTTCCATATCGACTTGAGTAAATTCAGGTTGTCTGTCTGCTCTTAAGTCTTCATCTCTGAAGCATTTTGCAATTTGATAATATTTTTCAATTCCGCCAACCATTAAAAGTTGTTTGAAAATTTGCGGTGATTGAGGGAGTGCGAAGAATTTACCATCATGAACACGAGAAGGAACGAGATAATCTCTTGCGCCTTCAGGCGTTGTGTTAATTAAAACAGGTGTTTCAACATCAATAAAACCTTCGCCATCTAGATAATTTCTGATTGTTGACGTGATTTTATGGCGAAGTTTCAAATTGTTCATCAATTTTGAATTTCTGATGTCTAAGTATCTATATTTTAATCTGATATCTTCTGAAACGTTTTCGTCTTCTAGAATAAATGGGAGAGTTTGCGCAGATGATAAAATTTTAATTTCTTCAGGATACATTTCAACTTTGCCCGTTGCAAGTTTTTCATTGATTGTGTCATCCGGGCGCAAAGTAACTTTGCCTTTTGCTTGAATAACAAATTCAGAGCGAAGGTCGCCAAAAACTTTGTGAGCTTCAGGGTTAACTTTAGGGTCTGCAACTATTTGAAAAACCCCTGTTCTATCTCTAACTTCAACAAAAATAATGCCGCCTAAATCTCTGATTGTGGCAGCCCAACCTGCAATTTCAACAATAGAATTTACTTGGTTTTCTGTGATTTCGCCACAATTTATGTTTTTGTACGTTAAATTCATTTTTCCCTCACATTGCTATTTTTCTATATTTTACAGCAAAAATATTTTACATCAAAAATAAAAAATGAGGAAGGATATTTTATTTTGGGCATTTTTGAGAATTTATTTGTAGTGTGGCTTAAAATTTTCAATTTGTGTTGC
>JAFVOZ010000011.1 GCA_017505585.1 bacterium
CACCTTCTTTTTTCAAATCTCTTTTTAAAATCCAAGATTTATCTTGTGGCGGAAGAACGCCAATTCCTTTCACACCCGCGAGTCGAGCGCAAATCATATCATCTTTGGTATCGCCAAAATAAATTATTTCATTGCACACGGAATTTGCTCTGATTTTTTGTAAGCCTAATGGATTTGGTTTTTGTTTGTCATCAGGAAGTGAATTTTTTGTGATTATGATATTAAAATAATCAATTATTCCGTATTTTTTGAGCGAATATATAGCCTCTTCTTCAGGGCGACCTGTAAAAATGCACAAATCATATTTTTGGCTCAATTTCTCAATAAATTCTTTTGAGCATAAAATTTCTTCATTATCAATTAAGCCCATTGAACCGTCAGGTTGTTCAGAGAAGAAATTTTCCTGAAAACATCTCACAATTTCTTCAAAATCAACATTTAAACCTTCTTGCTTGAGTAAAAACTGAGTTAAGGTCCAATCGCAATTCAAACCGCCATAATTTTTGGCATCTTGAATGTCTTTTTCGGATATGGTTTTTCCTGAAAAATGTTTAAACGTAGCTTGAATTGCGGCTCTATATGAATTTCTTACATCGAATAAAACGCCATCCATATCAAAAACGAGCATATCTCGCGGAGCAAGAACCTCAAGCAATGTTTTTAAATCGCGTGAATTTGGAATTGTGATTCTAAAACAGTTTTTAAGTCTTAAATCGTTAAATTTTTTGATTTTGATTTTGTTTGCATAAAGTTTTTTATACATAAAATCAGCTTTATCACCCATATCGCAAAGTATGAAATTTCCTTCGCTTCTATATACCTTAAAGCCAGCGTTTTCAAGTGCAAGAGTTAAAATCCTTTTGTTTTTGATTGTTTCGGTTTTAATTTTTTGTAAATGTTTTTTGTCGTCAAGTGCTGCAAGACCTGCAGTTGTAGCTATTGTGTTTACTGAATACGGTGAGATAATTTTCTTTAAATTCAAAATATTTTCTTGCTTTGTGAGGACATAACCAAGCCTGAGCCCTGCAAGAGCGTAATCTTTTGAGAACGAGCGTACAACAAATAAATTGTCGTAATGATTAATAAACTCTTCAACGCCGTCATCTTCAAGCATATAGCTTGAGTATGTTTTATCTACAACAACTGCCGAATTTGGGAATTTTTGCAGGATCTCTTCGATGTACGGAAGAGGTACAGATTCTCCTGTTGGCGAGTTTGGTGATGTAATGTGGATTATTTTAGCGTTGGTTTCAAAAGCCTTTTGAATCATTTTATCTTTGTTGAAAAGCCATTTTTTATCGTATTCGATTTCTTCAAAAATAGCACCCGCAACGCTTGCGTATATCATTGGCATTGCAAAAGTAGGTGCAAATGAAATAACTGTATCGCCTGCGTTTAAATATGTTCTAAATACAGTGCTGATTGCTTCGTCACACCCTGATGTAAGCAAAACATTTCCTGTTTCAAGTTTGTATTCTTCGGCAATTCTTGTCATTAATTTGCCATAGTACGGATATTTTGAAACAGTTTCTTCGCTGATGTTCTTGATTGCTTTTAAAACTTTTGGTGAAGCTCCAAATTGATTTTCGTTTGAATTTAATTCGATAAATGAATTATCGTGAAATAATGGAGTTTCATATACTTTGACATTTTTTAAAATTTCGCCTGCTTCAACCATATTAAGATTATACGAATAATATAGTCTAAGGTCAAATTATAAAACCGCTTTGGCACTTGTTGGTATTATCTTGTCTCGATTCTTACATTAATAATTTCTATGTCGTCATAATCCACATAATTTCTTTGAAAAAGATTTTTCCCTGTTTTGATTGTTATTTCGTTATTTGCCATAATAAGTCGGTTTGGAATGCCAATTATTTGGTTATCTCCGTTAATTTTCAATTCGCCGATTTTTTGTCCGTTGAAAAATATCTCAGTCGGGCTTGAGTATGCTTTTGCAACATTGTTTTGCCCTAAATCTTTCGCTTCTTTTGTATCGAGCCCTATAACGGAGCCTATAATAAGTACTTTTCTTTCCCCTGTTTTTGCTTTTTCAAGCTTAAATGATTTTGTCCAAAACGTGCCGACTGATTGTGCTTGAAATTCAAAACTGTTCGCAGATGTGCTCGAATACATATTATCACCAAGGTGACATAGTGAATTTTCAAGAGTAATATCCCCTGCTTTTGTTTCTTCTATGCCGATTTTGATGGGTGATTGCAGTGAATTTTTATCAATTGTGATAGAAAATGGTCTATAGCCTTCTTTTTCGACGGATAAAATTGATTTTTTCTCAATTGGTTTTGTAATTTCAAAAGTGCCGTCAGGGTCAGTTAGTGTTCTGAAGTTTTCAGTTGGAATTGAAACCCTTGCCCTATCAATACCTTGCCCTGTTTTAGAATCTACAATTTGATTTTTGCCGTTTATTTCTTCTTTTTTAACATTTCCTGAAATGCTTGCAAATGCAATGTTTTGCGCTATGAGCAAAAAAGCTAAAAGTGAATGAATTAAAATTTTTCCTATTTTCATACATTAATTTTAATTCTTGCATTTCATATAAAAATCGCTAGTGGGATATATGCGCCTTGGGGATTAACTTATTTTTAACTTGCCGAATAATATTTCAGTAAAAATTGAAAGGAATATTATGAGAAAAAACAGATTTTTAAGAGTTCTTGGAACGTTATCCTACATTTTGCTTTTGGTCGGCGCAATAAATTGGGCACTTGTCGGAATTTTTGGGTTTGATTTAGTGTCTTATTTATTTGGAGAAATGACTTGGTTTACTCGCGCAGTTTACATCGCAGTTGGCGCAAGTGCAATACTTTCGCTTATTTCAATGATGTTTTGCAATGATAGTTGCGAATGCAGCATTAGTTAAGCTTAAATCTTTCGTAAATCTTGCCTATATTATTTAAATATTTTTCTTGGTTAAACACTTCGCAAAGTTCATCTTTTGTTAAGTGTTTTGCCATATTATCCCTGAAGTTTTTTTTATTATTGTATGCTTCAAACGCTTCACGTTGCACAATTTTATAGGCTTCTTCTCGGGTGAGCCCTTTATTGCATAGCGCAAGAAGGGCGCCTTGCGAATAAATAATTCCACCGTATTTTTCTATGTTTTCAATCATATTTGCTTCTTTGACGTTAAGGTTGGCAAGAAGTTTTTCAAATCGTTTTAACATATAGTGAACAAGAATGAAGCTATCGGGGAAAACAACTCTTTCAACGCTTGAGTGTGATATATCTCTTTCGTGCCAAAGGGCGATGTTATCAAGGGTTGCAATTGCATTTGATTTTACAACGCGAGCAAGTCCGCATAAATTTTCCCCGGAAATCGGATTTTTCTTATGTGGCATTGCAGATGAACCCTTTTGACCTTTGCTGAAGCCTTCTTCAACTTCTGCCACTTCCCACCTTTGAAGATGTCTAAGCTCAAGTGAAAAACTTTCAATGACAGATGCGGTAAGTGCAAGCGCATGGAGCACATAACAGTGTCTATCTCTTGAAATTACTTGAGTTGAAATTTTTGCGGGTTTCAGGTCTAAATATTTGCAAGTTAGTTCTTCGATTTCTGTGTCAATATTAGAATATGTGCCACAAGGACCGGATAACATTCCAACCGAAATTTCATCGAGCGCATCTTTTAATCTTTTTTCTGCGCGCTCCAACATATCAAGTAGGTTTAAGAATTTGAAACCAAAAGTTATAACCTCAGCTCCGATTCCGTGCGAGCGACCGAGGCAAGGTGTGTTTTTATATTTTTTTGCAAGTTCTTTTGTTGTTTCAATAGTTTTGGTAAGCTCATTGAAAATTAAAGTCGCGCTATCTCTGATTTGAAGCGCAAATGCTGTGTCTATAACGTCAGAACTTGTGAGCCCCATATGAATATAGTGCGAATATTCAGGTCCCACATATTCATTCACGCAAGTAAGAAAAGCAATAACGTCGTGATGAACTTCTGCTTCAAGCTCTTCAATGCGTTTAAGGTCAAAATTTGCCCTTTGTTCAATTTCGGTAAGTGCTGCGTTCGGGATTTTGCCGAGTTTATTGTATGCCCTGCATACTGCAAGTTCAACTTTGAGGAAATACTTGAATTTGCTTTCCAATTCCCAAATTTTTTTCATTTCTTCGGTTGTGTATCTTTCTATCATATTTCCTCGTCTTTTAAGATTTTTTACTTAATTATTTTACTATAAACACATGCAAAAATCGCCTTTCAAGATAAAAGGCGATTTTTTGTATTATATATAGAACTATTGAGGCAGAGAATTGCTCCAAAGAGCGTCGCGGCTCATTTTAGAGCTTAATACTTCTTGTGACAAATTGATATTGCTTGGCGTAAAGATAAATACGAAATCGCCGATTTTTCTTTGGTTTCCGTCAAGCGCGTGAGTGCAACCGCATAAGAAGTCAACAATTCTTTGAGATTGGTCACGGTCAAGTAATTGAAGGTTAAGAATAACCGTTTTGCGTTCTTTGAGTGCAGCAACAATTGTTGTTGATTCATTGAATGCACGTGGTTCGAAAACTACAACTTCATAATTTCCTTTGCTTGCCATTGGAACTACCTTTAAATTTCTGTCATTTCTGGAAGCTGTTTTGAAAGCAGGTTCTAACGCTGCGTTTCTGTCTGTTGGGTAATCAATACCCATACCAAAATCGTCTTCCATTTCTTCGAATACGTCTTGGTCTCTTTCACCGATTGCTGAAGTTAGAAAACTAACTACTGATTTGATTTTGTCAACTGCGCCCAATTTTTTTCTCCTTATAGTCTATGTAAATAATGCTCTGCCGATACGAATAATCGTTGCCCCTTCTTGCACCGCGATTTTGTAATCGCCTGACATACCCATTGAAAGTTCTTTTAGAGAATGTTTTTCTTTCAGTTTGCGCATTTCAGAAAATAATTTCCCGAGAGTTAATTCATCTGCCCCAAGTGGCGCCATTGTCATTAACCCTTGAACTTCGATATTTGCCGTATTTTGTGCAATATCAAGGAATTTATCCAACTGTGAAGGTGCGATTCCTGTTTTGGTTTCTTCAAAACTATTGTTAACTTGTATCAATATTTTTTGAATAATACCTTTGGACCCTGCAATTACGGAAAGCTCGTTGAGTAATTCTTCAGATTCAACTGATTGTATTAAATCAAAAACCCCCGTCGCCTTTTTTGCTTTGTTTCTTTGTAAGTGTCCAATGAAATGATAATTTGAACTGAGCCTTATTTCATCATCTAAACCGTTGATTTTTTCAACTGATTCAATAACTCTGCTTTCTCCGAAATCACGAAGTCCCACCCGCCAAGCCTCAACCATATACTCAGCACTATAGTACTTTGTGACCGCTACAATCCTTGGAGCATAACCTTTTATATTTTCTTTGATAACCTCAAGATTACATCTTATTTTGTCTTGTAGCTCGGTGTTCATATTATCGTTTCTGTAAGTCATATCTACTCTAATCAAGAGTATAATTTTATTTTATATTAATTTTTTGCGGGTGCAAAAAATATTTTTTACTTGTTTTTTGCCATTTTTCAAAACATGCCGAAATCATGTCATGGTGCATGTTTTGGCATGATTAATCATGCCTTTACAATTCTTAATATAACTGCTTTTTAGCCTGTTTTTTCAGTATTTTTTCAATTTCAAGGCATGCTTTTTTCTTTATTTTTTATATCAATTTTTGTGGTATAATTTTTGCAAATATTTACGAGGTTCAAAATGTACGAAGTTCAATTTTTAACTGAACAATATTTCAAAATTTTTAAGGGTGTTTATGAGGATTTTAAAACAAAATCAAAATCCGATTTTAAATTTGAGCTTGAACCTTTGGACTACATTGATTTTATCGGCGCGTTTGAAAAGAAATTAATTAATTGTCTTATTTTGTTGGAAGACGGTATCCCAACCGCTTTTCTTGCTTATTCAACAGAAGAAAATATGGCACTTGAATTATACTTAATTCACTGTATCGGAAATGTTGATCTAGAAAATAAAGCATCCGCGCTAGTCAAATTTTTCTTGGAAAGCACTGAAAATATCAGAGATAAAAGAATTGTTAGCTACCCGATGCTTGGCGTGCAAAAGAAATATCAAGAAGTCTTGAAATCTTATGGTTTTGAATTTGTTGATATAGGCGTTATGTCGTTTGATATTGAATCCAAAGAAAAAAGAAAAAACTTCTTAGATAATTTTGATAAAACTTTGCCAATCGGGTTTAGTATTGTTCCTTATTCCAAAAAATATTTTGACGAAGTTTCAATTGTTATTAATTCTGCTTTTGAAAGTTCAAATGATGCAAAATATGATGAAAGATTTTTGACTATTACAGGAAGTATTGATATTCAAAATAAAACAATAACTTCAATTTATGGCAAATTTATAGAAGAAGCTTCATCAATTTTACTTTATGAAAATAAAGTTGTAGGTTTCACTTTTGTGAACATTATCGGGAAAAACATTGCAAACATTACTCTTGTTGGAATAGTTCCTGAATTTAGAGGTCAAAAACTCTCAAGTCCGCTTCTTGGATATACTTTGAGAGAATTAATAAAATTATACGATGACTTTAATGTCGATATAGCAAATTTAAATGTGAGTGTGGATTTATCAAATTTAAGTGCATATAACATGTATAAAAAAGCAGGATTTAAAGAAACTTATATGTACCCACAAGCATACTTGCAGAAAATAGAGAGACAAGAAAACCCTGCAGAAGAAGAGGAAGAATAATGAAAGACAAAGATTATTTAATGATTCCGGGCCCAACTCCGGTTCCTGAAACCGTACTTATGGCACATGCTAAACACCCAATTGGACACAGAAGTAAAGAATTTTCAGCAATTTTGAACAGATGTCACGCTGGTCTTAAATGGTTATTCCAAACTGAAAATGATGTTTATATTTTGACTTCATCAGGCACTGGCGCAATGGAATCTGCAATGTCAAACCTTGTTAATCCTGGGGATAAAGTTCTTTCATTGGTTATTGGTAACTTTGGCGCAAGATGGGGAAAAATTGCAGCATCTCATGGCGCAGATGTTGAAGTTATGGAAGTTCCATACGGACAAGCAATCGACCCTGAAGCATTAAAAGCAAGGCTTGCAGCTGATACAAATAAAGAAATTAAAATTATCACACTCACACATAATGAAACATCAACAGGTGTTACTAACCCACTCGCTGACCTTATGGCTGTAATTAAAGAGCACGGCGCATTGAGCGTTGTGGACGGTATTACATCAATTGGCGCAATGGATTGTCCAATGGACAAATTAGGAATTGATGTTCTTGTTTCTGGTTCTCAAAAAGGCTTTATGCTCCCTCCGGGACTAGCGTTTATTGCAGTTTCTGAAAGAGCGCACGAAGCGCGCAAAGAAACAAAATACCCAGGGTTCTATTTTGACTGGGTTGCAACAAGAAAATCATATAACCAAGAGACAACTCCTTGGACACCTGCAGTTAATTTGATTGTGGCACTTGATGCTGCTCTTCAAATGTTGCAAGAAGAAGGTCTGCAAAATATTTTTGACCGCCACACAAAAAATGCTCAAATTCTTCGTGAAGGTTTAAAAGAAATGGGTATGAAGCTTTTTGTTGAAGATGAATCAATTGCAAGTAAAGCAATTACTTCAGTTTACCCGCCTGAAGGTGTTACAGTTCCTGAAATTCGCAAAACAATGAAAGAAGATTACAGTATTGTTGTTGCAAACGGACAAAACGACCTGAAAGATAAAATCTTCAGAATGGGCACTTTGGGTTTTGTATGTGAAAGAGATGTCCTAACAGCTCTTGCAAGCTTAAAAGCAACGGTTAAAAAATTGGCAAAATAGTAATAAAGAAGGAATAAAAATGGCACGAGTTCTTATAACAGATAAAATAAATCAAGCGGCGGTAGATATTGTTTCTGCCGTTGCTGAAGTAGATAATTTACCTACAATGTCTGAAGATGAGTTGGTTGAGATTATTGGTAAATATGATGCACTTCTTGTTAGAAGTCAAACAAAAGTGACAGAAAAAATTATCAATGCTGCGACAAATATGAAAATTATCGGCAGGGCAGGCGTTGGGGTTGATAACATTAACCTGGATGCCGCAACTCAAAAAGGTATCATTGTTGTGAACTCGCCAGATGGTAATACGCACGCTGCAGCTGAGCACACGGTTGCAATGATGTTTGCTATGAGCAGAAATCTTCCTGATGCAAATTCATCAATCAAACAAGGCTTATGGGAAAGGTCGAATTTCACAGGCGTTGAAGTTTTTGGCAAAACTCTTGGTGTTATAGGGTTTGGTAAAATCGGCCAACACGTTGCAAAAATTGCGCTTGCAGCAGGTATGAAAGTTGTTGTTTCTGACCCTTACGCAACAGCTGAAATGGTTGAAAAATTCGGTGCTGAATACATTGCAAATTTAGACGATTTCTGGGGTGTTCCTGATTTCATTACCCTCCACACGCCAAAAACAAAAGAAACAGTTAATATGATTAACAAAGAAACTTTTGCGAAAATGAAACCAACGGTTAGAATTATCAACTGTGCTCGTGGTGGAATTATCAACGAAGCAGACCTTGCCGAAGCTCTTGAAACGGGCAAAATTGCAGGTTGTGCAATTGACGTATTTGAAGATGAAAAAAATATTTCAGCTTGTCCATTGATTAAACTTGGAAAAGGCGCAGTACTCACTCCTCATTTGGGTGCAAGCACAAGCGAAGCACAGATTAATGTAGCACTTGATGTTGCAGAACAAGTTAAAATGGTTTTATCAGGCGGAAGTGCAACAAGCGCTGTGAATATTCCTTCACTTAAACCTGCAAAACTTGAACCCGTTAAGGATTATATGCAAATTGCAGAAAATATTGGACAATTTGCTTCTCAAATTGCACTTGGAAACTTAAAATCAGTTGAAATTGAAGTTCGCGGAACACTTGCGAACCTTGATGTTTCACCTCTTGAAATTGCAGTTTTAAAAGGTGTTTTATCTGGCAGATTGCAAGATGTGAACTATGTTAATGCTCCGATTATCGCAAACAGCAGAGGAATTGAGGTATCAAGCAAAAAATCTCAACAAACAACAGACTATATGGGATCAATTTCTGTTAAACTAATTTGCGATAAAAAATCATCTGAAGTCCAAGGTGCATTAATTGCAAAGGATATCAAAAGAATTGTTCGCGTGAACGACTATGCAACTTCAATTAAACCTGAAGAACACATGCTTATTGTTCCGCACATCGACCAACCAAAAATGATTGCGAAAGTTGCAGGGGTTTTGGGCGATGACAACATCAATATTTCAAGAATGAACGTTGCTCAAAAAACAGACATCGAACATAGCAACAATGCTGGCGATGTGAGTATTATGATTATTTCAATCAATATGCCGGTTGAAGCTGAAACATTAGAGAAAATTTCTAATATTGAAGGCGTAAACGAAGCAAAATATGTAAATTTGGCGGTATAGTTATGAAAAATGTTTTTATTATAAACCACCCTGTAATAAGTCATAATTTGGTTACTATCAGGGATAAACAATATGATTGCGAAAGCTTTAGAACCGCAATGAAAAGGGTTTCATACGCGCTTTTCTTGGAGGCGACTCGTTTTCTTCCAACAAAGCAAATTGAAATCGAAACTCCATTGTGCAAAACCATGCATGATGATATTGACCCAGATATTGAAATTATTTTAGCACCAATTTTAAGGGCAGGGGTTGCTTTTTGCGATGTTGCACAAGAAATTTTACCAACCGCAAAAGTCCAACACTTGGGCATGTACAGAGATGAAGAAACTCTTCAGCCTGTTTGGTATTACAATAAAACATTTAGAATTGGTGAAGATCCGACCAAAACGCATGTTCTAGTGCTTGACCCAATGCTTGCAACGGGGAATAGTGCATATAATGCTATAAAATGCTATATCGATAAAGGTGTTCCGCTTGAAAACATTGTGTTTGTGTGCTTGCTTGCGGCACCAGAAGGTGTGAAATTGCTTCAAGATAATTTTGGCGACATTAAAATTATCACAACACATGTTGATAGTCATTTGAACGAAAAAGGCTATATAGTGCCAGGTTTGGGCGACGCCGGCGATAAAATTTTTAATACGAGATATTAGTACTTGAAATTTTTTTTTCACCGTAGTATTATCAAATTATCGCAGATGATGCGGGGGTAATTCAGTGGTAGAATGTCTCCTTGCCAAGGAGAATGTCGCGAGTTCGAGCCTCGTCTCCCGCTCCATTTTAAAAGACGCCAAGAGCGTCTTTTTTAGTATTCGGGTGCGGTGACGAGGCGAGCCTCTTGCCCTCTGGGCATTAACTCTCCGTAATCGCTAATCGCTCAACGGTCAGTTGAATCCCGCTCCATTTAAACAAAGAGCCTTCAGGGCTCTTTTTTAATGCAAATTTTTGAAGACGAGGCGAGCCTCTTACCTTTCGGGTGTTAACTGTCTGCAATTGTTATCGCTCAACAACCAGTCAATATTGTGCTATTTCTAATTTATTTTACGCATTCAAATAATTAATAACTTCATCAACGTGACCTTTGACTTTTACTTTGCGCCATCCTTTAATAATATTTAAGTTTTCGTCCAGTACAAAAGTTGAGCGTTCAATACCCATATATTTTCTGCCGTACATTGATTTTTCAACCCAAACATTAAAAGCTTCTGCTAGTTTGTGCTCTGGATCAGAAAGTAAAATAAAATTAAGACTCTGTTTTTCTTTGAATTTCAAGTGGCTTTTAATGCTGTCAGGGCTAACACCGATTACAGTTGCGAAACTTGTTAACCTATTTATGTTATCTCTAAAATCGCACGCTTCTTGAGTGCAACCTGAAGTATTGTCTTTTGGATAAAAGTACAAAATAACTTTTTGCCCTTTAAAATCATTTAAAGAATATTCTTTTTCTATGCCTCCAACATCAATGCCTTGTAGTTTTATATCGTTCATATTGTCTCCTGAAATTATATGAATGATATCATAAATTATTTAACTTAACTACTTGCTAAGTTATCTGATATTTCCGGATAACTAAATTTTATATTTACTCCAAAAGACAGCATATATCACTTAAAAGCAAGAAAAAATAAAGCGTTGTTAATACAACTGAATAAATTTGCTAAATATGTTAATATTTATACAGTTAACAACCAAAAGAGGTGTTTATGAGGGTAA
>JAFVOZ010000097.1 GCA_017505585.1 bacterium
ATAAGAGTATTTAAAGCATATCAGAGTTTTTTAAATTGCCTAAACTAATATATTATGATAGCATTTGAAAAATTCTTAAAATAAGGAATTAAAAGATGAGAAAGATTGAAGTTTTCAAAAGACATTTAAGAGAAAAAAGAGCAATCAAAGTTATTGCAGGCATTAATAACTACAACTTAACTCTCGTTAAAAAAGTTGCAATCGCAGCACAAGCAGGTCTTGCAAGCGCAATTGATGTAGCCGCAACTCCTGAAGTTATTAAAGTTGCAAAAGCAAATACAAATCTTCCGATTTTTGCCTCTTCAATCAATCCGTTCGCTCTTTTAAGTGCAGTTAAATGCGGCGTAGATGCTGTTGAAATCGGCAACTATGAAGCTCTTTACAAACAAGGTAAAAGTTTGACTGCTGACGAAGTTTATGACATCACTCTTGAAACCATGAACTTAGTTTCAAAATTCAATACATTTATTTGTGTAACAATCCCAGGCATCATTCCTGTTGAAGAACAAATCGAACTTGCTAAAAAATTAGAACTTTTAGGAGTTGATTTAATTCAAACAGAAAGCGTTGCAAGTCTTGCTCAAAAAGCAAAAGGTGCAATGGGTTTAATTGAAATTGCAAAAAATACAATCGCAAACACAATGGAGCTTGTAAGAAATGTTGATACTCCAATTATGAGCGCAAGCGGACTTTCAACAAACACTGTGCCAATGGCATTTTCAGCAGGCGCAAGCGCAGTTGGCGTAGGAAGTGCAATCAATAAACTTGATTCCCAAATTGCAATGGTTGCAGCAGTTCGCTCAATTGTAGGTTCCGTTGGATACAGAAACAAAATTATGCAAGCAGTTAAAGAAAACACTTTTGTGTTCTAAGCTGATTAAATATTTCAAAAAAGACGGCTTTATGAGTCGTCTTTTTTTATGCTAAAATAATCTCAAGAATAAACAGGACAAAAAAATGCCTTTATATTTATTTTGGGGTGACGAAGACTATCTTATAGACAAAGAAATTTCAAAACTTAAAAAAAATGTTTTGAAAGGGGATATTAACGCGCTTAACTATAAAAGATATGACAACCCTAAATTCCAAGAATTAGAAGGTATTTTAAGAACAACCCCCATGCTTTTTGGAGATAGTTTGCACATTATAAAGGCGGATAAATATTTTCTAAACCAGAAAAAACAACATCTTTCAGATGAAGAAATTACAAGTATTGCGAAAGATTTTGAACTTGTGTCAGATAGAGTACATATTGTTTTCACTTGCAGAATACCAAAAAAAGAAGACAAAAAACCTGATTCCAGAAAAAAACTATATAAAACACTTGCTAAATTTGGAACCATTGCTCAATTTAGCGCATTTAAAAGCTATGAAGACAAAAAATACATGCCCGTTATTCAAGAAATGGCAAAAGATAAAGAGATAGATATTTCTAAAGACACAATTAAAACCTTAGTAGAAATATCAGGAACTTATTTAATAGACATTAATTCACAGCTTGAGAAATTAAAGCTTTATGCATATCCGAATAAAAAAATTACACCTGAAATGGTTGAGAAAATATCCACAGTAAATGACGATGTTTTCACCCTTGTTGATTTAATGGCACAAGGCAACTGTGAAGTTTTTATGGACAAGCTCACCAATCTGCTTGAAAAATCTCATTATCTTGAAATTTTTGCCCTGCTTCAGACAATGATACATAAGTTTATTCAACTAAAGCACTACTCCCGCACTATGTCGGCATATGAAATCGGAACAAAGCTCGGACAAAACCCATACAGAGTTGAGCTTGATATAGCAAAAATTTCAGCAATCCCCCTTGAAAAACTTATCCAAATCAAGCAAAATTTAACAATAGCAGAATTTAAATTAAAATCAGGAGCTATTGAAGATGCTTATCTTGCTTTTGAACAAGTAATTCTCGGAGGGAAATTATGTTAAATAATATTTTTAGCGAAAATTTCCAATTCACAACAAGATATTTCAATGAGAAATTTCAAGCAATTGCAGAAAATAATGCAAAATTCCCACAATCCGTAATTTTCGAAGGCTCTGATATATACGGAGAACTGTTTTTTACATTGGAGCTTGCAAGGATTTTAAATTGCGAAAAAGACGGTAGCGAATTTTGCAATTGCACAAATTGCAACTGGATAAAATCCTTCTCGCATCCTGCTGTAACCATTGTTACTCCAATAGATTTTAAAGATATGGACTCGGGTTCAAAAACCGTAATTTCAACCAAACAATGTCAGGCAATAAGCAGAAAACTTCTTGAAACATCAGATTATCACAGAGTCTTTATATTTTTAGATGCAAAAAAAGAAGCCTTAACAGAGCTTGAAGAAAAACAAGTAAACAAGTTCAAAAATCTTGGCTACACTCTTCCTGAAGAATGGTGCCCTGCACACATAAGTCATAAAGTTTTCCAAGACCAAGCATCAAACGTAATTCTAAAATCAGTTGAAGAACCGCCTAAAAACACAACTTTCTTTTTTCTTACAAAAAACAGGGAAGATATAATTCAAACAATTGTTTCTCGTTCTCAAATTTTTTCATTGCCTTCAAGTGTTCAAGGACAAAATTACGGCCTTGTTGCAAATTTGTTTAAAAATTATCCAAATTTCACTCTTGATGACGCTTTTAATATTTCACAAGAATTTCTTTCAGAACTTAAGGAAGGGAAATATAGTGCGCTTGATTTAATTTTAATGATTGAAGAATATTTAACAACACTAATAAAAAACAATTTAAACAATCCGAATTTTATACAAAGTGCAATGTCTGATTTAAAGAAAGCTCAAACTGCCGAAAGAATGCTTTCTGCAACAGTCCAAGCAAAAACTGTTTTCAACTGGCTTTTGATTGAATTTGTTAAGAATTTTTGAGCATACTTACCTATTTAATCTGTTTATAGTATGATGTAGGTAATAGGAGGAGTATATAAGTGAGCCAAACTAATTTATTTGACCATGGAAAAATCATTCCGGTTAACATCCGCGAAGAGATGAAAAAGTGCTATATAGACTACGCCATGAGCGTTATTGTGGGTCGTGCGTTGCCTGATGTAAGAGACGGGTTAAAGCCGGTTCACAGAAGAATATTATTTGCCATGAAC
>JAFVOZ010000098.1 GCA_017505585.1 bacterium
GCCTTCAAACCTTCAATGCCTGTTCCTTTGATAATCCTATAAATTGCAGTTTCAATGTTATCGTCTTTGTTGTGGGCAAGCATAATAACATCTGCGCTGTATTTTGCCCTTGTCTTTTCAAAGAAATTATACCTAGCTTCTCGAGCTACAGTTTCTGTTTTTTGAATAGTGTTGTCTAGCGTTTCTGTGTAAAATTCTAAACCTAGTTTTTGTGCAAAGTTTTTCGAAAAAAGCTCATCTTGCTTAGAGTGCTCCCCTCGCCAATTATGGTTTAGGTGAGCCAAAATAATTGTTAAATTTAGCTCGTCTTTAAGAGAGTGCAAAATATGCGCAAGGCAAACGCTATCTGCTCCACCTGAAAACCCGACAATTATTTTAGAATTTTCGAGTTTGTAATTCGAAATGAAGCTTTTGATAGCATTTTTCATATAATTTTATGTTTGATTATAGTACATCTGATGGCAAGTTGCCTCTAACTTCAGCAACTTCAAGACCATCAAGCTCAAAATGTCTGCAAAGCTCAACAACAGCTTTTTCTGAGTCTTCCCTATCAACAAGGCAAGAAATTTTAATTTCACTTGTTGCAATCATTTTGATGTTGATACCTGCTTTTGCAAGGCTTTGGAACATTCCAGCAGCAATACCAGGTCTATCAATCATGCCAGAGCCTACGATAGAGATTTTTGAAATGTTTTCGTCAATAAAGATATTGCTTAAATTTAAAATACTTTTAATTTCTTCTTCATGCGCTTTAAATCTATTTAAGTTTTCAGAAGCAATAGTAAATGCAATGTCGTTTGTGTTATTTGAGCTTCTTGCGTAAGATTGGATAATCATATCTACGCTTAAATTGTTTGCAGCGAGTAGATTGAATAATTTTGAAGCGTTACCAGGTTTGTCTTCAACATCGCATATAACGACTCTTACTTGTGAATTATCTCTTGCAACACCTGTTACGGGTTTTGTTACTTCCATTTTATCTACTCCTATAATTAATGTTCCTAAGTTGTCAAGTTTGAAACTGCTTCTTACTCTCATTGGCATTTCGAATTCTCTTGCAGTTTCAACAGAGCGCGGATGAAGAACGTTTGCGCCAACATGTGCTAGTTCAAACATTTCTTCGTATGAAATTTCTTTGAGAGGTAGTGCGTTTGGCACAATTCTTGGGTCGGATGTATAAACACCTTCAACGTCTGTGTAAATATCACAACGATTAGCTTTCACCGCAACAGCAACTGCAACTGCAGATGTGTCAGAACCGCCTCTTCCAAGAGTTGTAATATCGCCGTTTGCAATTCCTTGAAAGCCTGTGATAATAATAATTTTACCTTCTTCCAAGTGTTTATTTAATCTTTCTGTTTTAATATCAATAATTCTTGCGTTAGAATATTCGGGTTCTGTTTCAATCCCAACTTGCCAAGCATTAAGGCTTATTGCAGGGTGTCCCATTTCTTCAATCGCCATAGCGAGTAGTGATGCAGACACTTGTTCGCCTGTTGAAAGTAGCATATCCATTTCGCGCGCAGATGGCACATTAGATACTTCTTCGGATAATTTAATAAGAAAATCCGTTGTGTGCCCCATAGCTGAAACAATTGTGATTACATTGTTTCCGTTTTCTTTTTCTTTAATTACGGCTCTTGCTACGTTTTTAATTTTTTCGCTATCAGCAAGAGATGTACCGCCAAATTTCTGTACTACGATTCCCATTTTCTAATTCCTATTTGTTGTCAAGCTTACTTTTTTCTTCTAATACCCAAGTTTCGCTCGGATATAACGAGATAATTTTATCACAAATATCTTTTAATGTGTCAATTAAGTAATTATTTTCTTCGTTTTCAATTAATTTTTTGTAACAAGCAAATTTTACAGACAGAAGTTCATATTTTTCTCCGTCGGTTTCTTCAAGTGGTGCAATGAGCCCAAGTGCTTCGCGAGCTTTGCCGACTGCACATAAGCATTCTGCCTGCATAAAAAGGGCGATATGCATATCGGGGTTATTTGCGTATGTTTTTTCTAAGACTTCGTTTGCTTTGTAAAATTCTTTTTGTTTTGCAAGAAGAACGCCATATAAAAATGAAACTTCGGTATCGTCTTTGTTTTCGGCGTATAGCGTTCTTATTTTTCTTAATCCGTTTTGGGTTTCACCTACGTTTATGTATAATTTTGCAAGCGATATTCTAATTTCTCTTTCATTTGGTGCGTATTCAAGTGCTTTTTCATATGTCTTAATTGCGTTTGGTTCATCATTTAACGAGATATAATTTTTTGCAATTTCTTTGTAAGCATCAATTCGTTCGGGAAATAGCTTGTTTGCCTTTTTCAGGTAGTTTATTGCTTCTTCGTAGTTTTCTTGATTGGCGTAAACTTGCCCTAAATTAAAGAGTGAATTATAATCATTCGGTTCAAGTTCCAGATTTTTCCGGATTGCTTCTTTTGCTTTTTCTAAATTTTCTGTTTTTAAATATGAGAATGAAAGAGTTTGATAATATAGTGCACTATCTCCGTCAAGCTCAATTGCTTTTAAGATTTTTGGTGTTGCTTCTTCCCACATATCAAAGCTTTGCAAACTTTTTCCCCAAGAAAAATAAAACATTCCGTTCGTGTTTTTAGTTTGTTCCGCTTTTTCGTATTGCGCAAGGGAAAGCTCTTTTTTGCCTAATTTGCAATAATTTTGCGCAAGAACAATGTTGCATTCAATGTTATCAGGGTTTGTTCCGAGGGCTTTTTTGGAGTATTCAATGGCTTGTTCTGCGTTTCCTAAATTATTATGGCAAATTGCAAGCAGCCAGCTTAAATTTTGGTGGAATGGGTCTAATTTCTCAATTATATTAAGCCTTAAAAGAGCCTCGGGGAACATTTTTAGGTCAATCAGCGCAACTGATAGTGCATATAATGTTTTTAAATTTGCAGGGTTTAAAAGATAAGCTTTTTCAAAATATTGAATAGCTTCTTCTTTTTTTCCGACTCTTGTGAGCGAAACGGCATAGTTTATGTGTATTTGTGGGTTATATGGTTCAAGCTTTACTGCCTTTTTATACATTTTTTCTGCATAATCAAGCCTGCCGTTTTCGCAGTAACTGCAAGCAAGAAGCGCGTATGCACGCGAATTTTTGCAATCAAGACGAATTGCCTTTTTAAAAGCTTCTTGCGCTTTTTCAAAATTACCTTTTTTAGATTCAATTATCCCGATGTTTGTGTAAGGTTCAGGGTTTGTGTTTGCCATTGCGGCTGATTGTTTGAATTTTTCAATTGCTATGTCATCAAGCCCGAGTGTGAAAAAATGGTTGCCCCAGTTAAGATACGCTTGTGACGGCATTGCGATATCGCGTGCTTCGTTTTTGTAGTTTTCAACCAAATTATCTAAAAATTTAATTTTGTTGAAAATTGCAAGCACATAAGGGCAGTGCCTTTTGAGTAAAATATTAATTTTTTTTAGAAATTTTTTCTCTTTCATAAATCAAGTTTAATAACGGAATTTTCTTTTGGCGGTTCGCTTTTCCCAAGAACAACATCTGCTACTTCCCTAAAAACCCCGTCTCCTCCTGTCGCCTGAGTAATTTGAATTCCGTCAAGCCCTTTTACATAAGGATTTGCATTTGGTGGTGCAATTCTATACTTAACGAGTTCAAACGCGCTTATGTCGTTTATATCATCTCCAAGATAAATTACCTCATTTTCTTTAAGGTTATATCTTTCCATAATATCTTTCAGAAC
>JAFVOZ010000099.1 GCA_017505585.1 bacterium
CAACATTTGAAAAGGGTAGATTAATAAAACCTGATGGTGTTGTTGAAGAGTATGTGGAGCATAAAAACAAAGACGAAATCCCACTTTTTGTTGAAAAAAACATAAGCCGTCCTGACGGCAAAAATTATCATTTCAAGGTTTCTCTTGTGCCTGAAGGCAACAAAATAACTAAATCAATAAAAGAAATTACAGAAGCAGATGGTACAAAAATTATTCATGAGCATACCTATGCGCAAAGCGACTATGTTTCTAGAGATTACTCGCTTATAGTGGATGGTGATTCTGATTTTGTTTCTTCAAATTATGTAAAAACAACAGTGAAACCAGATGGTGTTCAAATTATTGAAAAACAAGAAACGTCGCGAAACGCTGATGGTGCTGAACTTGAAAATAGGATAAAAACAACAAAATATCCTAATGGTAAGCAAGATATAGAGCAAATGAAAAGACTCCGTGGCAAAGATGACAAAACAACGGAAGAAAAAGAAAGCCTTTTTGCAGATGGCAAAAAAGTTAAATCTGTGACTGAATCTCAAACTTGGAAAAATTCAAAAACTGAAACAGAAACTGTGTATCCTAATGGGAATATAGAAAAAAGAACTCTTGTGTATAGTGAAGAAGCTGGTGATGACGAAACAATAACAACAAAATATAAGGATGGCAGAACTAAGGAGGAAAAAATACTAAGGGCTTCTGGTTCTTCATATCCAGCTACTACAAAGAGTGAAGCAAAAATTACACATCCGGATAACAAGGAAGAAATTACAATTAAAGAATATGAATATGATGACAAGAACAATATGATAAAAGAGGCCACCAATAAAACTCTTCCTGATGGCACTCAAATAAAAGAATTGGTTGAAAAATCTTATGAATACAATGAAAATGAAGATTTGATTGGTATTGTTGAAACAAAAACAAAAGCTGATGGAACAAAAGAAACAACAAGCACAAGCTGTAATTATACATACGAAACGACAAAATCTGGTTTAAAATATCCAAAAACAAAAGAAACTCGTGAAGTTCGCCCTGATGGAACTGTTGACACAGAAAGAATAACTTATGAATATCTTCCAAGCATAAAGGATGCAACAGAAAAACACCAATTAACACCAATAAAGTCATTTGGTGAAGAATATTGTGCCGATGGGAAACTTCATAAATTTGAAGAATCGTATCTTACTCCAGATGGCGAATATTGCTTTATGCCGCTTGCGGAAACAGGAGCAACAACCTTTACTGACGGTGGTGTGAATGAATATAAGGTTAAATATATAGATAATGGCCACACTAAGGTTGAAGAAGGAATTTCTCGCTTTAAAAATGGCGATGTAAAAAAATACAAAGAGCATTATAGCGTTGACTTATTCTTTAATGAAGAAAAAGTCAAAGAAGAATATACAATAACTCATCCTGACGGAAGCACTGAAACTTCTAAAAAAGAGCTAGGTGCCGGTGGCGAATGGACTGAAGTTAAACAATAATTATCTTGTTAAAAGATATTCGCTTAGGGAATTTTTCCAATCCGGAAGTTCGTTGTTGTTATCCAATACGCTATAAGTTGGACGTTTGGCTGGGCGCGGAAAATCACTTTTATCAATTGAGATAACTTTTGTGTTTCTGTTTTTTAAAATTTCTTTTGTAAAACCACTCCAGTTTGTGTGTCCTGAAGAGCAAATGTGGTATGTTCCGAATGCTCTTTCTTCTTTTATAATTGAAACAATTTTTTGAGCGAGGTCGCGCGTCCAAGTTGGGCAACCGATTTGGTCATCAACAACCGAAATTTCGTCTCTTAGATTTGAAAATGTAAGCATTGTGTTTACATAATCTCTCTCGCCTTTGCCATAAAGCCAGCTTGTTCTTATAATATAATGTTTTTTTGTTGTTTTTCTAATTTCTTCTTCGCCCAAAAATTTAGATTTTCCGTAAACAGAAATTGGGTTTGTTGCATCATTTGTTTTGTAGGGCTCATTTTTTGCTCCGTCAAACACCATATCGGTTGAGACGTATAAAATTGGCACGTTTAATTTTTTAGCAATTTGTGCGATATTTTTTGTTCCCATTTGGTTCACAAGATATGCTTGCTCAGGGTTTGTTTCTGCAAGATCAATATTTGTGTATGCTGCAAGGTGAATAATAAATTCAAGGGAAACCTTGTTCATTATTTCATTTGTAAGTTTAGTGTTGGTAACGTCAAAAATTTTAGAATTAGTTGCCCAATATTGCCAACCCTCGGCTTCCAGCATTGGGCACAATTCCCTGCCCAACATACCTGTTGCGCCTGTCACCAAAATTCTCATATTCTTTTTTTCGAAGGGGTTAGCCATAATTATTACTGAACGATAACAAAAATATATGGTAAAATCAATTTATGAAGAAAAAAATTTACATTTTGATATTAATTTTGCTTGTGGGAGTTTTATTTTCTTCTTGTCTTAAGCGAGATATGCCCGTGACTGAAACGGAAGAGGTAAATCTAAAACCGCTTAATATAATTAAATATGACCCAATCAGAGTCAAGACAAAAACGATTAATGGAGTGGACCATATTCTCTCTTCTGCTCCAGTGGGTAAATTTGGCGGGGAGCTTGTTACTTCAATAATCGGCGAAGGCCCTAAAACATTTAACCCTTTTAATGTGAATGATGCAACAAGTTCAACTTTTGCTGGGCTTATGTACGAAGGTTTGCTTGCAACCAACCCTTATACCGGAGAAGTTGAACCGCGACTTGCTAAAAGTTTCGAAGTTCTTCCTGACAAAATGACGTATATTGTGAAATTAAGACAAGGGCTTAAGTGGTCGGACGGCAAAGAAATCACTGCCGATGATGTTTTTTATACGTACGATACAATAATTTTTGGCGGCTATGGTGATACAAGCCTTCGGGATATGCTGATGATTGAAGGGAAGTTGCCTGTGGTTTCTAAGTTGGATAAGTATACCGTGAAATTTAAAACCCCAAAACCACATGCGCCGTTTCTTAGAAGTTTATCTGGAGCCATTGCACCGAAGCACGTGTTCAAACCTGTGACAGACAAAGGGAAGGACGCCTTTAATTCTTTTTATTCAACCACAACCAAACCGCAGGATTTTGTTGTTTCGGGTCCTTTTATGCTTGAAAGGTATACGCCCGCTCAAAGGGTTGAGCTAAAGCGCAATCCTGATTATCTGGTGATAAATTCTGAAGGTAAAAATTTACCGTATTTAGATAAATACACGGTTCAAATTGTTGGTGACCTGAACAATGAAACACTAAAATTCCAAGCGGGTGAAATAGATATTTTAAACCTTCAGGGTTCGCTTGTTCCAAGATACAGGATGCTCGAAGAAAATTCGGACTATAAATTATACAATCTCGGACCAACAACCACAACTACTTTTTTAACTTTTAATATCAACAACAGAAAAAATCCAAAGGGCAAATATTATGTTGATGAAACAAAGCAAGCTTGGTTTCAAGATTTAAACTTCAGGCAAGCAATTGATTTTGCAATAGATAGGGAAAGTCTTGTGTTGAATGTTCTGTCTGGTGTTGGTGAACCTTTGTTTTTGCCGGAATCTCCAACAAGTATTTTCTTGAATAAAAAATTGGCGCAAGGCTATAAAAGAGATTTGTCAAAATCGCGCGAGCTTCTTGAAGCGAGCGGGTATACTTGGGATAAAGATGGTATTTTGCACGATAAAAAAGGGAATGTTGTCGAATTTGAAATGCTTACAAACGCAGGCAATACTCAGCGCGAAGCGACAGGCGTCAGTATTAAAGAAGATTTAGCGGAACTCGGCATCAAAGTTAATTTTAAGCCTGTCGATTTTAATTCTTTGGTGAACAAACTCACAAATTCTCTGGAGTGGGATTCCGTTATTATGGGGCTTACGGGCTCTCCACTAGAGCCACATGGTGGAAACAATGTTTTTTGTAGTTTTGGTACTTTACATATGTTTAATCAACGTACGGAATTCGACAAGAAAAACCCTAAAATTTTGCCTTTTGAACGCGAGCTTGATAAAATTTATGCTTCAGGCGCACTTGAGCTTGATTTCAATAAAAGAAAAGCAATTTATGATAAATACCAAGAAATTGTATATCGCGAAAAGCCTTTTATTTACCTGTATTCGCCTGTGAATATTGTTGCCGTTAGAAAAAAAATTGGAAACATAAAACCAACGGAGCTTGGCGGAACCTTATATAATATTGAAGAGCTTTATATAAAATAATTTTTTGATATAAAAAACGCGCCTTTTGGGCGCGAAATTTATATATTTTTGAATTTTATGTATCTATATTTTGAGCATAAATTGCATTTGCTTCAATAAATTCTCTTCTTGGAACAACGTTATCTCCCATTAAGATATCAAATAATTGGTCGCAAAGCATAGCGTCTTCTAATGAAACTTTTAAGAAAGTTCTTGTAGATGGGTCCATTGTTGTTTCCCAAAGCTGTTGCGGCATCATTTCACCAAGACCTTTAAATCTTTGGAGCTGAACACCTTTCTTTCCTCTGTCTTCAATGATTTTTTGCAATGAACTGAATGAATTAATTGTTTTTGTCCCTTCTGGAGTTTCAACAATAAGCTCTTTTTCTTCCTCAATTAAATAAGGACGAATTTTTGGATAAGCCTTTTTAATTCTTTCGTATTCATTGCTCTTGATCATATTTTGAGTAATCATAACATCGTCAATATCAAGTGCTTCGCTTGAAAGCTTGACTTTGATATGGTATTTCATTGTTTCGGCGTTTTGACCCATTGAAACAATATAGTCTGCAGCTTCAGGAATGCCATAATTTTCTGCGTGGTCTTTTAAGTAATTTGCAAGATAATTTGTAATTTCTTGCATTCTTTCTTCGTTTGTGAAGTCTTCAACTTTGATTTCAGAGCGGACTAAACCACGAATAATAACTGATGGCATTTGATTGATGATTGGGTTATTGAACGAACGATAGAACGCACTCATTGAATAAACAAGTTCTTCAAGAGATTCGTCTTTAA
Organism: bacterium; assembly: GCA_017505585.1. GTDB lineage: Bacteria > Cyanobacteriota > Vampirovibrionia > Gastranaerophilales > Gastranaerophilaceae > RGIG1918. The sequence continues at coordinate 4,991 of JAFVOZ010000099.1, forward strand.
CGGAACGTGAGCGAGTTTTATCATATAAACAAACATCTTTAATTCCGCGTTCTCTGAGTTTTTTGTCTAAAACTCTTTCGTCATATAAATATTCTGAAGATTTGCCGATAGTTAATTTATAAAGCGGCGGTTGTGTAATATAAACATAACCTTGTTCAATAAGCGGACGAGCATATCTAAAGAAGAATGTAAGCAAAAGTGTTCTGATGTGCGCACCGTCAACGTCAGCATCCGTCATAATAACCACTTTATGATACCTTAATTTTTCAAGGTCAACTTCATCGGGGTTTTTAGAGATATTGATGCCGAGTGCTTGAATGATGCTTTTGATTTCGTTGTTACCATATATTTTATCAAGTCTTGCTCTTTCAACGTTTAGAATTTTACCCCTGAGTGGTAAAATTGCTTGGAACATACGGTTTCTACCTTGTTTCGCTGAACCGCCCGCAGAATCACCCTCAACGATATACATTTCGCATTTTTCAGCTTCACGGCTTGAGCAGTCTGCAAGTTTACCAGGGAGAGTTGAGCTTTCAAGTGCTGTTTTTCTTCTTGTTAATTCTCTCGCTTTTCTTGCAGCCTCTCTTGCACGTTGCGCTTGAAGAGTTTTTTCGATAATGAATTTGCCTTGTTTTGGGTTGAACTCAAGCCATTCTTGGAATTTATCACGAATGGCATCATTTACTGCAGGTGTTACTTCTGCGTTTCCGAGTTTTTCTTTCGTTTGCCCTTCAAATTCAGGGTTTGGAATTTTAACTGATACAATCGCAGTTAAACCTTCACGCACGTCTTCGCCCGAAAGATTAGCATCAGAATCTTTTAAAATATTATTTTTTCTTGCGTAATCATTTAATACACGAGTGATTGCGTTTCTAAAACCTGTTAAGTGAGTACCGCCGTTGTGTGTGTTAATGTTGTTTGCAAAGCTTAGTACGTTTTCTGTGTAAGCATCTGTATATTGCATTGCAATTTCAACTTTGATATCGTCAATTGTTTTGTCGATGTAAATTGGTGGGTCGAATAAGCATTCTTTGTTTTTATTCAAGTGTTCAACATAGCTTGAAATACCACCTTCATAGTGGAATACTTCTTCTTTCTCTGTTTTATCGTCGTGGAAAACAATTTTTAAGCCTTTGTTCAAAAACGCCATTTCACGAAGTCTTGAGGCAATAACATCTCTATCAATTTCTGTTGTTTCTGTAAAAATTTCAGGGTCCGGCCAAAAAGTTGTTTCGGTACCTGTTTTATCTGTTTCCATAATTTTTTCGACAGGGTGAATAGGCTCCCCGCGCATATATTCTTGCTTGTGGACATAGCCTTGGCGTGAAACTTTAACCACCATTTTTTCAGACAAAGCATTTACAACAGAAGCACCAACGCCATGAAGACCGCCAGATACTTTATAGCCACCATCGCCGAATTTACCGCCTGCGTGTAGTACGGTATGAACAATTTCAAGAGCTGATTTTCCTGAATCTTCTTTAATATCAACAGGAATACCTCTACCGTTATCTGAAACGGTTACAGAATTATCTGTATGAATTGTAACGTGAATGCAATCACAATATCCTGCAAGGCTTTCGTCAATTGAGTTATCGACAATTTTGTAAATGCAGTGGTGTAAACCTCTTTGAGAAGTTGAACCGATATACATACCGGGACGCATTCTTACTGCTTCTAAGCCTTCCAGAACCCTAATATTACTCGCGTCATAGCTTTGTTGATTTGTTGTGTCTGTCATGTAAATTTCCCCTAAATCGTTACTAATATTATATTACAAACACATTTTCTTGCAAATTTGTTAACATTATTTTTGTGCTTTAAAAATACTTAATACAGCTGTAATTTTGAGCAATTTTTTACGCATTTTTTACTTTATTAACACATAGGGAATTAAAGGAATCGGATTAGTATGACTGAAGTGAAAAAAACATCTCCTTGTATTGCAGGAAGTATCGGCGCAGCGGCTGTCGGCTCCGTGGCGCCGGTAGCGGCTATGCCCGTCGGTATTGCTTGTATCAATAAAATGTCAAAAATTAATCAAGAATTAAAGCCGGACCAATTTGCGAAGGTTAATGATGCAGCGGAAAAAGTTTTGAAAAATCTGCAATTAGACAAAAAAGGTGTAGAAATTGTAAATATCAAAAAAATGGAAAACATACTGCCGTTACCTGATAAAATAATGGAAATGATAAATCCGGTTTTTGCCACAGGGCAAGGCAAGAATGCATTTTTTACGGATACCGAAATGCCGGGTATAATTAAAGCAAATTGTGTCGGTGTAAACAAAGAAAAATTACCTCTTGCAACTTTTCATGAGTTAGGTCATGCCCATAACTACAATTATTCAAAATTTTTCAAATGTCTTCAAAAAATGCGCACACCGGGAATGTTAATTGCTATGGCTATGCCATTATTCTGTGCATTTACAAAGGATACAAAACCAACCGAAGGCAAAGAATTAACAACATGGCAAAAAATTAAAAATAATTTACGTAAGTTTTCGCCTGCGATAGCGGGCGTTGCTATGGCACCAACACTTGTTGAAGAACTTGCCGCAACATCTAAAGGGAATAAAGCCGCAAAAGAAGTATTTAAAAATGCGCCGGATCTTTTGAAAAAAGCGGTTAAGGGCAACAGATGCGGCTATATTTCATATGCTGCTTCAATTGCGGGTGCAGTGTTTGCAACTTGGGTAGCAAAAAAGATTAAAGATATGGCTGTTCAAAAGAAAGAAGAGAAACTTCATAATACGATGGTAGGTGCTAAACAAGTTTAATTTTGTCTAAAAACATATTTTTTGGCACAATTGAACATGCTATCAAGCAAGCCTTCATTTATTTTTGAATCAAATCCGCCTTTGTTTAGGTAGTTTGCCATAACGTTTATCCAAATTTTAAAAATATCGTCCTTTTCTATGTTTGCGCAATTGCACATTTTTTCAAGTTCTAAATAATTTATGGGTAAATCCGCATGTCCTCTCAAGATATCAACAATTTTAAGCCTTTGTTTTTTCTCAAATTTTCTCAAATATTCCAAAGTTGAGGAATTTGTTTCTTTAATTTTGCTTTTGATAAACTCAAGGTTTTCATCAAATTTTTTTGTATCGTCTTCAATAATATATTCTTCAAATTCTTCAGGTAAAATATCCATAACCGTTGCAATGCGCTCTAGTGTTGTGGCGCGCCCAGAAAAAGGTATGGTTTCATCAATAAGGTTGTAAATATAAGACAAAGTTACTCCTATCATTTGAGCAAAATCTTTTTTATGAAGTTTATTTTCATTTAGAAAATTTCCTAATTTTATAGAGCTTTTTTCTTGTGTTATGGATTTTTTAGACATTTCCTCTCCCTATTTGATTTTTACTGCTATAATGATAATTAAATGAACTTTCTTTTTGATGAGTTAACAAGCTAATTAAGATAGATGAGATAAATTTCAGTTAAAATTAAAAGGTAAAAATGAAAGCAATAATCGGTCTTGGAAATCCTGAAGTAAAATATGCTCACACTCGCCACAACACTGGCTTTATGGTACTTGACGAGCTTTTGCATCGTAAAAGCTTAACACTTACCGAAAAGTTCAAAGGTTTTTTTGCAAAATCAGGTGACACGCTATATTTAATGCCTTCAACTTACATGAATTTATCGGGCGATGCAGTAATTGCCCTTGCCAATTTTTACAAGCTTTCAAACAAAGATATTTTGATTGTGTTTGACGATGTGAGTATGGATTTGGGGCGTATGAGATTTCGCTCAGAAGGATCTGATGGGGGGCACAACGGCATAAAGTCAATTATTAATAATTTGGGTACTAATGTTTTTGACAGACTTAAAGTCGGAATTGGCCCAAAAGACCCAAGAATCCCCCTGAATGACCATGTGTTAGGTAATTTTAGAGCTGATGAAGACGAGCTTTTATCTCAAACTATTAAAAAAGCGGCAGATGCTGTTGAGATGTATATTGCAAGCGGAATTAAGGAAGCGCAAAATAAATTCAATTCTTAATTTTGTTTTTTGGCCGCACTTAACCTCTTGAGAAAACTTCAAGTTCAAGCGGGTTATCTGTTTTAATCGGGTTGAAATATGCGCAAGATGCTATCATTGCAGCATTATCCGTGCAGAACTTCATTTTTGGTGCCTGAGTAATATAACCCTTATTGTTAAGTTCTGCAATTTTTCTTCTAAGTTCACTGTTTGCTGCAACGCCACCTGCAAGCACTATTTTTTTGCAATTATATTTATCTGCTTGAATAAGTAATTTTTGAATTAAAGTTTCGCTTACGCATTCTTGAAAACTTGCTGCAATATCGTGCTTTGGAAGTTCTTTGCCGTTAAATGATTGAACAAGCCTTAAAACTGCGGTTTTAAGTCCTGAAAAACTAAATTCATCTTCACCGACTCTCGCGCGCGGTAATTTAAATGCGTTTTTGCTTCCTTCTTGTGCCATTTTATCAAGCATAATGCCTCCTGGGTATGGAAGTCCCATAAGGCGCGCCACTTTGTCATAAACTTCACCCACCGCGTCATCTATTGTTTGAGCCACAATTTTTTGTTTGTCATAGTCTTCAACGTAGATAATTTGTGTGTGCCCTCCTGAAACCAAAAGCCCCATAAAAGGCGGTTCAAGCTCTGTTTCAAGGAAATTTGCGCTAATGTGTGCTTGAAGATGATTAACTCCGATATATGGTTTATTGTGAACAATAGACAGTGTTTTTGCGGAATTCAAACCAACAAGCAAACAGCCGACAAGCCCAGGTCCAACTGTTGATGCAAATGCATCGATGTCATTTGCACTAACGCCAGCTTCTCTATATGCTTCTTTTATGCAAACATTAATTGCATCTAAATGTTCGCGAGCTGCAATTTCAGGAATAACGCCACCAAATTCCGCGTGCGTTTTAATTTGGCTTGCAACAATGTTGGATAACACTTCTCTGCCATCACGCACAATGGCGCAGGCAGTTTCGTCACAACTTGTTTCAATTCCTAAAATTAGCATTTTTCACCGTATTTTTTATTAAAAATTTTGTTTGTAATTTATTTTTCTTTGATTATATAATGATAGCATGAAAAAATTATTCTTGACATTGATGACTTTAATTTTTCCTTTATGTGTTCATTCGGCTGAACTTCCAAAAGGCGCAGTTGATTACTATAACGCAGGTATTGATTACTATCAAACAGGAAGTATTGATAAATCAATTGAATCTTTTAAATCTGCAATTTATCTTGCCCCCGATTTTTACGAAGCTTACTACAACCTTGGGCAAATTCAATTTGCAACGAACAAGCTTGATGATGCAATTGCAACTTATTTAAAAATTAATTCACTCAGACCAAACGATGAAGAAAATATTTATTACCTTGCGCAAGCGTATTACAAAAGAGGTTTTTTAACTAAAGCCGTTCAATATTACAAAAAAATAACTCCAAAAAGTTCATATTATATGAAAGCACAAGACGATTTGGTTAAAGTTGTATCGCGTCAAGAAGAACTTAAGGCTCAAGCGGAAGCAAAAAAACTTGCAGAACAAGAACGTGCAACTTACCTCAACACAAGCTCAGCTGCATCTGGTGAAACTCCTGTTTTGGATATCAAACCCGCTGACACTCCTGTGCAAAATCCAACACTCACCAAGGTTCAAACATATCTTGATATTAAAGCGCCTTCGGGTGTTGTAGCAGATAATAGCGGAAACATTTATGTTGCAAGTTTTGCAGAAAATACAATTTATAAAATTGATGAAACAGGTGTAAAAACGGTTTTTGCAAAAGATAATGTTGCGGGACCAGTTGGGCTTGCAATAGATGATTTAGGAAATATTTATGTTGCAAACTATACTGCAGGAAATATTTTAAAAATCAATCAAGCAGGAGTCGGAGCCGTTGTTTTAGCGGTTAAAAATCCTTATATAATCTCAATTAAAGATAAATTTTTATATATTACAGAACAAGTTTCAAACACTGTTTTAAAATATAAATTACATGAATAATTTTTTAAACAATAAAAAACCCTCTTAAATTAAGAGGGTTTTTTATTGTTTGTTTTATTTGATTATTCGCCGA
>JAFVOZ010000012.1 GCA_017505585.1 bacterium
AAGGTATTTTTGCAATTCTTGATTTTTATCAAGCTCGGGTGCAAGTGTCACGATTTTTATGTTTTCTGTAAATTCTTTAAAGTGTTTGAACCAATTTTCAATGTTCGGTTCAAATAAATCTTCCTTTGAATGTGTTCCTTTTTTTTCCGGGTTCAGAAAACCGCATTCAAGATGAATCCCTAAAACCCTGGCGCAATCTTTATCTTGCCCTTTTTGCATATATCTTGAAATGTTTTTAAGTGCACCGTGCAGGTTTTCGGGCGTATCAGATGCAAGAGTCGGGCAGAAAGCATCGTAAGAATGTTCCTTTATTTTTTTTGCAAATTTATGAATGTCTTCGACGCAGGCTCTATTGAAATTAACCCCAAAGCCACCATGTGTATGAATATCAATAATTCTCATAGTGCAATTTTACAACAATTTTAAAAAAAGGGCTATTTGTTAATTTTTCTCATTTTTGGTAATATTAAATTGAATTTAAGGAGAGATTATGGCTGAACTTTTACTTCCTGCTGGCAACATAGAGAAAATGGAATATGCTATTCAATATGGTGCAGATGCCGTTTATTTAGGTATGGTTGATTTTTCACTAAGGACAATGAGAAAAGGAAGCTTAATCACTCGAGAAAATTTAAAAGATGCAATCGCAAGAGCGCATGAACTTGGAAAGAAGGCATATTTAACCGTAAATATTTTTGCTTTTGAAAATGATATTAATAAATTATATGAAAATATTGAAGTTATTCGCGAGGCGAGTCCTGATGCAATCATTGTTTCGGACTTTGGTGTTTTTAATATTATTCGTCGTGAACTTCCTGAAATTGATATTCATATTTCAACTCAAACCAATACTTTAAATTCAGAAGCAGTTAAATTTTGGCAAGGACTTGGAGCTAAAAGGGTAATTTTAGCACGTGAGTTATCTTATAAACAGATTGAAAAAATGGTTTCAGATTGCCCTGATATTGAGCTTGAGTGCTTTGTGCATGGCTCGCAATGTATGAGTTTTTCAGGAAGGTGCTTACTTTCTGACTTTATGACAAAAAATTCAAGAAAGGCGAATTCGGGCGGTTGCGCTCAACCTTGCAGGTGGAGCTATAAACTTCTTGAAGAAACTCGTCCGGGAGAATATTATGAAATTTGTCAGGATAATCACGGTTCACATATTCTTTCTCCAAAAGATTTGTGCTTAATTGAGCACATTCAAAATTTACGTGATGCGGGCGTTGCTTCATTCAAAATTGAAGGCAGAACAAAATCGCTTTATTATGTGAGCGCAACTGCTCGTGCTTACAGAATGGTCTTAGACGGAAAAATTTCGGCTCGCGACGGTTTTAATGAACTTTTAAAAGTTGGTAATCGTGGCTATACAAAAGGCTTTTTCTTGGGCGATAATAACTCTGAATCTTATAGTTACGATATCTCAAAAGGGCTTGCAGGGGCTGATTTCCTTGGTATTGTTTTAGGGGAAGAAAACGGATTTTTGCGCGTTGAGATAAAAAATAAAATGACAACAGGCGAAACGGTTGAAATCATAACACCTGATGAGAGCATTGAAGCAAAAATTGTTGCAATTAAAAGTGAAAAAGAGCAAAATTTATTTGTGGCAAATACAAACGATGTTGTTTTGATGCAATTTGATAAATTGCCTTCAAATATTCAATATGCACTTATTCGAACGGTTGGAATAACTGATAAACGAATTGAAGTTAAGCAAAAAGATAAAAAAATGCCTCTTAAAGGATATCTTCCTATTTTAAAAGGTAGAATTAAACCTGATTTAAATTTGAAATCAATATATGAACTTCAAGAACACCTTGATAAATTTAATTTAACAACATTGTTGTTTGATCTTGATAGCACACTCTGTGCTTCAAAATCGGGGGTTATTGAGCCTCGTGTTCAGCAGTTATTATTTGAACTTGCAAAAAAATATAAACTTGCGATTATCTCAAATAATTACAATAAAGAGTATACTCAAAAACTTCAAGCACAAACAAAGGTTAAAATTTACGATAGTTCAAGAAAGCCTGACGTGCTTGGCGTTATGCAAGCATTAAGTGAGCTTAATTCAATCCCCGAAGAAACAATGATTGTGGGCGATAGGCCTTTGACTGATATTCTCGCCGGAAAAAATGCTAAACTCAAAACCGCACTTGTTGATTCGATTACCGCTGACACTGAGCCAAAATTGACAAGATTTGTGCGCAGATTGGAAAGACTTTTTATTAAATAAAATAATACTTTATAACTATCTTTTTCATGTTACAATGTTGGTGATATGAATAGAAAATTTAGTATTTTTCCAAATATAGATTTAACGGATCAGAACAAATTGATATTATCGGGTGTTATTGTATCTACAATAATCATCGTGGCACTTGCAGTTATTTCAATCGGTAACATTCAAAAAAAATTATACGAAGGCTATTCGAATTTTGGGCAATTGCTTACAAAAACACTGGCCATTCAGACTTATGAATTAACACGCGATATGCCCCCCGAGATGAGAAATGCTATTTTAAAAACTCACTCTGATTCGATAATTAAAACAAATAAAGATATTTCTTATTTAAATTTTAAAGATGCAAACGGAAAAGTAATTTATTCGACAAACAAAGAGTACACTTCAAGGCTTGACGGTACAAAAATTAACATATCATCACCAATTAAAGACAGTTTCGGTAAAGTTACCGGTTCTGTTGATATTGGGCTTACTGCCGATATGGCGCGCGATGTTGTTAAAACGACAAAAAATTCAATGCTTTTTATATTCACCCTTGTTTGGGTTGTGTTTACGCTTGTGATTCTTGCGAATTCGATTTTGATTGCAAGAGAGCTTACAATGCTTCATCATGGGGTAAAAGAAATTTCAAGCGGAAAATTTGGTACTATGCTTGATTATTCTCAAGCAAGCGGAGAAATCAAAGAGCTGTTTGCTGCATTCAACGATATGTCAAAAAGACTTCACGCTTTTGAAGAGCAAAATATCGATACTATCACATTAGAGAAAAATAAGCTTGAATCTGTGCTTATGAGTATTGCAAACGGCGTTGTTGTATGTGATAGTTTTGACAAAATTACAATTGTGAATAATGCGGCACAATCAATATTATCTGCGACTCCTAGTGAGATTATAGACACTCGTATTCAAGATTATTGCGATACAAACGGAGTTCTTTGCTTTAAAGAAAAAATTGCACTTTTCAAAAACACCCCACTTGATATTATAGAGAAAAAACCTCTTGAATTTAATGTTGATGTGGCATCAAATGTCATTAAAACAATAGTATCTCCGATTTATTCAAAGTCACATGATTATCTTGGATATATTTTAGTGTTGATTGATATTACAAAAGAAGCCGAAGTTGATAAAATGAAAAGCGATTTTATATCAAATGTTTCACATGAATTAAGAACTCCTGTTACGGTTCTTAGAACTTATGCTGATACTTTGTATAATTTTGGAAATGAATTTAGCTTTGACGAGCAAAAAGAATTTATCGGCACAATCAACCAAGAAGTTATTCGTTTGAACAAAATGGTAAATGATATTCTTGATTTTTCAAAGCTTCAAAACGACACAAAAATTGAGAAAAAGTATAATAACATCGTTTCAACAATTGACGAAACGGTTAATTCTCTAAAAGTTTTAGCGGATGAAAAAAATATAAAAATCTCGGTTATAGCAGAACCTAATCTTCCTGAAGTCCCTTATAATGAAGATAGCATAGAGAGGGTTTTGAACAATTTAATTACAAATGCCATTAAGTATTCTGACAACAATTCAAGAATTAGAATTCGTGCTGAGCTTTCAAATCAACCTGATTTCATTGAAATTTCCGTTGAAGACTTTGGAATGGGAATTGCAAAAGAGCATTTAGGCAAGATTTTTGACAGATTTTACAGGGTTGAGAATTCTTCTCATTCAATTAAAGGCACAGGGCTTGGGCTTCACCTTGCGCGTGTTGCAATCGAAAAATATCACGGCGGAAAAATTTGGGCAACATCCGAGCTTGGAAAAGGCTCTGTGTTTAGCTTTGCCCTCCCTCTTGTAATGAATGATGATGGCGATATTATTGGCGAAAACACTTATGAAATTCAACCGATTGAAAAATCGCACAGAGAAATTGTTGAAGATTTTGTTCCTAAAATTTCCAAAACTTCAAACGAAGTAGTTGCTCCATATAGAGCAAAAGAAAGAACGGCTCAAAATGAGCTCGAAGGTGATAAAACTTTAAATAAACCCCTTATTAAACTTGACCAAGAAGAAGTAATTGACGATAATGTTGATAAAATTTCAGACTGGGAAATTTCTTTTGAAGTTCGAGAAAAAGCGTAGTTAAAGGGTGTTGTTTTGCAAAAAGAGGATATTGAAAACAGAATAGCAAGCATTAAAAATAAGGCATTAAATAAGCTTGCGGAAATGAACTTATATCAATATAAAGGTTCGGTTTCAAAGCTTGTGGGTATTACGGTTGATGTAAAGCTTCCCGGGCTTAAGGTCGGCGATTTGTGTTATATTACAAATTATCTTGGCGAGAAAAAACCTGCAGAAGTTGTTGCATTTAAAGGCGAGGCAGCGCAACTTCAGCTTTTATATGATGGCGAGGGAATTGGGCAAGGTAGTCTTGTTGAAACAACGGGTGGACCAATTTTGTTTCCTGCGGGGGATTTTTTGCTTGGCAGGCTCTTGAATCCTTTGGGTGATCCGCTTGATTCTATGCCTATGGATACATCTGAGGCGCAACGGCTAAACATTAACGGTTCTGTTCCTGACCCTTTTACCCGCCCTATTATTAAAGAGAAATTCTCGACCGGAGTTCGTGCAATTGATTCTATGTTAACCCTTGGTTGTGGACAAAGAATGGGATTGTTTGCAGGCTCAGGTGTCGGCAAAAGTACCATGATGGGTATGATTGCAAGGAATTCAGACGCTGATGTAAACGTGGTTGCGCTAATTGGCGAACGGGGCAGGGAAGTGCGTGAATTTATTGAAGATGCGCTCGGTGAAGACGGTATGAAAAAATCTGTTGTAATTTGTGCAACAGGTGACTTGCCGCCTCTTATCCGTATGAAGTGTTTACTTTCTGCAACGACGGTTTGTGAATACTTTAGGGACCAAGGTAAAAAAGTTTTCTTGATGACAGATACTGTTACTCGTTGTGCTATGGCAGGAAGAGAAGTGGGCTTATCTGTTGGTGAACCTCCCACCATGAAAGGTTATCCGCCTTCAATTTTCTCTTGGTTGCAACGTGCGTTGGAGCGCACAGGAAATTCTGAAAAAGGCTCAATTACGGCGCTTTACACAGTTCTTATGGAAGGCGACGACATTACTGACCCGATTGTTGACATTGTTCGCGGTATTGTTGACGGACACATTTTCTTATCAAGAAAAATGGCCGAGATGAACCATTATCCAGCAATTGATACACTCGGTTCTATTTCAAGGCTGTTTACTGCAATTGCGGATAAAGAACATAAAGAAGCAGTGCATAAGTTGCGCCAATTGCTTTCGATTTACCGTGAAAATAAAGACTTGATTGATGTAGGTATGTATCAGGCAGGCTCTAACCCAAAACTTGATATTGCAATTGAGCTTATGCCACAAATTAACGGATTTTTACAACAAAGAACGACTGACCTTGTGAGTATGGATTCAACTATACAAACAGTTAAAGATTTAATGGCAAATGTTGATATTTAGATTTAAAATAAAAGCGGTTCAAATTGAACCGCTTTAGTTTTATACTTTTGATTTAATTTCTTTTAGTTCTTCGATTTTATCAACCATTGTTTTTGTGTAGTGGTCGCATTTTTCTTGAGTGGTTGCTTCAAAACCCATAGTGAAAACTGGCTCAGTGTTGCTTTGGCGAATAATTGCCATACCGTCATTGAATATTATTCTCATTCCGTCAATTGTTATAATTTCTTTGATTTCTTCGTTGAATAATTTAGCCATATCGAGCTTTGCAAATTCTTCAAGAACTGGTTTTTTGAGTTCATTTGGGCAATGTAGACGAACTTCGCCGCCACCTGCCATTCTTTCGAATGGTTTTAGGGTATCAAGAAGGTTGAAACTTTTGCTTTTCATCTTGTTTTTTGCAATGATTTCGATTAATCTGCAACCTGCGTAAATTGCATCATCATAGCCAAAATATCTGTCTTTAAAGAATGTGTGACCGCTCATCTCGCCTGCAAGCAGTGCGCTTGTTTCTTTCATTTTGGATTTAATATAGCCGTGTCCTGTTTTATACATAACTGCATTTCCGCCGTTTGCGTTTATTTCATCATATAAAACTTGCGAGCACTTAACTTCGCTTACAACGGTTGGAGCTTCGCCGCGAGGTGCAAGTTCTTTGATTAAATCCATTGCGTAGATAAATAGTAATTTATCTCCCGTGATTGCACTGCCGTCTGATGTTACAACACCAATTCTATCTGAGTCGCCGTCAAATGCTATACCTACATCTGCTTTGTTTTCAACAACCGTTTTTTGGAGTGTTTCAAGGGTTGAAAGTGTGCTTGGGTTTGGGTGATGATTTGGGAAGTTTCCGTCGGGTTCTGAGTATAGCTCGATAACTTCAGCCCCAAGTGCTCTGTATAGTTCTGGCGCAACAATTCCGCCTGTTGCGTTTGCGCTATCTACAACAACTTTTATTCCTGAGCCGATTTTGCCGAAAGTTGATGAGAGTTTGTCGATATAGTGCGGAATTAGGGATTTTTCAATTAAATGACCAACAGGTGGCACGTATGTTACCACTTTGTCCCTTTCATTGTATGCCTTTTCGCATTTTAATCGAACTTCTTTAATTTGAGCTTCGTTTAAACTTGCTCTGTTGAAGGTCATTTTTAAGCCGTTATATTCTTTAGGGTTGTGTGATGCGGTGATGATTAATGCGCCATAGATTTTTGCGCCACCGATAAAATCTTTATCAAGTATTGCAAATTCACTGTAGTAACCAAGAGGGGTTGGCGCAAGCCCGATATCTAAAACATTTGCGCCTGTTGAGCGAACACCTGATACTAATGAATTCTTGAGTTCAGGTGAATGAAGTCTTGCATCCATACATACGCAGAAATACAAGTCTGAAGCAGTTTTCGGGCTGCCGTTCATTCTTAGTTTTTCTAGTGCCCAATTAACATAACCTATTCCCGTATAGTAAAAAAGTTCTGCATTTACTTCTTCAGGATATAAACCTCTGATATCGTTTTTGCCATAAGCTTTTGTTGTAAAAGTTGCTTGCATAAAAACCTCAATAAAACTACTTTAATTATTGTATTACAAAATTGAAAAATAATGTATAATGTAAAGTATGGAAGATTTTAAAATTACACGAGATCAGCTCGCAAACATTATTAAAATGGCAGAACTGGAAGTTGACCCAGATGAGTGCACATCGGAAGACATTACAAACGCCATAATAGCAATTGAAAAAAAGCTTAATTTTTACAATTTCCCGCTAAGTTTCTTTACCGCGGAAGTTTTGAATGTGCTTATTGTTGATGATATGGAACTTTCTATTTATCAGCTTACAGCAATGCTTAAAAAGATTGGTATGAATGTTTATGTTGCAAGAAATAAAGAAGAAGCTATTTCAGAACTTAAAAAGAAAAGCTTCGATTATGTTGTAATTGACTTATTCTTACCTGATTTTGAAGACGGTCTTGCTGTTCTTGAATGTGCTAATGAACTTAAGAGCCAACGCGAAAAAGAATATAAAGTTGTTGTAATTTCCGGAACGGATGAAAAAGATTTAGTTCAAAAATGCTACAAAATGGGTGTTGATGAGTTTGTTTCAAAACAACCTGATTGGCACGAAAAGATTTTGAAATTTATTTCTTATGATACAAATAAATTTGCTCATGAGGAATTTCACAAACATTATATTAATGAAAATATTGCACTATTTTCAATTTATAAAATCAATAACCAAAAATATGTTGATAAGATTTTGCAAGAAGTAACATCTGATGTTTTGACCGGTAAAAAACATATTATTTTCAATATGGAAAGTATCAAAATTTTCTCGGATAATTTCGCTTACATTTTTGCCGAAATTTACAAAATAACTTCTCAAAAAGAGGGTATGTTTATTCTTGTAAATCCTTCTGAAGACGTTATAAAAGCACTTGAATATGTTTATCTTGCAAATGCAATAAATATTTTCCAAACTGCGGATGAAGCGGTTGAATTTATTGAAATTCACAATATTTTCTAATTTTTAAACTTATTGGGAATGAAAAATTAATTTTCTATCTGTATTATTAGTACTATGATGTACGATGATTTGGATATAAATTTTAAAAATTACACTCGTGCAATGGATTGTCTTGAGAGGTATCTTGCTGAATTATCTTTGCATTTTGAACTTTCTGATGAGCAATTGGAATTTTTAATTCTTGAATTATTTTCTAAAGTCAAGACCCCTTACTCTTTTAAAAAAATGTTGAACATGTTAAAATTGCTCGCAAGAGGATGAATATGTTAAAAGTTATAAATTATACAGCAGGAATTTTAGAGGCAAATAATTATTTATTATATGATGATGCAAGTGGGGAGTGTGCGCTTGTTGATTGCTCGGCTGTTGTTGATGTTGATGAGATTTTAGGTAAACATTGCAATGATGGCGTACAGTCTTCTTTGAAGCTTAAATATATTCTTTTAACCCATGGTCACTTTGACCATGTGGGTGGATGTTTTGATATGAAAATAAAATATCCTAATGTTAAAATTTTTGCTCACAAAAGAGATAAAGAATTAATTTCTGCACTTAAAATGCAAACCATGTTTTTTGGGTGTCCTTCGGTGAAAAATTTTGAAGTGGATGAGTATTTCAATTCCGAAATCGAGCTTAAACTTGGCGAAAACGTCATTAAGGTGATTGAAACTCCGGGGCACACACTGGGTTCTGTTTCATACCTTACAGATGATACGCTATTTACCGGCGACACTTTATTTTATGAGCAAATCGGTAGATGCGACCTTCCGCACAGTGATTTCAAGCAAATTAAAACAAGTATTGTTGATAAACTTTTTAAATTAAACCCAGAGTTAAAGGTTTATGCAGGGCACGGTATGCCTTCTGACATAGCTCATGAAGTGAAACACAATCAGTATTTTGGTGAGTTTGCTCAATTTTAATTTATCTTTCATCCTCAAAACCGGGGCTTCTTGAAGGCAGGGATTGATAACCAATGTTTGATATTACACTTTTTCTTATGTATTCGTTTGTATAGTTTCCTTTGACAAAAAGTTTGTTGATTATGTTTTCACGCTCTACGAGCGGATGTTCTATTTTTGAAATTGCCGGGTTTTCGTCAAGTAATTGTTGCCAAACAACAGCTTCAAGCGTCCAAGCGTATGTTTCTTCATTTAGTGAATTTAGTTCGTCTTGATGTATCGCTTCATGTGCTAATAGTGCCGCAAGAGCTTCTTTTGGAGCGTCTTGGTGCTTTACGTTGATGTAAATATAAAGCCTATCCTTTTGTTTCCAACCAAGTGCGTCAAAATTCGCATATTTGATATCAAAATTTGCAAGGTTTGCAAATTCAACAATAATTGGTTTTTCAGATAGATTGTTTCCTAAAATTGCGCTTTGTGAGAATTCCCCTGCAGTTCCATCCAGCATGTCAAGTGCTTGAATTATGCTTGCGTCTTTTGTCACTTTTTTATATTTGGCGTGGGAGTCTATTGCGTCAATCTTTTTGTCGGGTTTGTATTTTACTTTTTTCTTTGCTTCAATTGGTGTTGTGTAATCGGTGTCTGAATAATATTCAGCACCTTTCGGTTCTTCTTCCTTTTTAAAGAACGCGCTTGCTGGGTTTATGAAAAGCATTAATAAAAGTATTGTTAATATTTTTTTCATATTTTTACCTTAATTCCTTTTTAAAAACATTATTGCATATTTTTTATATAATGAAAAATTTTTTTGGTACAATTCTATTATGGAAAAATTTGTTTCAATTGGCAAAATTTTAAATTTTCATGGAATTAAAGGTGAGGCTAAAGTTGGTTTCCAAAAGGGTTCAGAAGACCAAATGTTATCTCTTAAAAAAGTCTATGTGCGTGTTTTTGACGACAAAGCACTTAAATTCAAGGTAAAATCTTCAAGAATTCATAAAAACTTTGCCATTATGAAATTTGAAGGGATTAATTCAATTGACGAGCTATTAGAATACAAAGGCGAGAAAATATATATTGAAAAATCGGAAGCACTTGAGGCGTTGAGTGAAGACGAATTTATGACAAGTGATTTAATTGGCTTGAATGTTTTTGATAATAACGATGATTATATTGGAAAAGTTGTTGATATTGGCACAAATAATGCAAATGATATCTTATGCATTAAACCTGAAAACCCTGACTATGAGCAATTTTTAATTCCTTTTGTTCAAGAGCTTGTGCCTGTTGTTGATATCAGTCGTAACAAGATTGTAATTAAGCCGATTGAGGGGCTTTTGGAATGAAATTTGATGTTGTAACATTGTTTCCTGATATGATAAAAAATTATTGTTCCGAATCAATTGTAAAGCGCGGAATCGAAAAAGGTGTAATTGAAGTTTCAACAACTAATCCTCGTGATTTTACGCACGACAAACATAAAAAAGTTGACGACACGCCATACGGCGGTTCTCAAGGTATGGTTTTGATGTGTCAGCCTATGTTTGACGCTGTTGAAAGTATTGAGAGGATTGATAATTCTGAACTTATTATGCTTACACCGCAAGGCGAGCCTTTTTCACACAAGATTTCAAAAGAACTTGCTAGTTTCGACCAGTTGATTTTAATTTGCGGTCATTATGAAGGGTTTGATGAAAGAATCAGACTCGGGCTCAAGCCTCGTGAAATTTCAATCGGTGATTATGTTTTAACGGGAGGAGAACTTCCTGCGCTTGTTTTGATTGATAGTATTTCAAGAAATATTTCAGGTTTTTTGGGTAAAGACGAATCCGCGCTCGATGACAGTTTTTCCGAAGGGCTGTTAGAGCACGCACAGTATACTAAACCACGCGAGTTTCGCGGAATGAAAGTGCCAGAAGTTTTGCTCAGTGGAAATCACGCTGAAATTGAAAAATTCAGAGCAAATGAAAGACTTGAGCGAACTAAAGCAAGAAGGCCGGATTTAATTATCTAACTTGGTGCCCAAAATAAATTAGTGCACGGTCATCTTCAGCATCTCCATGCAATGTATTGCCGTGTGTTTCA
This sequence comes from bacterium, assembly GCA_017505585.1. GTDB lineage: Bacteria > Cyanobacteriota > Vampirovibrionia > Gastranaerophilales > Gastranaerophilaceae > RGIG1918. The sequence goes on from JAFVOZ010000012.1 coordinate 11,210, forward strand.
ATATTGCCTTCGCTCGTTATTCTTACGTATATTACATCAAAATGTCTTGCATTATTAGCATATCCAGCTCCACTAATCCCGGTTTCTACTGTTGAATTAGTTGGTCCTTCTGACCCGTTTAAATCTATTCTATATATAAAAGATCTTCCGAGTTTACTGTTTGAATCTATTGCTCCTCTTTGTATTTCGTCCCAAATTATTCCGTCAGGAGTTTGCATAACTCTCCAATTATTATGCTTGGTGACTTTTATTGCATCTTGTCCCCATCTTTCACCATTTGCTAGCCATTGAAATAATCCCATGTTGGCCCTGCCTGCATTTATCGGGACTAATGCAAGTTTTGTATCAATTGCATTTTGCAGCGTGGCGAGAGCTTTTTTTCCTAGCGCTGCAAATTTTTTATCTGTTGACTGTTGCATTACAACAGGAATGGTCACCGCTGCGATTGTACTTACTATTGCAAGAACGAGTAATACTTCCGAAAGCGTGAATGCTTTATATTTACGCATAAAAATATCCTTAATTGCCTATATTGATTATTATAAACTATATTTAAACCGCACTCAAGTGCCTAACCCAAAAGCCTGTATGGCTCACAGCAAGGCATTGCAGTTGTATGTATCACAAAGTCATTAAGGGGTTCTAAATGTCTAACCATATAATCCTTGTTAGTTAGTTTGACTTCGCATACATCTGTTTGAATTTTATTTTTTATGAACATTGCAAGATCCTTGTCCTCTTGCGAGTTCACAAAATCGTCCGTAACACGTATGATATCCACACTTAAAGTTTATATTTTTTTTCTATAAAATACATCATGTAGATGAAAAACTGTTACAATTCTTAATATTGTAACAGTTTTTACATAATTTGAAATTTAGCTTTTTTAAAATACTTTATTTAAGTATGACAAGAGCTTTTAAAAAATTTGCCATAAAACAAACTAGCACGCGTAAGAAAAACCGTCGCAAGCTTGTTATGTGCTTAATTTAGACGGTTTTGAATTCTACGTTCAAGATTTCGTTTGTTGAATAGTTTACTTGAACATTTTGAATTTCAACTTTAACGTCTTTTTTGTCTATAACCAAAGTGCAAACTGCACCTGTTTTTGCTTCTTTTGTAACCATGAATTCATGTGTATTTACAACAAGAGATTTTGATTCGATGCCTTTGCCGTATACAGTTACGGGAAGAAGCCCCATGGCTCTTGTTTGGCGTGGGTTTTTACCTTCTGGTCTTGTTGTTGCTTCAAATTTAATTTCTGTAGTTGTCATAATTTTCTCCAATTTACATAAGTGACTTTATTAAATTATATTAGTAAAATAAAGAAATGCAATTTATAGTTAAAAAAATAAATAATGAAGATATTGTAAATGAAATGGCGCGCATAGGTTTTGACGCCGATTATTTGCTTAAAGGCGTACAAAAACACAGGTTTATTTCTCTTAAAATATTTTCTCTTAGTCTTCCGCAAGCAAATATTTTAAAACAAACAGCACTTTCTTTGGGGGCTGATTGTGCTTTGCATAAAGAAGTTTTGGTTTCTGCTATTGAAAAAACGGATTGCATTTTATCTGGAACTTATACAGAGCTTCTTGAAATTTCAAGCAAATTAAAGCGTCAGCAATTTTCAATGCCTGCTTTAGCGGACGAGATTTTGCAAGCGGTTGTTAATTACGAAAAAAAATCCCCCCCTATTATTATGGGAATTTTAAATTTAACCGAAAATTCTTTTTCTGACGGCGGAATGTATGCGAACCCGAATGATGCAGTGGCGCATGCTTTGGATATGATTGAAGACGGTGCTAAAATAATTGATGTTGGTGCGGAATCAACTGCGCCAAGAGCTGTCCCTGTTAATGTTGATATAGAAATCGGACGCGTTGTGCCCGTTATATCTAAAATTAAAGAAATCGTGCCTGATGTTACAATCAGCATTGATACAAGAAACTCTGAAACCGCTGAAGCTGCAATTAGGGCTGGGGCTGATATAGTTAACGATGTTTCGGGCTTTAGTTGGGATGAAAAAATTATAAATGTCGCTTTTAAATATAAGAAAAAATATGTTTTAACTCATTCTATAGGCACGCCTGAAAATATGGATGATATGAATCATTACATAAATCTTGTTGATGATATTTATTCTGAATTAAAAACAAAGGCGGATTTCCTTTTGGATAGGGGCTTTGAACCTGATGATTTAATTATTGATGTAGGTTTTGGTTTTGCAAAAGATATTGAACAAAATTATGAATTAATGACAAAAATTTCTGATTTTAAGTCTTTAGGTTATAAGATTTTGGTTGGCACATCAAGAAAAAGATTTTTGTCTGATTTGAGAAAAAATTCTGAAAACCCAATTCTTGATGACATTACTGCATTATCATCTTTTTATTTAGCAGAGCATGGGGCAAATATTTTGCGAGTTCATGATGTTGCAAAAACTAAACTCGCGCTTGATTTTTTATCTCGTCTTTCAAGATAGCATGTTTGTTATTAACACGAGAATACCCCAAAGGCATGTTATGCTTAATTGCATAACAAGAAAATTACTTATACACATTATTTCCACTCCTTTAACTTGATTTTATTTTATTTAATGACTAATAAAATTCACTTACCCTATTGGTGTTTGGCTTGGGTGATATATTTATGATTTCTTAAAATATGTTAATAAAAGCGCAACTTTTTTCTTGTTTGGATTTTATTTATAAAGGGACAGGAATATTCACGTGAAATTACAAAGTATACAAACAAACAATATCAATCAAACTTACGCAAAAAAACCGGAGTTCAAAGGAGCAGTAGACGCTCTTGTTACTTTTTGGGACGTAATCGGAAAAGGTGGAATGGCTGCAAGCTTTATTCTGCAAGATGTTTGCGGTTCCGTTGTTCCAAGAACTTGGGTTGAGCTTAATCGCGGTAAAGAAGAAACAGGCAAGTTAAACTACGCTGCAGCAGCTGAAACGGCAATCCGCGAGTGCACAACTTCACCTACTTTGTTTTTAGCTCCCGCGCTTACTATGGGCTTAATTACCGCCGCCGTTGGAAAAGCAAATAATTTGCCACTTTCTCAAATTAATGATTTCACTGCAATTATGCAAGATACCGTTAAAGAAATTGGCGAAGAAAAGGTTAAAGCTGACCCTAAGGCATTTAAAAAAGCATTTTATGATAAAGTTATTGATTCAATTTGTGAAGGAACCTTTAATGGTTCAATTTCAAGAGAACAACTTTCTGGACAAGTTGAAAATCTGAACGATATTGTTGAAAAAGCCGTTTCGTCTGACGGAAAAGTTGATAAAAAGACTTTAAAAGAAGCGTTTAAAAAATTGGATTCATCTTTTGCACTTGCAAAACAGCATTCCTCAGCTGATTATTCAACTGCCTTTTCAAATGCAATTTTGAGAAAAGGTGGCTCGGAAGACAGAGTTTCAACATTATTTAAAAACGCCGAAAATTATTACGCAGATTTTTCCAAAAAGCTTGCTAAATCTGACGTAACAGCAGGGCAAATGCTTGATAGTTTTAAAAATTCAAGATTAACATCAAGATTTGCAACAGGTTTAATTGCAACAGTTGCAACAATGGGAGCTATGTTTATGCTTCCAAAATTATATCAATTAAGCGATTCTAACCCTGTATCAGGCGATGTAAAAGCTACCAAGGACAATCCTCAAGAAAATGCTGAAAACAAACAAGGCAAAGTTTCCTTTAAAGGCGGTATGCCGAATGCTCTTTCGGACGGCGGATCATTCTTGTCTAAATTCGGTAAATTCTTTGACCCTAAAGGGCATGCAATAAGCCCTGGTGCACTTACTTTGGTTCTTTCAACATGTGTTGTTATTCCAAGGCTTTTGAATGCTCGCGATAATACCGAAAGAAGAGAAGTGTTTACGCGTGACGTGCCCACCGTTGCAACAGTTTTATTTGCCAAAAAAGGAATTTCAGGCTTAATTGCAAAAGGTGCAGAAAAGAAATCAGGCGCAATTATCACAAACGGACCAACGGATTATAATAGTCTTAGTGCATTTGCTAAATTTAAAAAATTATTCCAGCCTAATGGCGGAGTTACAGTTTTTGGCTCAGAAGATTTTATGCAAAAATATACAAACATTAAAGACCAAGAAACTTTTGGCAAAATGCTTGAATATGTTAAAAAATCTGGCGGAGATATCAAAAAACTTTTAAGCATTGATGAAAATGCCAAAACTCCTTCCATGTTTGATTTTGCAAAAGATGTCCTTGGGAATGATTTCAAAAAAATGTCAGATGTTGATATTTTAGACGCTTTAAAATCAAAAGAAAATGCTGAAAAAGTTGAGTCTTTTGTTAAAAATACACTTGATAAACCTGAATCAAACCCCATTATTCAATCTTGCAGAAGAACATCCGGCATTATTCAAACAGTTTCATTCTTGATTGCGGTTGGCATTCTTGGTATTGCTCTTCCAAACCTCAATGTGCTTTTATCAAAGAGAGCCAAGGCAAAAGAAGCCGCAAAAAATGAGCCCCAAGCCACCCAAAAGCCTGAAGTAAATCAAGCTCCAAAAGCTCAAGACACGTCTAATGCTCAAGCTGTTAAAGCGGAAGTTAATAACTCTGCTGAAAATGCTGCGCAAAACCAAAGCGTAGCTAATGTTTCAGATTTAATTGAAGCAAGGCAAAGCGAAGCTGAACGTGAAGCATTTAAACAATTTGCTGAAGTTTAATTAATAGGGCTAGACTATTTTTAAAAGTCTTTCGCCTCTGTTGTGTGTTTTTGAGTATATTTCACAAACTCTATTTACAAGCGCGTATGAAGTTTCGCTTTTTGGTTTTGCTGCAATATATTTTTTGTAGTATCTTACAGCTTTTTTCTCTTCGCCGAGCCTGTCAAGACAAATGCCAAGCCCTAAATAGCCTCTGTGATAACTCGGGTTAATTTTTAATATTTGTATGAATAATTCTTTTGCTGGCTCAAACTCACCCATTTGCATGTATAAACCGGCTTTGTGGTTATATGCGTTTATTGCGCGGGGGTTTTCTTCAATTATTTTTTGATAAATTGCGAGTGCCATTTGCTCTTCGCCTGCAACTTCGTGAGAAATTGCGAGCTGAATTTGAGCGTTTATATTGTTTTTATTCAACCTTAGCGATTTTGTTAAATTTTTAATTGCAAGGCAAGGGTTAGCGTTCAAAAGGTGATTAAGCCCAAGTTCGTAGTAAATTTCATAATCGAACGAAGATATATTTTTAGCGTTTTCTAAGTGTTTAATTGCAAGTTCGTATTTTTTCATTTTCTTGTATGCAAGCGCAGCACCTTTAAAAGCGCGAGTGTTATCTCTGTGTGCCATAATTGAGGTTAAATATTCATCAACCGCTTTTCTGTATTGGTTTTTAACCATAAATTTATCTCCGCGGTCACATATTGGGCAAGAAATTCTTGCAGTGCTTGTCATAAGCTTTGCAAATTTTTCTTTTTTATTTTTGTCCTCTGAATTAATTCCCACAATCCACCAAGAATCTACATATTAAGTGTATGTTTTTTCTTGAGTTAGGGGATTAATCTTGGGGTTGAAATTTAAATCAATCCATAGGTTTATTTTTTTGTAGATTGATATGCCCAAGCACTGTGGTTGTGTATGCTTTCATGTGCCTCGACTTCGATTTCATAGTTTTTAATTATTTCGTTGTTTTCAAGTTTGAGCACAACTTCTCTTAAAATATCTTCCACAAAGCGAGGATTTTCGTATGCTTGCTCCGTCACAAACTTTTCATCTTCTCTTTTGAGGAGTGAATAAATTTCTGCTGAACCGCATTTTTCAATTTCTTCAATTAAATCTTCTATCCAGATGTGCTCTGTGTCATTGTATGAAACTTTAACTTTAACAAGTGCTCTTTGGTTGTGTGCGCCGTATTTTGAAATTTCTTTGGAGCACGGGCAAAGTGTTGTAACCGGCACTTCCACACCTAAATTGAAAACATATTTTTCGCCTTCAAGTATTCCTTCAAAATAGCATTTGTAACACATAAGTGAAGAAAGATTGCTAACAGGTGCGAATTTTTTGATGAAATATTTAAAATCAAATTTAAGGTATGCGGAATCTGTTTGCATTTTGTCTGCAATATCTACAAGCATTTTTTTGATATCAACACCGATTAAATTTTTGCGTCTGTAATCTTCAACAACTTCCATAAAGCGGGACATATGCACCCCTTTGAATTCTTTTGAAAGGTTTGTTGACATTTTGCCTTTGGCGTAAACTGTTTGAGAGTCTGTTTTTCCGCTTTTTAATTTCCTTTGAATAATAAGCGGAACTTCGATATCTTTAATTCCGACTCTTTGAATTGCTATATTTCTTCCGTCTTTTTGATTTTGAACGTCGAGCATTTTGTTTCCCTATTACAGACTTTTTTCTTCAAGGGCGAGCAATAATTTGAGTGCAGCGTGTCTTTGTGTTTTAGGGTCTGCAACTCGAAGTAATTCAATTGCTTTTAGCATAATTGGGTCGTTATCATACCATCTGTTACCATTGCCAGCAAATCTTGTAACTATATCGTGTATGCGCTCGATAACTTCGGCCGCAACTTCTTCTTGCATTTTTATTAAAAACATTTTAGCTTGGTCTTTTTCATCATCAGACGATATGCGCAAAAGCTCAAGTGCTTCTTTTAAGATTGGGTCGTTGTCGTACCATCTTTTATTTTGTGTCTGATTTTCTTCCATTTTTGCTCCTTAATTTTCTTCGTTTAGTATAGCACAATTTAAAAAAGTTTGATTAATATTTACCTAAACGAAGGATTTTTTTACCGAACTTTTCTTCGAGTTTGTCCCAAGCGTGGGATAATTTTTCTTGTTTTTTGTTTCTTTCTTGTTCGAATAAGTTGATTTGACATTCGTCTTCGGGTTTTAAGTTAAGCGCAACAATCCCAAGGGAGCGATAAATTGACCCTTCTTCAAATATGGTGTCAAAAATTTTATATGACGCTGAATTAAATTCCAGCTCTGAATTTTCAGGTGTTTTAAATTTTATTTTTTCGGATACAACACTGAAATCTTTTTTTCTCAAAAAAACAAGAACCGAACATGCTCTAAGATTTAGTTTTCTTAGTTTTTTGCAAATTCTGTGGGTATGTAGGTTTATAATGCTTTTAATCTCTTGTTTATCTGTTAAAAATGTTTTAAACGAAGCACTTTTTTGAATGCTTTTCGGGGGTTTTGCCTCTTTTAAAACAGGGTTTCTAATTTCACCCAAAAGTTCTGATTTAAGGTCGAGCCATGATTTTCCCATATTTTTTTTAATCCAAGAATCATTTAGCGCGCAAAAATCCGAAGCGGTTTTAATAAGATATGAGTGCATAAGTTTTGAATTTATTCTGCCGATTCCCCAAATATCTTCAATTGGGGCATCGCTTAATTCTTCTTTTATATTTTCCTCTTTTATTACATAAAGCCCTTTTGGGTAGTCATCTTGAAAAATATTTGATTTGTTTTTAGCTTTTTCCGAGGCGAATTTTGCCAGGGTTTTTGTTGGCGCGAGCCCGATTGAAACATCGATTCCTATTTCTTCTTTGATTTCTTTTTTTATACGCACAATAAGCTCTTCCGGAGTACATTTGTTTGCGGTAAGCGTGTTTGTCAAATCAATAAATGCTTCATCTATTGAATAAACCTCAACGGTGTCTGAATAGTCTTTAATTTTTTCCATAATTCTGTTAGAAATTTCAGCGTAATTTCCGCGAGAGCCTGAAATATAGATTGCGTTTGGGAATTGAACCTTTGCTTTAAAATAAGGGTATCCCATGGGAATCCCCATTTGTTTTGCTTCATAACTTCTTGCGATAACGCAACCGTCATTATTGCTTAAAACGCAAATTGCTTTGCCTGCAAGTGTGGGGTTTGCAAGAACTTCACAAGATGCAAAAAAGTTATTACAATCCATAAGGGCAATAATTGGCACTTACACCTCGCGAATAACACCTGTGACTACGCCAAAAATTGAAAGCGATGTTTCAGGATACATGTCTTTATATTTTTTATTTGCTGCCCTTAGAAATGTTTTTCCGTGTTCTTTAATTAAGGTTTTAAGCGTGAATGCGCCGTCTAAAATTGCAAGCACGATATCTCCTGAATTTGCTTCAGAGCATTTTCTTACAATCACGCTATCTCCTTCAAAAATTCCAAGATCCACCATAGAATCACCCGAGACGGTGAAGATAAAAGTTGAAGGTGAATTAATTTGGAATTTTTTATCAAGAGAAATTCTTTCTTCAAAATCATCTTCAATGGCGCTTGCAAAGCCTGCACGAACTTTGCCTGTAAATATTCTTGCACCAAATTCGCTTGGCGTTATTTTGTATCTTCTTCCTTCTTTCAAGATAAGCTCTGCTTGCTCAAGTTTTTTGAAATATTGAAGGATTGAATTTTTGTGTTTGAAGCCAAAGTTTTGAGCGAGAATTTCAAAACTCGGGAGATAATCCTTGCCGTACACGGATTTTAGGTTCTCGAAAAATTCTTGTTGCTTGGATGTCAGTTTCATAGTTAATATTATAGACAAGTGTCTATAAATGTCAAGAATCTTGTTTTTATTCCACCATATTGAGGATTTTAAAAATTGCAAAATAAATTAAAATTGTAAAGAATTATTAAGGAATATAATCTTGAAAAGAACAAATTTAAAAAAAGCAGATGCGGGGATTCAAAAGGGGTTACATGTTGTTGAACCTCAAAAGGCGCCAAAAACAAAGCCTTACAGTGATATTGATTTGAATAATTGGAAACTTTATTCGCATATTAAAACAGGCACACTTTGGGAATTTGATTCTCGCGATAAATCAAACGGTCACAGTTATGATTATCATGGAAACTATATTCCGCAAATTGCAACTCAGCTTTATGAAAGATTTACCAAAAAAAATGATATCGTGCTCGATATGTTTTTAGGTTCAGGTACATCTGCAATTGAAGCCCTTAATATGGACAGAAGATGTGTTGGTGTTGAACTTCAGCAAAATGTTGTTGATTATGTTTCTAAAAAATTTACCCCGAAACAATTGGTTAAAAATGTGAATATAATTTGCGGAGATAGCTCGTCTGAAGATATTAAGCTTCGCATTCAAGACAGGTTAAAAATTATGGGCCGCGATTTTGCGCAATTCCTTGTGCTTCATCCGCCTTATGACGATATTATTAAATTTAGTGAAAACGCGCGTGATCTTTCCAATTGCGAAAGTACGGAAGAATTTTACGACATGTTCTCGCTTGTTGCTAAAAATGGTTATGAAATGCTTGAAAAAGGGCGTTTTGCAGCTCTTATTATCGGAGATAAATATAGTAATTCTAAATTCGTTCCGCTCGGCTTTGAATGTATGAAAAGAATGGAAGAAGCAGGATTTGTTTGCAAGGCAACAATCGTGAAAAACATAACAGGTAACGAAAAAGCGAAAGGTAAAACCGCGAATTTATGGCGCTATCGCGCGCTTGCAGGTGGTTTTTATATTTTTGAACATGAATACATTATGATTTTCCAAAAGGTTTAATTTATGATTAGCGGAAATCGAGTTTCAATTATTATTCCGGCCCGTTATGGCTCAACAAGACTTCCTGCAAAACCTTTACTTGAAGTTGCAGGAAAACCAATAATTCAGTGGGTTTGGGAAAAGGCGTTAAAGTCTAAATATGCAGATGATGTAATTATTGCGGTTGATGATAAGCGCATATTCGATGCTTGTATGAATTTTGGCGCAGAAGTTGAAATGACAGATGTTAATCACAATTGCGGTTCAAATAGAATAGCAGAAGTTGCATCTCGTCATAATAATTTCGAATACATCATAAATCTTCAAGGTGATGAGCCTATGATTGAGGCTGAAATTATTGATAAATTAATTGAAGCGCTTGATGATGATAACGTTGCGATGTCAACTTTGGTGCGCGAAATAACAACCGAAAATGCACAAAACCCAAATTGTGTTAAATGCGTTTTTGATGATAATTTAAATGCTTTATATTTTTCTCGTTCGCCTATCCCTTATTCGAGAAATCCTGAATATGTTAAATATTTTGGGCATATTGGGATGTATGGTTATAAAAAAGAAACACTTATTAAAATGGTGCAATCTGCTCAAAATAAACTTGAGCTTGCAGAAAGCCTTGAGCAATTAAGGGTTCTTGGTATGGGTGAAAAAATCAAAGTGGCTCTTGTTGAATTAAACCCAATCGGAATTGATACTCTTGAAGATTATGAAAAATTTAAATCTTTAATTGAGGGTAAATTGGCTTAATTTATAAGGATTATAATTGCACCTATAATCATTAATATTGTGCCAATTAACTTTTGCTTTATGTTTTTTTCCTTAAAAAATACTATTCCAAAAATTAAAGAAACGATTGATGACAATTGAAAAAGAGCAAGCGCAAGAGATACTTCAATTTTTTCAAAAACATAGTTTGTTGAAATCTGCATTATGGAAAGCATTATGGGAATTGTGATTAATAGCGCTATGTTTTTTGGTGCCAGAGTGTTTTTGAATTTGGTTTTTTCTCCTGCAAGCAAGAATAAAAAGGTGAATATGGCGCCTGAAAATACCCATAAAATGAAAGATTCCATCGGACTTGATATAATTATTATCTTTTTTAAAAACGAGGCTTCTATGCCCGTTAGAATGAGCGCATAAATTCTGAGCCGAAAATACTCTTCTTTGAATAATTGAAATGAAAATCCGCTTTTTGTTTCTTTGAATAATTCTCTACTCCCCCAAACTATAAGTGCAAGTCCGACTATTGAGGTAAGACTTGGGATTTCTCCAAGTACAAAAAAGCCACTAACAAGCCCAATCACACATTTGTATGAATTAATTGGTGCAACAATCGAAAGTTCGCCAAGAGATAATGCTTTTATGAGGCAATTTGTTCCAAGAGCACAGAGAAACCCTGCAAGCACTACGTAAAGCCAAAAATCAAGAGAATATTGTGCCCAGTTTATTTTTATTGCAAAGGGAATTGTTGCAAGTGCCATTATTGAATATGACAAAAAGTTTATATAGCGAGCAGGGTAGCACCCTGCGAGCGCTTTTTGAGCTGAATTTGCAATCGGATTTGATATTATTCTTAAGAATATTGCAACAATTGTTTCGAACATAAGATAATTTTATGACAAAAATTTTAATGCAATTCCGTAAATTATTTTTTGCTTTCCTTCTTCTCTTTTTCTATTAATTCTTTAACTGTTATATTGTCTAGCCAATCTTTGTATGTTATAGCATAACTTCCTATGACTGGGTCGATGTAAATGACATGTGGGATTGAAAGTAAGCCAATTGGGAAACTGAGCAACTTATCACCTGCGACAAGTGTTTGTTTGATAATTGGCGCATGAGTTATTCTCTCCATTTTGCTTTTAGATAATTTTTTGTATAATTTCTTGTATTTTTCATCAGGTGTTGATTTTTTGTTCTTTAAAACACTTTTTGTTATCCTGTATTTATTTCTGTAATCAAGCTCCCTTAGGGTTGCATCAATATTGAATCTTATTTGTCTATCGTATATCAATTCAATGTGTTTCAAGTTAATTATATTTGCGATTTGTTCGTCAGAGAAACCTGCTTCTTTCATTAAAAGAAATGATTTAAAATTATCCTCAAAGTTTTTATAATTATATTTATATATTACTCTTCTTTCGTCTGATGGAGTTTTGTAGAGTTTTGCATATTCTTTATATGTGCCGTCTTCCAACCCCTTTTTTACAAGTTCGATATTCTTTTGATATAGGTTTGTATCTTTGTAATATAAATTGAATAAACTTTTGCGTGGAAAATCTTTATCTTTCATTGCATCAAGAATTGTGTTGTAAAATTCAAAATTTTCTTTGTTGGCTGTGCTTAGCATCCCTGCAAGTCCATGCCATAGCATAGTTTTGCTGAAATCTTCCTCCGTAAAAATGTTATTCATTTTTTGAAGAAGGGCATATTGATATTCATATGTTTCTTCTTTTAGGCGGATATTGTAGCTATTTAAATTTGAATAGCTACCGTAAATTAATTTAATTACCGGAGTTTTTATGTAGTTTTCGGCTTTTTCTTTATTGTTTTTGATAAATTCTTTATGT
>JAFVOZ010000013.1 GCA_017505585.1 bacterium
ATAAATCAACTGCCGCAGCACTTTAGAGAAAAGTGTTCTCGGAAAATGCTTGACGAATTTCTTTGAAAAAGAGATAATTGGTTATCTTAGGAAATAAGGGTAGTTAGCAAAATAGGAGAACATTTATGAAGAAGTTTAACAAATTATTTGCGAGCTCAGTGTTGTTTTTAGCGGGTTCTGCTTGTGCTTTCGCAGCAGAAGATGTAGCTAAACTTGAAGCTTACGCGCACCCAACAATGTTCGGTTCAAATGTTTATGAACAAGTTAAAGGTGACGAAGTTTACACAACCGGCACAAAAGTTTTGCAAAATGCAAATCATGCAATTGTTAAAAATAAAGAACAAGTGCTTATCAATTCAAGCGTGAAAGATGTTTTAACTTTAATTAAAGATAAAACAACTGCCGAAGGTAAAGATTTTAATGTAAAAATGCCTGTTTTACGTTCTGAGCTTGCGGTAATTTTGGCTGAAAATTTCGGATTGAAAGATACAAAAACAGCAAAAGCTTATGCTGATATCACAGATAAATATTGGGCTAAGGAATGGATTTACGGCGCGTTAAATGCAGGCGTTATGATTGGTTATCCTGACGGCAATTTTAAGCCTGACCAAGCCGTTACAAAAGCGGAAGTTTTTGCAACAATTGCTCAATTAATTGATGTGAAAACTGATAAATCTTTAATCGTTCCTGATTACAATAAAAAAGAAATCAAATTTATTCCAACTTGGGCAATCGCTCCAACAAAAGAAGTTGTAGCTTCAACTTTGCTTGATAACATTCCTGAACCATGCAAAGTGAACAAAGATGAATATTTGTCAAAAGAACAAGTTGCATATCTTGTTGGCACATTGAAAGCTGACTGGGTGTTCAAAAACAATATTGCTCGCGATAAAAAAGCAGCTGAAGTAATTAAGGCTTATACCCCTGTTACAATCAATGTAAAAATGGCAGATAGAATTTCGGCAAGACACTCAAATGTAGGCGACACATTCAAAGCAACTACAATTGCTCCTGTTACAATTGACGGCGTAGTTTATGAAGAAGGTTCAAATGTTTATGGCGAGGTAATTGAAGTTGTTCGCCCCGGAATTAAAAATGCAGGTTACATTAAAATTAAATTCAACGAAATTAAATGTGGTGACAACGTTGCGAAATTCCCTGAAAATATCACAAGTGCGCAAGCAAATGTTTTGAAAAATCCAAACATTGTTGCAAGAACTTTTGGCTTCCCATTCAGCGCAGCAGATAGAGTTGTTGGCGTTACAGGCAGAGGTGCTGCAAGCATCTTGAATATTTCAGGAAATGGCTTGGAAAAACTTGGTGACAACCTCTCGGGCGCATTTGTTGAAACACTTTCATTAAAACCACTTTCAGGTCTTAAAGACTTTGGAATGGGTTTTGTAACAGTTGGTGAAGGCGTGTATGACATTACTAAAGTTGTTACAAGTGGAACATTCGGTATTTTATATGAAGCAGCAGATGAAGTTAGATACTTAGTTGCGCCAAATTATGCTAATTCTTCAAGCTTAAATCCTAATGAAGAATTAACAATTGTATACTAATTACAATTGGTAACATATAAAAGGCGGGGTTAACACCTCGCCTTTTTACTAATAAATTTATGAATTAATATAATTTTTCTCTGTCCAGAATGCCGAGGTGTTCCAGCTTGCCCCAAATCGTTTCTCTGTCAAGGCTTCTTGCCCAAGCCATCATTGGCATAGAGCCTACAAGTCTGTGTAATCTTTCATTCATGTAGTCAAATTTTACGCCTTTGTTTTTCATCGCAATAGTGAATTTTTCTATAATTTCGATATTGTTTTTCAAAGCTTCATTTTTTCTTTCATCGCTTATATCGTTGTTATTGTTAGAAAAATATGTACCCGCATAATCTGTGCACACAAGTGACCAAAGGATATTTCCGAGCTCGTTTTTAAACGGTGTTCCTCTTTGAATAAGGTCAATCATATTAATTGATTGAGTTTTGTCATCGTACATAAAATTATTTGCGTTTTCGAAATCAAACGCATAACCTGCTCTTTGCGCCCTGAGTACATCTTCAATTAATTTTTCATAACTTGAAACAGGATATTTTGCGATTGCCGCAAGAGATTTCTCATACTGTTGTTTTCTTGAGATATCTTCGTATGGGACTTCACCTGCGCGTAAATCGCCGTTTTCCTCGTATATTACCGCAGTTGGCGGAACGCCATAGGTTTTCCCTTCTTGTTTTTTGAGTACTTCAATTGTTATGAATGAATCTTTGAGTTTTATTTCGGCTATTCTTTGCCCGTAATTTCCTCTTAGGTTTTTATCACCATTGTTTACTATTTCTATGTCCGTATTTTTAATTAGATTTTCTGCCTCTTTTTTCGACGAATTACCGATTCTTAAAACATATTCTTTGCAATCGGGAATTTGATATACGGTATTGGAGAAACCATTGCCAAGAATGTTTTCTTCATTCAAAAGAGCATCTTTTATTTTTTCTTGGAATTTGTTTTCTTTTGCCCAATTGGTAAATTTTTCATATTCTGAAGGTGCTTTTTCGGTTGAAATAAAAGCGTCATCAGAACCTCTGAAGCTTGGTTTTGTAATATAGTTTTGTTTTAGGGGGGTAATTTTTTGAATGTTTTGTAATAATTGAATTTGCATATTTCGCCTCACACCCATTAATTAAACCTCTCAAAAATAAAAATTGCCTTTTTTCGTGAAATATTACGTAATGTAAATTTGTTTTTAAAAATCATAAAGTTTGATTTCCTTGGAGCCGATAAATTTTTCATAACAAGGTTATTGTGTTTTTGTGCATTCATTTTTAAAAGAGAATGCTTAATCTGCAATTGCGCAATTCCTTGTTGCAAATTCGAATTACAAATTAGCTAAAAGATAACTTGACAATCGAAAGGAGAATTTACTTATGACAGTACCAATTAACAGCATTACAACAAGCGGAGCTGACGGATTAGAAAAGCTAAAGAAACTTGAAACTGCTGAAGAGGTTAAAGAGACCAAGACGGCAGAAGCAAAAGAACTTGAAAATGCAAAAACTAATGAAAACTCGCAAGTTGCTGTTGAAATTGCCGAAACAGAACAACCTCAAGAAAAGAAAGGTTTTTTTGCAAAATTAGGTGATGCGTTTAAATCATTGTTTACAAGCGACAATACTGCAGGAAAAGCTGCAGGCGGATTCTTTGGTTCTGGCTCCGGCGTAGCCATTGGTTCACTTATTGGTAATCTTATATTCCCTGGTTTAGGTGGGATTATAGGCGGTGTTCTTGGCGGTTTAATTGGCGGTTTCGGCGGTGCTATGGTTGGCGATAATATCCAAGAAAAAATGGAACAAAACGGGCAAGTTCAAGAAGATGCAACTCAAGAGGCTGAAGAAGCACAAGGTGATAAATCTAAAGCGGGTACCGTTGAAGAAACAATTGATGAACAAGGAAATAGAATTATCACTGAATATGATGAAAACGGCAATGTTGCAAAAGAATCAAAAGATATTAACAATGACGGAACAATCGAGACTGTAAAAACATACGAATACAACGATCAAGGTCAAATGACTAAAAAATCTGTGGACTACCTTGGTGATGAAGACGGCAAGGCAGATGGGAAACCTGAATACACTGAAGAATATGAGTATGACGATGCAGGAAACCTCACAAAAACCACTAATAAAGACGAAAACGGTGAAACTACAAGTGTTCAGACAAGCACATACGACGCAAACGGCAACCAAGTAACTCGCTTGTTTGATAGAGATGCAGATGGCGTGAAAAACGGAGCGGATGAATATTATGAATATAGCTATAACGACCAAGGTCAAATGACTGAAATCAAATATGACGGTTCGGACGGCAAATGGAACACTACTTATGAATACGATGAAAACGGCAACAAGGTTAAAGAGCTTATAGATTACGACCTTGATGGTGTTCCTGATGAAGAAAAAGAAATCAAGCCTGAAGAATAAAATTTAAATTCAAATGTATGCCCCACACAAAAGTGTGGGGCATATTTATTTGCTCTACCGGCTAATATATATTTCTTCCCAAAAACAATATATTTGTTTTTATGAAAAATATGGCATTTTTTATTCTTCTTTTTTCTTTTCTTTGTGCGGGTTGTGCGCAGAATGAAAATCATATCATAAGACCCATTGAAACATATAAAGTGGAATACGAAAGCACAGATGAAGAAAAAGTATTTTCAGGCCTTGTAAGTGCTGAATATAATACTGAGCTTTCATTTAAAATTGAAGGAGAAATTCAAAAAATTAATGTTTCGGAAGGTGACACGGTGCGTCAAGGACAAATTCTTGCGGAACTTGATAACTCTCTTTATGAAATTGAAGAGCTTGAAGCGCACACAAAGCTTAGCGATGCAAAAATAAAATATCAAAATGCTGAAAATTATTATAAAAGAATTGATAAATTATACAAAGCGGGCGGGGTTTCTAAATCTAATTGGGAAAAAGCATATACAGAAATGCGCTCATCTTATTATGAAATTGAAAGTGCCAAAAAACGCAGTGAATATTATGAAAAAATAGCAGACTACGGTAAATTGAAAGCACCCTATGACGGGGTCGTCGTAAGAAAAAAAATAAACATCGGAGATTATATTTCAAGAGGAGATGTTGTTTTTAATTTTCAATCTTCTAAGCTCCCTGAAATCAGACTTTTTGTTCCTCAAAACTATATAAATGATTTTTTTGTGGGGCAAACAGGTGTTGCAACTTTTGATTTTGATGAAAATCTAAAAATTCAAGGCAGAGTCAAAAATTTTTCCCCTGCTAATCTTAATTCATCAGGTTACGGGCTGAAATTTATTCTTGATAAAAATGACTATCGCATTAAAGACGGAATGAGTGCTTTTGTTGCTTTTCCTCTTGCGCAAAGCGGAAAAGGTGCACTTTTTATCCCCTTGAATTCTTGCCTGAGTGATAACGTCGGTGTTTATGTTTATAAAATTTTAAAAAACAAAAATAATTACATAACCTCAAAAACATACATCCAAACATCTTTGTTGAAATCAGGAAAAATCGCAGTCACTAAGGGGCTCCACGCAGGAGATATCATAGCACTCAGAGGGGTTTCGCAAATTCAAGACAAAATGAAAGTTATGCCAAGCGGAAGTTTAAAATGATAAAATTTTTTCTGAAAAACGAACTTTTTGCTTTTATTGTTACGGCCCTACTTTTCTTTGGCGGAATTTTTGCATATTTTAATCTTTCAAGAGATGAAGACCCGGGGTTTAAAATCAGAACTGCAGTTATAACAACTCAATATAAGGGTGCTACACCAAAACTTGTTGATGAACATCTAACGCAAATTATAGAAGATGAACTAAGGACAATCCCTGAAATTGAACACGTTCGCTCTAAATCAAGGTTTGGTTTAAGCGCAATTTATATTGATGTTTTTGAAAAATATAAAAATTTGCAACCGATTTGGGATAAAGCAAGAAGGAGATTGGAGAAAATTCAGAGCTTGCTTCCTGCGGGCGCAAAACCGTATCTTGATGATGAATTTGGAGATGTTTTTGGTATTCTTGTTGCACTTTGGGGTAAGGATTATTCATATTTTGAACTCAAAGATATTGCAGACAAATTGCGCCTTGAATTTTTGAGGCTTAATCAAGTTGCAAAAGTGGATTTACACGGGCTTAAGGAACAGGCGGTGTATATCGAATTTGATAGAGCTGCGCTCAAAGAATATAAAATTACGCCTGAATATTTGGCGGATTATTTGGCTTCCTATAATATTGTTTTTTCAGCGGGCAGTGTCGATATGGGTGACAAGAAAATCCGAGTCATCTTTAATGAGAATTTTAAGACAACAGAAGATATTAAAAAAATTAAAATCCCAAGCCCTATTTCGCGCACCCCGCTAACTTTAGGAGATATTTTTAAGGTTGAAGAAAAATGCATTGACCCGCCTTCTAATTTTGTTTTCAGAAATAGTGATGAAGCAATTGTTTTTGCAATTTCCCTAAGAGATGAAGGAAATATTTTTGAACTCGAGCGTGAAGTGCACACTTTGCTTGATGAAATAAATTCTAAATATCCAATTGGGCTTAACCTTTCCATTGTTGCAAACCAACCTGATTATGTAAAATCCTTAACCGATAAATTCACTTCTTCTCTTTTTCAAAGTGTTTTTATTGTTGTTTTTTTAATTCTTATTTTTCTTGGGGTAAGAATAGGGTTAATTGTTGGCTTTATTATTCCTCTTGTTGTTTTTTCTTCTTTTTTTATAATGCAAAAAATTGGTGTCGGTTTAGAAAAAATTTCCCTCAGTGCGCTTATTATCTCTCTTGGTATTTTGGTTGATAATTCAATCGTGATAGCCGAAGGCTACCTTAAAAAGCTCGAGGGTTTTAAAAAGGTTAACTTGCGCACAATGAATGCACTTTCTTATTCCGTTGCCAGCGAGTTTTTCTACCCCCTTCTTGTTTCGACAACAATTACCGTTTGCGCTTTTCTCCCGATTTCTCTTGCAAAAAGCACGGTAAGTGAATACACCTCGAGTATGATGAAAGTTGTTGCACTCGCGCTTTATTTTTCCTTGTTTTTCTCAGTTACTATTCTTCCGCATTTAATTAAAAGGTTTTATAAATTTAATGAAAGCGAGCGAGTAGCACGAGCGAGCGCACCAAAAAAGAAGTTTAAAATTGAGAAATATTTTTTGCCGCTTTTGAAATATGCACTTAACTATCCGAAAAAAATTTTTGTAATTACGCTCAGCTTGTTCTCGCTTTCTTTTTTGTGTTTTCATTTTGTTCCTAAAATATTTTTTCCTGATTCAGATCGTCCTATGTTTGAAATTAAAATTATGCTTGAAAACGGGGTTGATATTTACGAAACAAGAGACGTTGTTTTGCGTGTTCAAAAATTTCTTGAAACCTTGTCAGGAATTGAAGAAACATCAAGCTATATTGGGCAAGGTTCACCAAGATATGTCTTAAGCGCAACGCCTGAGAGTCCTAAATCAAATTACGCTTTAATGATTGTAAACGTTGATAATTATCGCGCGCTGAATGGAATTATTCAAAAAGTGCAAAATTTTTGCGACAAAACATTTGCACAAGCAGACATCATTGTTCGCAAAGTGCCGATAGGGCCTCCTTATGATGCTCCTGTTGAAATTAGAATTATGGGTTATGAGATATCTGAAATAATGAGTATTAAAGAACAAGTAATGCAGGTTTTGCGCTCTGTAAAACATGTCACTTTGGTTGAAGATGATTGGGGAGATAAAATTCCTGATTTATTAGTTAATATTAATCATTTTGAACTTGCTCGCGTTGGGGTTTTGCCGTATCGCTTCGGCACGGCACTTGAATCTTATATTGACGGTGTGCGTGTTGATGATTTCAGAAGAAAAAAAGATAACGTTTCTTTAATTTTTGCACTTAATAGCAATTATCCGCTTCAAATTTCAGATATTGATACTCTGGATTTTTATTCTGATAAACTTACAAACACGCTTCCGGCTTCGCAAGTTATGCGCATTATGCCTGATTTTAATTACCCTGAAATTGTCAGACGCGACGGGCTTTACGCACTCACTGTTAAGGCCTATATCGATAAAAACAAAACAACTGCGCATTCGGTTCTTGCTCAAGTAAGACCAAAGCTCAACAAAATCAATTTCAAACAAGGCTATTTTTGGGAAGTTGGCGGAATTAATGAAAATTCCAAAAAAGGGATGAACTCGGTTTCAAGTGAACTTCCTATTGCATTCGGTTTTATTTTGCTTCTTTTAATCGGTTATTTTGCTTCTCTAAAAGACGCCCTGCTTATTGCGCTTGTTGCTGTCTTTGCCTTAACCGGTGCTAATTTTGGGCTATTCGTCACTCGTTCATATTTCGGCTTTATCACTTTTCTTGGTTATATTTCACTTGTCGGTATGGCGACAAATAACTCTGTTGTGCTTCTTGATTATTTCAGGCGAAGCTTTAAAAACAAGCCCGAAATTTCGAAGCGAGATGTTATTATGAAAACAAAAAACAGAATTCGCCCGATATGCCTTACGGTTGGCACAACAATTGCAGGAATGTTGCCGCTTTGGCTTGGTCGCGACGCTATGTTTTCATCTATGGCAATCGCAATTATATTCGGGCTTTTAACTTCAACCCTTGGAACAATTATTCTTGCCCCTTCTTTATTTGTATTTTTTAATAAAGTTAAATAAAAAACATTTCTCTTTATTCGATTTTTGTTATATACTTAAAGAGTACTATCAGAAGTGTAGAAAGTTTGAGGCAAGCGCCTCAGGAAAGAGAAAAAAATGATTGAATCAAAAAAAATGCAAATCACAATCGGTGGTAAACTTGTTGAAATTGAAACAGGTAAGTATGCGAAATCCGCTACTTCAAGCGTAACCGTTAAATGTGAAGACACAATGGTTTTTGTTCATTGTGCGGTAAGCAAAGAACCTCGCGTTGGGATAGATTTCTTCCCATTGCTCATCGACTATGAAGAAAGAATGTCTGCAATCGGCAGAATTCCTGGTGGTTTTACAAGAACTGAAGGTAAAGCAAGCGAAAAAGCAATTCTTGTTTCAAGATTAATCGACAGACCAATCAGACCACTTTTCCCAAAAGGATATAGAAATGATATTCAAATCGTTTCACAATTATTTTCATATGACCAAAAAAATCAACCAGATGTACTTTCAATTCTTGGTGCATCAGCTGCCCTAATGCTTTCAGGAGCTCCGTTTGAAGGTCCTGTAGGTGCAGTAAGAATCGGCAAAATTGATGGTGAAATGATTGTTAACCCAACTCACCAAGAAGTTGAAAAATCAACAATGGACCTTGTTGTTGCAGGTACTGCAGATAGCGTTATTATGGTTGAAGCCGGTTGCAAGTTTGTAACTGAAGATGAAATTATGGATGCTGTTCAATTTGCACATGAAGAAATCAAAAAACAATGTGCTGCTCAAATTGAATTTGCTCGTGAATGTGGTGTTGAAAGAGAAAACTTTGTTAACCCATATGATACATCAGAGCTTGCAGGAATGATTAAAGAAGTTGCTTACGATATGGTGTTTGATGCATATCACAACTTTGACAGAGCATACAGACAAGAAAAGCTCGAAGAAGCTAAAAAACTTGTTAAAGAAAAAATCGCAGAACTTCCTGAAGATCACGAAATCAACAAAATGATGGAAGAAACAGGAATTGACTTTATCTCTGAAGAATTTAAAGCATTAGAGAAAAAAGTTATGCGCGCAATGATTGTAAACGAAGGAAAACGCGCAGACGGCAGAACAACAACCGAAGTTCGTCCAATCTGGTGTGAAGCTGGTGTTATTCCTCTTGCTCACGGCAGCGCAGTATTCACAAGAGGTCAAACTCAAATCCTTTCTGTTGCAACACTTGCTGGGCCAAATATGGTGCAAGAGCTTGACGGTGTTGACCCAATTGTAAGAAAAAGATTTATGCACAAATACATCTTCCCGGGATTTTCTGTTGGCGAAGTAAAACCACTTAGAGGACCAGGAAGAAGAGAAGTAGGTCACGGAAACTTAGCGGAACGCGCTAATTTGCCGGCTCTCCCTTCAGAAGACGAGTTCCCATATGCAATCAGAGTAACATCTGATGTACTTGAATCAAACGGTTCAACTTCAATGGGTTCAACTTGTGCAACTTCAATGGCGCTTATGCAAGCAGGTGTTCCTGTTAAATGCATGATTGGCGGCGTTGCAATGGGTCTTATTAAAGAAGGCGACACAGATGTTGTATTAACCGATATCCAAGGTATTGAAGACTTCTTGGGCGATATGGACTTCAAAGTTACGGGTAACTCAGAAGGTATTACTGCCCTTCAAATGGATATGAAAATTAAGGGTATTGCATTTGATACTTTAAGACGCGCATTAGCTCAAGCAAAAGAAGGCAGACTACATATTATGGGCAAAATGGCTGAAGTTATTTCTAAACCAAATGATGATTTAAGCCCTAATGCTCCAAGACTTTACACAATGCAAGTTCCAACCGAAGATATCGGAACAGTAATTGGACCTGGCGGCAAAATGATTAGAAGTATCATTGAAGCTTCAGGCGCTGAAATTGATATCAATGATGAAGGAAGAGTTACAATCACATCTAACGATGCTGAAGGTGCAAACATTGCGAAAAGTATGATTGAAGCTCTTACATTCAGAGCTGAAGTTGGAATGATTAGAAAAGGCAAAGTAGTTAGAATTATTCCAATTGGCGCCTTTGTTGAACTTGCTCCCGGCAAAGACGGTATGGTTCACATTTCTCAAATTTCACAAGAAAGAATCGAAACAGTTGAGTCTAAACTTTCTGTTGGCGATGAAGTTATTGTGAAAGTTATTAAAATTGATGAAAAAGGTAGAGTTAACCTTACAATCAAAGGGGTAACTGATGAAGAAAAAGCTCAATTGGCTTAAAAATATAGTGATTTGTTTCGGAGCACTCGCACTATGCGGGTGCTCTGCTTTGCAATATTCAGACGATGATTTTAACAAAGCAAACCAAACAAACATTACAACAAACGAATCTTTTTATTTCAGGGCTTATAAAAAACAAATAAATAGCGATGTTGCAATGAAAGTTGGTGTCACAAAATCTCAAATTCCTGATATTTTTGTAATATATATTGGAATTCAAAACAATAGTGAATATTCGTACACTTTAAACCCTGAGGATATTACGGTTAAAGTCGGCGGGAAAACCCCGCGCTTTGTGAAGCCTTCTGATTATGTTTCGTTTTATCAAGACCAAGAAAACGCTTTAATCGCTGCTTCTCAAGGGCTTGCGCCAACATTGAATTCAGTTGCAAACATTGCTAATCATTATCAAACAGATAACTACCAACTTGCAATTGCTGAAAACAATGAAATGGAGTTGTCCTTAAAGCAAATCGCGGTTGTAGCAGGCGGAATTGAATCTCATGCATTGCGCACTTTGGTTCAAATCCCTCCGCATAGTAAAAAATATTACTATTTGTTTATAGAAGATGACGAACTGTATCCCGTGCAAATTTCATATTTGGGTTTAAAATACAGTTTTGATAAATAATAGGTGAAAAATTGGGGAAGAATTTAGTTTTAATTGACGGGCATGCACTTGCTTTTAGAATGTTTTTTGCACTTGAGAGAACTTCTATGCAAACAACAGAACATGTTCCAACTTGGGCTGTTTTCGGCTTTTTTAAAACGATTTTTGATATGCTCAAGGGAAAAATGAGCAAAAATAAACCTGATTGCATTGCGGTTGCGTTTGATGTTTCAAAACAAACATTCAGGCTTGAAAAATACCCAGAATATAAGGCAAATAGGCTAACGATGCCAGATGATCTCAGACCTCAGCTCGGGCTTATTATGGATGGCTTAAAAGCTCTTAATATCCCGATTTATACAAAAGAAGGTTTTGAAGGCGATGACTTAATCGGGACTCTTGCCACTCGTGCTAAAACGTTGGGGCATCACACTTATATTTTGACTGGCGACAAAGATTCCTTTCAACTGATAGATGATGAAGGCTTTATTAAAGTTTTAATTCCTTCAAAAGGCGAAATTGTTGAATATGATAAAGAAAAAGTTTATGAAAAATTGGGCGTGTATCCTTCTCAAGTCATAGATTATAAAGCGCTTTCAGGCGACACTTCGGATAACATTCCCGGCATTAAAGGAATAGGTCCAAAAACTGCTCAAAGCCTTTTAAATGAATATCAAACGCTTGACGGCATATATGAAAATTTAGATAAAATCACAAAAAAAGCCCTTCTTGAAAAATTGACCACAGGAAAAGAAATTGCATATTTAAGCCAATATCTTGCAACAATTAAAAAAGATGTTGAAATTGATTTTAATTTTGAACACACAAAACTTGAAATTCCTGATAAAAATAAAGTAATTGAATATTTTAACAGAGTTCAGTTTTTCTCGTTTGTAAGAAATATTAATATAATTCTTGCACCATTTCAAATGTGTGATTGTGCGAACCTTTTTGAAGAAACAAAACCTCAAGAAAGCGCTGTATCTATAAAAACTGAAGTGCAAGATGATACACCAAAACAACTTGGTTTTTTTGACCTAAATCCTGATTTTGAACCTTACGAGGGTGAAATTAGCGATGAAAAATTTGAAGAGTATCAACAAAAAGCAAATTTAAAAATAGATTTAGAGCTTGCAAGCTATATTAAAGACAGTTCAAGAAAGCATGATTTTATATCACAAATTCAAGACTGCCTTGGCACTGTGTTGTCAAATAAAACAACAGATGAAGATTTAATCGAATACGCGCGTAAGCTTGAAGAATTTTATTTAGTTAATTTGTCTGAAAAAGAAAAAAGCTTGTTATTTGAAATCGAAATGCCGCTCCGAAAAGTTTTAAAGAAAATGGAGAAAACAGGCATATATTTAGATACCAAATTCTTGGGCGAATTTGCACTTGAATTGAATGAAAAAATTAAGGCAATTGAAGAAGAGGTCTTTTTAGAAGTTGGCGAAACTTTTAACCTGAATTCTCCAAAACAAGTTGCGGAAGTGCTTTTTAAAAAACTTGAAATTAAACCTAAAAAGAAAAACAAAACAGGCTTTTCAACAAGCGCAAAGGTTTTGGAAGAACTTGCTTTGGAATATGAAATTGCTCGAAAAATTCTAGACCACAGAGCGTTAATGAAGCTTAAAACAACTTATGTTGATGTTCTTCCTCGTCTTGCGGATGACAACTCAAGGGTTCATACACACTATAATCAAGCACTCACTGCAACAGGCAGGCTTTCTTCGTCGGATCCGAATTTGCAGAATATTCCGATAAGAACTGCGCTCGGAGCAAAAATTCGAACAGCTTTCGTTGCACCAAGTGATGATTATTTGATTCTTGCTGCAGACTACTCTCAAATTGAACTCAGACTTTTGGCGCACATAAGTGAAGACGAAGCTCTGATTTCTGCATTTAAAAGTGGAGAAGATATACACACACTCACGGCAAGCAAAATTTTTGGTGTTTCAAAAAATGATGTAACAGATGAAATGCGAAGACGCGCGAAAGCTGTTAATTTTGGTATAATTTATGGTCAAACCCGCTTTGGGTTGGCTTCTTCTCTTAAGATTACCCCATTTGAGGCACAAAATTTCATAGACAGATATTTTGCAACATACCCAAAAATCAGAACTTACATGAATAACACATTGTTTCAGGCTCATGAAACAGGTTATGTTGAAACAATTTTTGGAAGAAAAAGATATCTTGGGAAAGAATTGAATTCAAGAAACGGAAATATTAGGGAATTTGCCGAACGTGCAGCAATAAATGCGCCAATTCAAGGTTCTGCGGCAGATTTAATCAAGCTTGCAATGATAAATCTTGATAAAAAACTCGAAGGTAAACAAACAAGAATTGTCCTGCAAGTGCATGATGAACTTGTGCTCGAGGTCTATAAACCTGAATTTGACGAGGTTTCTGCCCTTGTAAAAGAGTGTATGGAAGGCGTTTATCCGCTTCTTTTGCCACTTATTGTTGATGTAGAATATGGGAGAAGCTGGAAAGATGAATAAAATTAAGTTTTTTTTAATTTTGTTTATTCTTTTTCTGCAATCGGTTGTGTTTGCTGAGTTTCAGCTTCCTGTAAGAAATTACGCAAAACCAGCTCAAGAGGTTTATCTTGATACCTTGGGTGCAATTTCTGCTTCAGGTTTCAAAGTCATTGAAATTCAGTCAAAAAACGGGCTTGTTTATTTTAGTTCTCAAGATATGAAATATTTAGCAAAAGTTTTCAGTGCAAATTCTGCATCCACTCTTAAAATCACCCCTATAAGTTCAAACTATAAAGATGAAATTTTGCCAATCAACGTAATTTTTAATAAATTAGATAGAAAATATAATGCAAAACCAAACACTCACACAAACTTATAAATATGCTCAATGCCTTGTAAATATTGCAAAAATGGGCACAAAAACATTTACTTACTTAATTGGAGATACCCTTGCGGATAAAATAAAAATCGGGCAAGCGGTTTTGCTTCCTTTTGGTAAAAATCGTACGATTTCAGGTTGGGTGGTAGGCTTTACAAACTATATCGAAGAAGGTATAAAAGTTAAAGAAATAGCTGAAATCACGGAAGCCGAGCCGCTTTTTGATGCTGATTATCTGAAGCTTCTTGAGTTTGTTTCAAATTATTATTTTTGCGAGCTTCCAACTGTCTTGAAGACAGCAATTCCTGAAAAATTCTTTGAAAAAAATGCCAAAAAATACAGAGAACCAAAAATTAAAAACGCAATTTTTGATGGAATAGAACAAACTAAACAAAACACTTTGTCCCCTGCTCAACAAAAAGTATATGAAGAAATTGTTAGAATTAACCCAAAAACTTCACTTTTATATGGGATTACAGGCAGTGGAAAAACTGAAATTTATTTTAAACTTATTGAAAAAACAATAAATGAAGGGAAAAACGTTCTTTTCTTGGCACCTGAAATTGCACTTGTGACCCAGCTTACAATGAGAACTGCCGAAAAATTTGGCTCAGAAAATGTTGGCATTTGGCACAGTTCAATCGGCGAAGCTGAAAAATATAAAGTTTGGCAAAATTTAAGGCAAGATAAAATTAAAATTTTATTTGGCGCAAGGAGTGCAGTTTTTGCGCCCTTGAAAAACATTGGGCTTATTATAATTGACGAATCGCACGACACAAGCTATAAGCAAACAATGCCTGCCCCAAGATATGATTCAAGGCTGGTTGCAAGAAAACTTGCTGAGCTCCACGGGGCAAATGCAATTCTTGGGAGTGCGACCCCTGATATTTCTGATTATTATGAAGCGGTTAATTCTAATTCGCTTTTCACTTTGAAAGAAAGATATCAAGGTGCAGAGCTTGCGTGCTCAACGGTGATTGATATGCGAACAGAGCGTTTTGAGGGGAATTTTGGCATATTTTCCAAATATTTGATTCAAAGAATTAAGGAAACAATTGATGAGGGTCATCAGGTAATTCTCCTCATTAATCGTCGCGGTTTTGCAAATTATAGCCAATGCATGTCTTGCGGTGAAGTTGTAATGTGCCCAAAATGCGCAATTCCACTTATTTATCACAAGCAAACAAATTCTCATAAATGCCATTTTTGCGGCTCTGAAATAAAAAACCTTCAAGCTTGCCCCACATGCAACACTGAAGCACTTGAGAATTTTGGAGTAGGTGTTGAGCGAGTTGAAAAAATTGCTCAAGAAATTTTTGAAGACTACACAATTGCTCGCTTTGACTCTGATATCTTGGGAAAGAAAAATGAGCATATCGAAATTTTGAATGATTTCAAGGCAGGAAAGATTAACATTTTAATCGGAACACAGATGATTGCAAAAGGGCTTGATAATAAAAACGTAACCCTTGTTGGTGTCATAAATGCGGATTTGAGTTTTAATCTTCCGGATTATAGAAGCACAGAGCGTGGTTTTTCGCTTTTAACACAAGTTGCCGGTCGCTCGGGAAGAGGCGAAGACAGGGGGCAAGTAATTTTTCAAACATTCAACAGCGAAAATGATTATCTGACACTTGCAAAAAATCAAGACTATGAAAATTTTTATGACACCGAGCTTGAAGTTCGTGACACTCTTGATTATCCGCCGTTTTCAAAAATTGTAAGAGTTATTCTGCAATCAAAAAATGAATTCAGAGCAGAGCACGCGGCAGTTGAGATAGCGAATCGCTTAAATTCTTATATTGAAAAACTCTCGCTTTCGGAAAGACTTATTTTGCTCGGACCTTCGCCTTGCGTGATAGAGAAAATCAGAACAGAATACAGATTTAATTTCCTTGTTAAAAATAAGCTCGGCGATAAAGGTCATTTCACTGTTCTTAATTTCTTGAAGCAAGTAATTTTGCCTGATGATATTAAAATGATAGTGGATGTTGATCCATCGGATATTCTTTAATTTTTACTCTGCGTTTAGTGTAAAATTATTTTGCCTGTCTGTGCACCACGCTTGCTATTGGAAGATTTCCCAAGCTCATTAGTTCTTCTTGAACTTCCATAAATTCTTCTTTAATTTCCTTAAACATATTTTTGTATTCGACATTTTCCTTGAGAGCAGGGTTTTTTGTCATCTGTTTCCTCATTTTGTTAATTTCGATAAGTTTGTTTCTAAACTCTAAACTAAGCTCACCTTCTTTGATGAAATTGTAATAGTAGCCTTCTAATTCTGGCGTCAGCGCCCCTTTGGATTTTAATTCTTCTATTTTTTTCTTCATTTTTTCTATTGTGTAGGAATAACCTTCTTTGTTGCAAAGGATTTCTTCATCATCACAAAGGTAATCTGTGATATACTCCTGGTTCTTGGTTTTGTATTCATCTAAAATTTCTTTTGTTTTATTCACGGCTCCGCAATTTAAGGCTTCGATACAAGATTTCTTGGCTTCCTCTATTTCTTTGGGAGTTAGTTCGGGTAAATCGCTAGTATTAACTCGACTTGTGCTATAGGAATAATGATTATATCTTGTGTAATGTGATTTAAGATAATCTTCTATATGCCCGACGGCATCTTCTTTGCTTTTATATTTATCTAGAAAATCTGGATTGTTGTTTATTAATTTTTCAGCCATTTCTTTAAAATTAATTTTGTCAACCTTCTCCATATCTCCTTTTGTATACACAGATTTTTCTGCAAGCTCCACGAATTCCTTTTTCATTTTATCGGACATTTTTGGTTGCGGAATTATTATTGGTTCATCAACAATTTCCACATATCTGTTATCGCCTTCTAAAACTTTTCTAATTAATTCTTCTCTGATTGTTTTTTCTTTTATTTCTTCGGGTAATCTCGCTCTTAATGATGCTCGTTCGGCATGCGTTGCTTCGTGCATAAGAATATTGTGTGTTGAGAATAAACCGTTTCGATATTCTTTTGGATTGATTGCTATAATATGTTCTTTTCCGCAATAACCTGCTAGGCAATACTCATCCTCTTCCAATATTACTTTTGGTATTAAACTTTCATTAAGCCCCTTTTTCTTAAAGCATTCATCTAATATGCCTTGTGCTTCTTTTAGTATTTCCTCATCTGATAAATTTCTTCTTCTGATTGCTTCGGGATTTTTGTTGATATCTTTTGCGTATGTGATAATTTTGTCATTATTAAATTTTGTTACGGCAACAGTTTCGCCCTTTGCCTTTGTTTCCACTTTTTGTAATTTGCCTGTAACAATATCGTGCTTGTAGTATTTTTTCATTTCACCCAAGAAGCCTGAAGCAGGGTTTTTGGTGCTATCTAACATTCTTCCGTTGAAAAAATTTATTTCGAAAACATCGCCGTTACTTGCTTTTTTTGTGATTTTGCCAGTGAACTTTTGCCCATCTTCCCCAAATGCAACCCCTTCTTTAAAGCATCTTATCCCAAATTCTTTTAACGAATCAATTGCTTTTGTGGCAGTTCCAAGTCCTTTGAACGAAAACTTTTTTTGCGTTTTTTCTGTTTTTTCAAAACTATCCAAAGCATAAGGTTTTGTTTTATATTTATCATTTAGACCTGGTTGAAAAATTTTTGTTTGTTCAACTTGCCCTGTTTTTAAAAGTCCTATACTATCCATTCAATCCCTCAAATGTTTATAAACAAATAAAAACAATTTGAGGTTAAAAATTGCCTTCTGATTGTAAAATAGGGTTTTTTAATTTGTTTTATATGGGGATTTCAATCGTAAATTCAGTTTGATTTTTGTTTGAAGTAAATGAAATTTTGCCTTTGTGTTTGTCTATAATTTTTTTGCTGATTGCAAGTCCAAGCCCTGTTCCTTCGCCAATTTTTTTGGTTGTGTAACCTGCTTCCATAATTTTTTTTCTGTCTTTTGATTCAATCATGTCGCCATTGTTTGCGAATTTAATGATAAGGCTATCCTTTAAAAGCGCTGTTGTAATTTTAATTTCAGGGTTTTCTTTATTGTTTTTCATAGCATCAAGCGCATTTGTTAAAATATTCAAAAACACTTGGTTTAGCATACTTGGATAGCACGCAACAAGCGGGATTTCGCCATAATTTTTAGTGATTGCTATGCCGTGTTTGATTTTGTTGTGTAAAAGCGAGAGAGTAAGGTCAAGCTCTGAGTTTATATTTGCTTGCTGGAGCTCTTCTTCATCAAGGCGCACAAACCTTTTTAAGGATTTTACAATATTTGTAATTCTCTTAATTGCTTCTGCGTCAATCGAATTTATATCTTTTAGCATTTCGCCTGCCGTAGCGTTTTGGCTCTCAAAAACTTGCGCCATAATTTCATTGTTTGCGCTAATGGATGCAAGCGGTGTGTTAATCTCATGTGCAACATTTGCAATCAATTGCCCAAGAGAAGCCATTTTTTCTGCGTTTATGAGTTGTAGTTGCGTTTCTTCAAGTTCGTTTAGTGCGATTTCCAATTCTTCTTTTTTCTTTGAAATTTGCAAGAAAAGGTTGGCCTGCAGAACGGAATCTGAAATTTGATGCTGAATATTGAGCAAAATTTCTTTTTCGTCGCGCTCAAGCTCTTTTTTTGGGGTGTAGATAATAATTAAACCATAAGTTTCACCACTTGAGATGATAGGCAAAATAATTCTTGTGTGCGCTTGATTGTATATGATTTCAGATAAATTATGCTCTTTTATTGTCTTTGAATAGTGAATGTTTCCAAGTTTAATTTCTGATTCAATGTTTTTATCAAATTCAATAATTTCGCCTACATTTCCTTTGGGGTAAGCATATTGCAAGTTATATTTTTCATTTTCATATTTTGTAAAATATGCCTTATTTGCGCCAAATACAATTGCAAGTTCGCGAAGTGCGTTTTCAAGCAGGGTTTTAATATCAATGCTTGAGTTTCTGAGTGTTGTTGAAATTCTGTTCAAAATAGCCATTTTGGCTGCTTGGTTTTGCGCCATAGGAGCTGTGATTTCAAGTTCGTGGTTTTTTATTCTTAAGTTTTCATTTTCTTGTTTTAATTTTTGAACTAAAATTTCATTTGTTATATTTGAAAAATAAATTAAACGAAAATGCTTAATTGTAACCGTTTTTAGCACAAAATGCATAATGTTGTCACCGTCTTTTTGGTAAACAATTGCGCATGAAAAATCTTTTTTAGAATTTATCGCTGCTCTAATCGGACTGTATGTTCTGAGCTGCTCGGTTTCTAGCATGCAGAGCTCAATGTGCAATTTATATTCAAGCTTTTTAATTTCTTGTTCCCAATTCGCTGGCTTAAAATAATAAAACGTATCAATAAAAGCCTTATTTTGATAGAGCGTGTTTGCTATCATGTCATAAGTCAAAAGTGGCTCATTTATATAGTGCGACAAGGATTTTAGAAGTTGACTCATAAATAAATTCTATACTTTAAATAAAAAGTTTGCAAATTTGTTAATTTAATATTGACTTATAGCCTTGAATTGGTATGATTATTTGGTAGCAAAACTAAACTTGGCGCGTTAGCTCAGTTGGTAGAGCAGGGGACTGAAAATCCC